>JAHFFW010000009.1 GCA_023247725.1 Candidatus Omnitrophota bacterium | reverse complement strand
TCTTCGCTCGTTCTTCCATCAGGCTGGCTTGGAACTTTAATACCTTCATCTTGCTGACGCCGAAGGATTCCTTTCCCGCTATCAGTGCTATTCCATCTTTGGATAAGAAAATGTCAATAGTAGCGGCAAATGGTGGAACGGGTCCAATTTAACTTCGAATTTTCCCAAAGTGGAAGATTACTCGGCGTCGGTTTTTTTATGGCTTTATTTGGTTATATATCTATAAATTTTTTGTCCAAAGGTAGTTTAGTTGAACTTTCGAAATTGATACTATGATCATCTGCGGCGGTCCTCCTGGAGAAAACTTTGAGGACTGCCTTGATCTTTCCTGTAAGGCACTTTGGTAGATCTGCGGCGGCCCCGGCTTTTCTCAAAAAATGAGATTTGTGGAAGCCGGGGCTGCCGCAATTTTTCCTGTGGTAAGTTTTTTAGATATGTGGAAAATTGCGGCGGTAATTCAGTTGGCTAGAATGCTTCCTTGCCAAGGAAGATGTCGTGGGTTCAAATCCCATCCGCCGCTTTTATTCTCCTTCGCCCTGCTTTTGATGGGGCGAAGGAGAATAATTTGAAGGAGATTTGAATGAAGATTAGAGATTTCCTTGTGGAAAAAGCCATCACGGCGGACCTCAAAGGAAGTACAAAGCAACAAGTCATTGAGGAATTGGTAAAATTATTGGTCAATGCGGGAGCCATTGAAAAAAAGCATAAAAACAAACTGGTAGAAGTCCTTATGTCCAGGGAAGCCTTAGGCTCGACGGCGTTAGGACAGGGGATCGCCATTCCTCATGGGAAATCTGAATGCGTCCACAAGCTCATCGCGAGTCTTGGTGTCAGCAAAAAGGGGATGAATTTCGAATCCCTTGATGGAGAACCCGCCTATATTTTTTTTCTTTTAGTCGCCCCCATCGATTCGTCTGGACCGCACCTCACCGCCCTGGCGCGGATTTTGCGCCTGCTAAAAGATAAATATTTCCGCGAACATCTCAAAAATGCAAAAGATGAAAAAACCATCCTCGATTTGATCATTCAGGAAGATGTGCGGATTGTTTAAATTTTTGTCCCATGCCTAGAAATCTATTTAAGTGGTTATATCCCGGCATTAAGATCAAACGGTGGCTGTTCACCTTTTTGTTGGGCCTCGTCGTCATTTTTCTAGGTGCGACCCTCATCACGACACCGTACGGATTAGTGAAGACCCTCGCATTTGTGGTGATTGTCATCGGAGTTATCTTTAGTGTCCTGGGGGTCATGAAAATGGTCGTCTCGGTCATCACGCTTTTTTTGCCGCAGGGTGAAAAAGATCTCGTCAACATTTTGTATCAGCGTCGCTATCTGGAACGAGGTCCGAAGATTGTCACGATCGGCGGAGGTCACGGACTTTCGCATTTGTTGCTGGGGTTAAAGGAATACACCGCCAATATCACCGCCATTGTGACCGTCGCCGACAGCGGAGGATCATCGGGCCGGCTACGGGAAGAATTCAATATCGTTGCCCCGGGAGATATCCGCAACTGTTTGGTGGCCCTGGCCGATGCCCCGGCCTTAATGGGAGAGCTCTTCCAGTTTCGTTTTTCGCAGGATTCGCAATTGCAGGGCCACAATTTTGGCAACTTGTTTTTAACCGCCATGGTGCAGTTGACCAACGGCGATTTTGAAAAGGCCGTCGAGGAATGCAGCAAGGTTTTGGCGATCCGGGGGAAGGTGGTTCCCTCGACGGTGAGTAACGTGCATTTGGTCGCCGAATATGAAGATGGCACCCGAACCCTGGGCGAAGCCAAAATTCCCAAACCCAATAAGAGGATCAATCGGCTTTCTCTGACCCCGGAAGATTCCGTTCCGACCCGCGATGCCTTAGATGCGATTCGGCAGGCCGACATCATTGTCTTAGGACCGGGAAGCCTTTTTACCAGCGTCATCCCGAATCTCATCATCAAGGGGATGTCGGATGCGGTCGTCGTGTCCCAGGCTTATAAAATTTATGTCTGCAATGTCATGACGCAGCCGGGAGAAACCGACGGCTTTTCCACCTATGATCATGTTCGGGCCATTGTTGATCACAGTCATCCGCAGATCCTTAATGCAGTGCTCGTCAATGATGCCATTGTTCCGCGCAGCGCCTCGGGGCGTTATGAACAGGAGGGCTCCTTTCCGGTGAAGCTGGATGTGGATCGGGTCAGAGACATGGGCTGTAAGATCATCGCCACCGATCTTTTGGGGGTCAGTGATTATGTCCGCCATGATTCGCAAAAATTGACCAAGGCCTTAATCTCATTGATTGAAACTCATCGGGTCATCAAACGTTAATGGCCGCTCAAAATCAAGAAGACGTTAAAGAGATTTCAGCCCAGACTGATCGCATGCCAAAAGTGGAAAAAGAAATAACCATCATGAATTCGCAGGGTCTGCACGCGCGGCCTGCCGCGCTTTTTGTCCAGATCGCCGCTAAATATGATTCTAAAATTACCGTCAAAAAAGGAGCGGAGTCTGTCAACGGCAAATCGATCATGGGGATCCTGATGCTGGGCGCACAGTTCCAAAATAAAATCATCGTCACCGCCGATGGGCCCGATGCCCAAGCGGCCGTCGATGAATTAGAAAATTTTTTAACCAAAAATGATTGAGATTGTCTTAAAAGGAATCCCGGCGGCGCCAGGAATCGCGACGGGTTCGGCATTCATCCTCGACAAACAGGAGTTCATTATTCCTGCCCGTGCGATCATGGAGCAGGAGGTGCCCATTGAAATCGCCCGGTTCGAGGAGGCGCTCATCAAGACCCGGGAAGAGATCCTCGGTGTGCAGAAAAAGATGAGCGAAGAAATGGACGGCCAGCACGCCCGTATTTTTGATGCCCATTTGCTCGTGCTGGAAGACCGGGTGCTGATCGAAGAAGTCATCAAGCACATCAAGAAAGAAAAACTTTCGGCGGAATTTGTCTTTTCCAAAATCCTCAAAAGATACATCCGCGCCATGGGACGGATTGAGGATGAGTATCTGCGCGAAAGAGCCAGCGACGTCAATGACATAGGCCGGCGAATCCTCAAGAATCTCATGGATGAAAGCAAACTCCATGAGTTTGAAAATCTCAAGGAAAAGATCATCATCATTGCGCATGATCTTTCCCCGTCGGATACCATCTCCATGTATCATAAAAACATCATTGCCTTTGCCACGGACATCGGCGGGCGGACCTCGCACACCGCGATCATGGCCAAAAGCTTGAATGTCCCGGCCGTGGTGGGACTCAAAGACGCGACGTTAAAGATCAATAATCAAGACCAGGTCATTGTAGACGGTCGGATGGGGCTGGTCATCATCAATCCCGCACCGGAAACAATCGAAATCTATCGCAATGAGCAGAACCGGATTGTGGCCCTCAAGGACCGTTTTGCCGACATTAAGGATTTACCGGCCGAAACGCCTGACGGCCGTAAGGTGACGATTTTGGCAAATCTGGAATTACCCGAGGAGATTTCGCTCATTGCTAAATCGGGAGCGGGCGGCATCGGGCTTTATCGGACGGAATACATTTACATGAACCGGGCCGAACTTCCCACGGAAGAGGAACAATACCTCGCCTACCAACAGGTCGCCAAATCGCTGGCGCCGTATCCGGTGACGATTCGCAGTCTGGATATTGGTGGTGATAAATTCATTTCGAGCCTGCAGGTCTCAAAGGATATGTATCCTTTTATGGGTTGGAGGGCCATCCGTTTTTGTCTGGCCCGGCCGGATATTTTTAAAACCCAGCTGCGGGCGATTTTGCGGGCTTCGGTGCATGGGAAATTGCGGCTCATGTATCCGATGATTTCTGGTATCGGCGAGCTGCGTCAGGCCAACCAGATTTTAACCGAGGTCAAAGCCAATCTGCGTCAGGAAAACATTCCCTTTGATGAGCAAATGCCGGTCGGAGTTATGATCGAAGTGCCCTCGGCGGTTTTGACCGCCGATATCCTGGCGAAGGAAACCAATTTCTTTAGCATCGGAACCAATGACTTGATCCAGTATACGTTGGCGGTGGATCGAGTCAATGAACAGACGGCGCACTTGTATGAGCCCGGCCATCCGGCGGTCTTACGATCGATCAAAACCACCATCGACGCCGGGCATAAAGGCAATCTTCATGTGGGGCTTTGCGGCGAGATGTCGAGTGAACCTTCCCTGGCCTTGCTTTTGTTGGGGTTGGGACTCGATGAATTCAGTATGTCGCCCATGAGCATATTGCAGATTAAGAAACTGGTGCGCAGTGTCCACTATGCAGATGCTCAAGCAGTTGCCCAGAAGGCGCTCAATCTATGCACCGGTCAAGAAGTGGAAGAAATGGCCTCGGCCAAAATCAAGGAGCTTGCGCCACATGTGTATTCCACTTGAAGTAGACTCTGACTCGCGAACGAACGTGAGCTTTCACCTGTGAACGTATTGATCCTAGCCGCCGGATATGGAACCCGATTGTATCCTTTGGTCAGGGATACACCCAAGGCGCTTCTGCCGGTCAATTCCAAATCGCTCATCGATTATGTTTTGGAAAAGGTCCAACACCTTCCGCAGCTTTCATCGGTCCTCGTTGTTACCAATAATAAATTCTGCAAAATTTTTGACCATTGGGCCCAAGGCCATCGGAATTTTCCCGTCAAAATCGAGATTATCAATGACGGCACCAATACCCCTGCGGATCGTTTGGGTTCGATGGGGGATATCAACTATGTCATTAAGAATCATCAAATTGCCGACGATCTCTTGATTATTGGCGGCGACAACCTGTTTGATGAGCCACTGGAGGATTTTTTGCAGTTTGCCAGGAAAAATCCTCCTTTTGTCACGATCGGTCTTTATGATATTAAAGAAAAGTCCAAGGCCAAGATTTTTGGCGTGGTAGAACTTGATCCCACCCACCGGCTCATTTCCTTTGAAGAAAAACCGTCGCAGCCAAAATCGAGTTTGATCGCGATGTGCCTGTATTTTTATCCCAGGGCCTCTTTGGGGTTGGTCGCCCGCTATCTTTTGGACACCCAGCGCACCGATACGGCTGGCGATTACATCAAATGGCTGTATCAAAAAGAGCCGGTCTATGGCTTCAAGTTTCAGGGAAAGTGGTATGACATAGGCAGTGTGGAATCCTATAAAGAGGCATCGGAGAATTTTCGGAAATAAAAAAAGAAAGGAAGGGTGGCTTCTGTGAAAGGAACTTATTTTCTAACTTCGGAATCGGTGGGCAAAGGACATCCCGATAAGGTGTGCGATCAGATCTCGGACGCGGTCCTTGATTGTGTTTTAAAAGATGATCCCAGAGGCCGCGTGGCCTGCGAGTCATTCATCTCGGCCGGGCTGGTGATCGTCGGAGGAGAGATCACAACGACGACGTTTGTCGATGTCCAGAAATTGGTCCGCCGGGTTTTAACGGACATCGGCTACAACCATAATCATTACGGATTTTCGGCTTCAACCTGCGCCGTCATGAACGCGATCAACAGCCAATCGCCCGATATTGCTCAAGGGGTCGATGCCGGCGGTGCCGGAGATCAGGGCATCATGATTGGATATGCGTGCGATGAGACCCCCGAGCTCATGCCCTTGCCGATTATGCTGGCGCATCGCCTGGTCATGCGGATGGAGGAGATTCGCAAGAAAAAAATTTTAGATTATTTGGGACCGGATTGTAAGAGCCAGGTCACCGTTCAATATAAAGACGGCGTTCCGGTGCGGGTCGACGCCGTCGTTTTAGCCTGCCAGCATACCGATAAGATCCTGGATAAGACGGGCAAGAAGATCACCGACAAATCTCGCCGGGAAATGATCAAAGAGATTGCCCAGCATGTGCTGGGAAAACTGGTGGACAAAAACACCCAATATTTCGTCAATGAAACCGGCAAGTTTGTCCTCGGCGGCCCCCAGTCCGATACCGGGGTCACGGGCCGAAAGATTGTCGTTGACACCTATGGCGGGGTCGTCTCTCACGGCGGCGGGGCCTTTTCTGGAAAAGATCCGACGAAGGTTGATCGCTCGGCGACCTATATGGCCCGTTACGTGGCCAAGAATATCGTGGCCGCCGGACTCGCCAAGAAGTGCTGGATCCAGTTTGGTTACTGCATTGGTCGTCCAGAACCAGTGAGTGTCATGGTGGACACCTTCGGTACGGGTAAGGTTTCCGAACAAAAGTTGATTGACTTGGCCCGTCGGCATTTTGATCTCACCCCGCGGGGCATCATTACGGAGCTGGAGCTCTTAAACCCAATTTACGAAAAGACCGCGTCGTACGGACATTTCGGAAGACCCGAGTTCTCGTGGGAACAGACTGATAAAGCCAAAGACCTAAAAAAGGATACATAAGATTATGAAATGTGACGTCAAGGATCTTTCACTCGCCAATAAAGGAAGATTGCGGATCGAATGGGCCGGACGGGATATGCCGGTTTTAAAACTCATTGAGGCGAGATTCGCCAAGGAAAAACCGCTCAAAGGCCTTAAGGTCAGCGCCTGTTTGCATGTGACGACGGAAACCGGGAATCTGGCCCGCGTCTTGAAGGCCGGCGGCGCGGACGTGGCCGTGTGCGCGTCCAATCCTCTTTCGACTCAGGACGACGTGGCCGCATCCTTAGTCAAGGATTATGCCATTCCGGTTTTTGCCATCAAGGGAGAAGACCGCAAAACCTATTATCAGCATTTAAACGCCGCCCTGGACTATCAGCCGAATCTGACGATGGACGACGGAGCGGATTTGGTCTCCGAGGTTCATCAGAAAAGGAAGGATTTGGCCAAGCACCTTTTTGCCGGAACCGAAGAAACGACGACCGGCGTTATTCGTTTGAAAAGTCTGGAAGAAAAAAAACTTCTCATGTATCCGATCATTGCCGTCAATGACGCCATGACCAAACATTTTTTCGACAACCGTTATGGAACCGGGCAATCCACGATCGACGGGATTATCCGCGCCACCAACCGTTTGATCGCCGGGGCCAATTTTGTCGTTTGCGGTTATGGCTGGTGCGGCCGGGGCGTGGCCAGGCGCGCCTCCGGCATGGGGGCCAAGGTCATCATCACCGAGGTCGATCCTTTGCGTGCGCTCGAGGCGGTCATGGATGGATTCTCGGTGATGCCGATCAAGAGCGCGGCCAAAATCGGCGACATCTTTGTGACCGTGACCGGCGATATCAATGTGATCCGCGCCGAGCACATGGAACTCATGAAAGACGGTGCGATTTTATGTAACTCCGGCCATTTTGATGCGGAGCTGGACCTCAAAGGTTTAGCCAAAATTACGAAATCCCGCCGGATGATCCGTGATTTCGTCGAGGAGCATTCCCTCCATAACGGAAAAAATATCTATATCCTCGGCGAAGGCCGCTTGATCAATCTGGCCTCTGCCGAAGGCCATCCCGCCTCGGTCATGGATATGAGTTTTGCCAACCAGGCTTTATCCGCCGAATATGTCGCCCAGAACCACCGGCGTTTGGAAAAGAAGGTTTACAGCGTTCCCGAAGATATTGACCGGATGATTGCCAAGCTCAAACTCCGGGCGCTGGGAGTCCAGATTGATGTCCTGACCCCCGAGCAGAAAAAATATCTCACGAGTTGGGAGATGGGGACTTAGGAAGTGACCGGTGACGGGTCACTGGTACCTGTGACCCGTGGCCTGGAATTTTTTCGTCCTGTTTTTAAAGATTCTCAATGGAAGGAGACAACCATGCGTTGGTTCAGAGTGATCTTCATCGGATTCTGTCTTGCCAGTGTGAATCAGCGAAGCTTTGCGGATTTGCTGCCGGTCCATTCGCAGATTACCTCGGTCGTGGTTTATCCCGGAGCGGCGCTCGTCACCCGTCGGGCAAACGTGGAATTAAAGGCCGGACCACAGAGCCTATCGTTTGGTCCCATCATTCCGGAATTTGATGAGAATTCTTTGAATGTCAGCGGCGAGGGCCATGCGCAGGTGAAAATTCTGGGCGCGTTGTTAAAACGGGAATATCTCCAGCAGGCAGCCAATGAGCGCGAAAAATCCCTGCGCAAAAAGATCGAGGACCTTGAGGATCAAATGACGGAAACCACCAATTCCCTGGCGTCCCTGCAGAAACAGCGCGAATATATTGACTCCGTCAAATTGTACGCCGGACAACAGATTCCGCGGGATTTGGTGACGAAAATGCCGACGGTCAATGAGCTGGAACAAGTCCGGGAATTCATCGGGCAAAGTCTCGCCAAGATCAATCAATCGCAGCAAGAGGCCAATATTCAATTAAGGAATTTGAACCGCGAAAAGGAAGTCCTTGAGAAAGAATTAGGACAAGTCAGCCAGGAAGGAACACAGCTGCAGCGTCATATTGTCGTCGACGTGGATTGCGAGAAGGCAGGCGACCTTAGCCTTCAGGTCAGTTATCTGGTGCAAGGGGCCGCCTGGCATCCGGTGTACGACGCGCGCGCTGCGTTGGATTCTGGCAAGGTGGAACTAACGACCTTCGGCGTTGTGCAGCAAGCGACCGGCGAAGATTGGAACGATGTGGATTTGACGCTCTCGACGGCCAAGCCATCGGTGAAGGGCCGAATGCCGGATGTGGCGCCGTGGATTCTTTCGGTCTATCAACCCCAGCCGGTCAGAGCGGCCAAGATGCAAAATGCAGCCGATATGGCGCAGAATCAATATGAGCCCTATTACCTTGCATCACCGCCGATGGAAGGAGCGACGGCCTCAACCCCGACGCCCGCGCAGATGGCGTTCACTCAAGTGGAATCCAAAGGCGTTGCGGTTTTGTATCGGATCCCCAAAAAAGCCAGCATCACTGCCGACGGCACGGAACAAAAGCTGCCCATCTCGACCCAATCCTTAACCGCGAAATTTGAATATTCCGCCTATCCTCGTGTGAGCCCTTATGCGTATCTGGGAACAAAGGTGCGTAATGGAGGTGAAGAACAATTGTTGGCGGGCCGGGTGAATGTGTTTCTGGAAGGGGATTTTGTGGGGGCGTCCTCGATTGATGCCATTGGTCCGGGAGAGGAATTTCTTCTTTATCTGGGAATCGATGAAAATGTGAAGGTCAAGCGCGACGAGCTGGAGCGCAAGATCGATGATGTCCTCATCGGCGGGATTCCTTCGCCGAACCGTAAAACAAGTCTGAAGTACAGGATTAGCGTCGAGAATTATAAAAATAAACCAATCCAACTGATCCTCTTCGACGCCATCCCTTTTTCCGACAACGACCGCATCAAGGTGAAGGTGACCAGCGTTAATCCCGAGCCCAAAGAAAAGGACTGGGAAAAACGCAGCGGCATCTGGCGCTGGGAATTTCCTCTGGAGCCACGGGCCAAAAAAGAAATCTTCCTGGATTTCTTCGTTGAGCATTCCCGGGATTTGCAAATTCAAGGATTATAAATGCAGGTCAAGCAAATTGGTTTACTGACGGCCGGGGGAGATGGCCCGGGCATGAATGCCGCCATCCGCAGCGTGGTGCGGTGCGCCTTGGCCCAGGGTTTTAAGGTCAAGGGAGTTCTACGCGGTTATGACGGTTTGATTAAGGGCGAGGTGGTCAACCTTGATCATCGTTCCGTTGCCAATATCATTAACCGCGGCGGGACCATCCTTAAGACCGCACGATCGAAAGAGATTCGCACGCCGGCTGGCTTAAAAAAGGCCGTCGCGACCATTCGTCAGCATGAGTTGGATGCCTTGATTGCGATCGGCGGCGACGGAACATACCGCGCGGCCAACGAGCTTTTTACCAGGTTTCATATTCCGATCGTCGGCCTGCCCGGAACGATTGATAATGATCTGGTGGGAACTGATCAAACCGTCAGTTCCAATACTGCGATCAATACCGCCATCGAATCCATCGACAAAATCCGCGACACGGCGCATAGCATGGAACGGATCTTTGTCATTGAGGTCATGGGAAATAAATCCGGATTCATTGCCATGCAAGTGGCGCTCGCCTCCGGAGCGGAGGATGTCATCATCCCCGAACAGAAATTTAATTACGCTAAACTTTACCAGGATATGGTGGAGGGAAATAAAAAGGGGAAACTCAGCTGGATGGTGATTGCGGCCGAAGGCGCGGCCAAGGCGCAGGACGTGGCCAAAAGAATTACGCAGGCAACCGGTTTGGAAACCCGCTATGTCGTTCTCGGGCATGTCCAGCGCGGCGGAACTCCGGTTGCCTCGGACCGCATCCTTGCGACCCGCCTGGGAGCCGAGGCCGTTCAATTGATTCGAAAGGGCAAGTTCGGCAAGGCGGTCGGCGTTCTGCAGAATAAAATCCACATCATCGATCTGGCGAAGGCGCGGCGTCGGGAAAATCTCAACTACAAAGAAAACTACAAGCTTTTAAAAATTTTGACTTAAAAGGTAAATCAACCTAAAATAGCTGTTATTCATTTTTCTCATAAAAGTTTCTGGACAAAAAAGGACACCCTCATGCCGAAAATCTATTACGACAAAGACGCAGATCTGGATTTGATCAAAGACAAGACGATCGCCATCATCGGTTATGGCATTCAGGGACGAGGGCAGGCGCTCAATTTGCGCGACAGCGGTTTAAAGGTCGTGATCGGCCAGCGTGCGGGTGGGCCCAATTATGAGCAAGCCAGACAAGATGGATTTGAGCCCGTCGAGGCCGGGGAAGCGGCCAATCGTGCCGAGATTATCCAACTTTTAGTGCAGGATCATCTTCAAGGCGACCTTTATAAAAAGTCCATCAAGAAACACATGAAAAAAGGCAAGGCCCTGCTTTTTTCCCATGGATTCAATATTCATTTCCGGCAAATCATCCCGGCCAGTGATCTGGATGTGTTCATGATTGCGCCCAAAGGACCGGGTTCACTGGTGCGCCGGCAATATGAGGAAGGAAAAGGCGTTCCCTGTTTGGTGGCGATTCATCAGGATGCGACGGGCCAGGCTTTGCAAATCGCGCTGGCGTATGCCAAAGGCATCGGCGGCACGCGGGCGGGCGTCATCGAGACCACCTTTAAAGAAGAAACCGAAACGGATTTATTTGGGGAACAAACGGTTCTTTGCGGGGGAACGAGTGAATTGATCAAGGCCGGTTTCGAAACCCTCGTCGAGGCTGGCTATCAACCGGAAATCGCTTATTTTGAATGCTGTCATGAACTCAAACTTATTGTGGATTTGATTTACGAAGGCGGATTGACCGGAATGCGCAAACGGGTGTCGGACACCGCCGAGTACGGCGATTACTCCCGGGGCCCGCGCGTCATCGGTGAACGCACTCGCAAAGAAATGCGCAAGATTCTCAAAGAAGTTCAATCGGGCAAATTCGCGCGCGAATGGATCCGGGAAAATAGAAAAGGCCGCCCAAAGTTCAACGAGTACCGACAGCGCGACGAGAATCATCCGGTGGAGCAGGTGGGACGGAAATTGCGCGACATGATGCCGTGGATGCGGAAGTGATTGTGAAACCCTAGGAAATGGGATGTACTGGAGCCAATTAAAAAAGAAAATTGAAAGCAACTTTTGCGAGCCCTTGAGAAAAAGGATTGCATTACATGTGGTTTTATATCGGACGAGGAAGACCCCGCATATAGCTTTAGGTGAGATGAGAATTCTTGTGGACCGCCTTATCGTTTTCCGGTCCAATAGTCATGAAGCCGAAATCTTCTGGAATGCAGTATGCCAGCAAGTAAAAATGGATCAAACCGTAGAAAAAAAGAATCGATATCTCGAGGCGGGTCGAAGAATGGATAAATTAGCCATGAGTGGCCATGAGAATTCGCAACGCATTTTACAAGACTATTTGTCGTATTCCATTGATGAAGCGATGGCTTCTGAAAAAATATTGATCCGAGCCTTAGGAATGATTGATCGCCGGTTAGGAAAACGTCGCCTCGTTAGGATTAAACTAAAAGAAGATGAGCATCCCTTGATCCGATTGTTTTATGAGTTGCGCCGCTTTAGCGAAGGACTTGGCCCAGAACCTCAGCTTTCCAAGGGATGTGCTGATAGGGTGAGAGTGTTTAAGAAATCCAAACAAATTCCTTTAAGGGCTTCCTCTCATGTCTGAGGACGATTACGAGCAAAGGCTAGAGCAACTGAAAGAAAAGGCGAAGCAGGGCTTTTCGAAAGATCCCACCGTGATCGTGGCCTATGTGTTCGGTTCGGTGGCACGCCGGGAAGTTAGTCAACGAAGCGATATGGATCTGGCGGTGTATCTGGCACCCTCGTTGGATAATGATCAACGCTTGCAAAAGCGATTGGATTTGATCGGGCAACTGCAAGGGCCCTGGCGCAGCTCTCCTTTTGTGGATCTGGTGGTGCTCAATGATGCGCCATTATTTTTAAAGTTCAATGTGATCCGAGAAGGGGAAATCCTGGTTTGTCAGAACGAATGGACGAGGATCCATTTTGAGGCGAGAGTGATGAGTCAGTTTTATGATGAGCAGTATTATTTCGGCCGCCACGCCGACCTTGCCATTGCCAGGATTGCCAGGGAGGGGATCTTATGATTGCTAAAATTTCCATAGTGACCAAGATGGAGCATTTGCAAGAGTGCTCGAGGTATTTGCAAGGCTATCAAAAACTCTCACTGCCAGAGATCCTCAAAGATCATACGGTTCAAGGAGCTATATTGAGATATTTTCAAGTCGCGGTGGAGAGCACGATGGATATCGGAGAATTGATTATCAGTGAAAAGAAACTTCCCAAACCACAGGAAGGGAAAGATATCTTCGCCGGGCTCGCCAAGCATAATATTATTTCCTTATCCATTGCCGAAAGATTTTCACAGGCCGTTAAATTCAGAAATCTTATCGTCCATGAATACAGTCGGATTAATTGGGAATTGGTTTATAAACACCTACAAAATGACCTCGCCGATTTTCAACAGTTCTCGCAGGAGATTATGCGCTTCTTACAGGATCAGGATTCATAGAATGGCCAGAGGTAGCGCCAGTGAGATTCGTTGGACGTGGGACGTGGCCTTTGAATGGTGCCACATTCAATTTTACGTCCTTCGTCCGAGCGAGCCCCCGCCACAATGGCGGGGACGAGCGAACGTCCCACGTCCAAGTGAACCCGCCGAAGGCGGGTGAACGGACGTCCATCGTCCTACGTACACTAAGTATGTCTAACGAACAACCCCTCAAGCTCCACCTCGGCTGCGGGACCAACAAATTGCCCGGCTGGGTGAACATCGATTCGGTCGCCCGTTGCCAGCCGGACCTTGTTCTCGATCTGACGCAGCCCTTACCATACGAAGATCAGAGCGTGGATGCCATCCTCGCCGAGGATTTGTTGGAGCACTTCGATAAGTACGTGCGGTATGTTGTTTTTGCCCAGTGGGCCAGGGTGTTGAAGATTGGCGGAACGATCACCTTGCAGGTTCCTAATTTCAAGAAGATACTTTTTCGCTACTTTAAGTTTGGATTTGATAACTTTGTGGATTTCATATTCGGTGAGAATATGTGGCGTTCGACAGTTTATATCGGTCATTTTGGCAATCACAAATGGGGGTACTCGGAAGAAAGTTTGAAACGATTTGTTGCAAGTTTCGGCATTGAAACAATGTTGTTGGAGCATAAAGGCCTCAACCTCCGGCTGGTGGGGGAGAAGAAGCGCCATGTTATCGACGAGGATATCGATCGCATCGAAATTTATTCCCATGCCAATGCCACCGGCATCGGAGCCCCAAGGCTGGCGGTTGGGCTGGTTCGAGAAAGAATTCGGGATTTCCAGGATCAATTCCATGTTTGAGGAAATTCTACAGGAACTCAATCGCCGCAAGGTAAAATATTTAGTCGTAGGAGGGTTGGCTGTTAACTTGCATGGTTTCTATCGTTTAACCGCGGATTTGGATATCATCCTCCTTTTGCAAGATGGAAACATCAGAAATTTTGTCAAGGCCGTTAAGAGATTAAGATTAGTGCCAAGAATTCCGGTGAAGATCGAGGATTTTGCGATTGCCGCGTTAAGGAGAGTTTGGATCAAAGACAAAAATATGAAGGCGTTTACGTTTTATGATCCAGGTTTTCAAAGCAAATATTTGGATGTGGTCATTGATCATCCGATTAATTTCTCGAAGGCTTTCAGGCGAAGAAAGATTTTTCGAGACCGAGGCCTAGTGGTGCCAGTCATGGACATTGCCAATTTGATTAAAATGAAAAAAAGCGCTGGCCGAGCGAGAGATCAACTGGACATCATCGGATTAAAGCAAATTGAGGAGTTGGGTCGTGATCAGAAAGAAAAATAAAAATGAAGGATATTGTACAGAAGATTTAAAAAGCTATATCGCTTTGCCTTTACGGCAAAAATTGCAATGGCTGGAGAACATGAATCATTTTCTTGATCGCCTGATGCCACCCAAAAATAAAAAGATATGGCAGAGATTGAAAGAGAAAGGATTTTAAAGAAGAATGATGTCAGATCCAGGACAAAGAGTCTTGATTTTCGACACCACCCTGCGCGACGGCGAGCAGGCGCCCGGCGCCAGCATGAATGAAAAAGAAAAGCTGGAGATCGCTTTAGCCCTCGAGCGCCTGGGGGTCGATGTGATTGAGGCAGGATTTCCCGTCAGCTCTCCGGGAGATTTCCAATCCGTTAGAAAAGTGGCCAAGACGATCAGGAATTCCATTGTCTGCGGACTGGCCCGGTCCATCAAACAGGATATTGACGCAGCCGCCGAGGCCGTCAAAACGGCCAGGCATGGCCGCATCCATGTTTTTTTGGCCACCTCCAAGATCCATCTTGAGCATAAATTCAAAAAAACTCCCGAGCAGATTTTACAGATGGCCGTCGATGCGGTCAAATATGCCAGAGATAAAATGGATGATATCGAGTTCTCTCCCGAGGATGCCACCCGCTCCGATAAGAATTTTCTTTATCGCATCCTTGAAGCGGTCATTAAGGCCGGAGCAAGGACGGTCAATATTCCCGATACCGTCGGGTACACAATTCCGGCTCTTTATGGGCAATTGATTGCGGATATTAAAGAGCATGTGCCCAATATTCATCAAGCGATCATTTCCGTCCATTGCCATGACGATTTGGGGATGGGGGTCGCCAACAGCCTGGCCGCTATTAAAAATGGGGCCCGGCAGGTTGAATGCACGATCAATGGCATTGGCGAACGCGCCGGCAACGCCTCGATGGAAGAAATCGTGATGGCCCTTGCGACCCGCCGGGATTATTACGGATGCTGCACCGGCATTCAGACGAAAGAAATCTGCCGCGTCTCGCGTCTGGTCAGCAAGGCCACGGGTTTTGTCGTCCCGCCGAATAAAGCGATTGTGGGCGCCAATGCGTTTCGGCACGAGGCCGGCATTCATCAAGACGGAATGTTGAAAGAGCGTTCCACCTATGAAATCATGCGTCCCGAAGATGTGGGATTTGTGGGGACCGGATTGGTCTTGGGGAAACATTCGGGACGGCACGCCTTCCTGGAGCGTTTAAAACATCTGGGCGTGGAATTAAAACCCGCGCAATTGGATAAGGCCTTCGAGATATTCAAGCGTCTGGCCGACAAGAAAAAACAGATATTCGACGAGGATTTGTTGACGATTGCGGAAGATGAGGTGAAAACCGTCAAAGACACCTGGAGTCTCGTCAGTTTGAAGACGACCAGCGGCACGAATCTAAAACCCAGGGTCGAGCTGTCACTCAAATCCAAAGGAAAAATTTACAAAACCCGTTCGACCGGGGACGGGCCGGTGGATGCCCTCTACAAGGCGATCGATGCGGTGACCCAGATGAAAGGCGAGCTTTTGGAATATTCCATTCAATCGGTGACCCGGGGAAAGGACGCGATTGGAGAAGTCACCGCCAAGGTCAAGATCGGCGGGAAAAAAGTGATCGCCCACGGCGCCAGCACGGATATTCTGGAAGCCTCGGCCAAGGCCTACTTAAACGCCATCAATAAAGTGCTTTCCCAGCCATAATCCCATTGAGCAATCCCGTGCATGGACACACATCGGTTTATGGAATCATCGGTTATCCGGTGACGCACAGTTTGTCTCCCCAGATGCATAACACGGCTTTTCGGGAATTGGGAGTGGATGCCGTCTACAAACTTTTTTCTGTGCCGCCGGAGAACCTGGCGGATTTTTTTTCTGAGCTGCGGCAGAAAGATTCGGACATTTTCGGTTTGAACGTCACGATTCCCTATAAAGAAACAGTTGTTCCCTTCATGGATTCTTTGAATCCATTCGCCCAAAAAGCCATGGCCGTCAACACCGTGGTCATCTCCCCCCAAAAGGCCTTGACCGGCATCAATACCGACGGCCCGGGGTTTTTAACGCATCTGGCGGAATTGGGATTCAATACCAAAAATAAAAGGATTTCCATGATAGGGGCCGGGGGAACGACGCGCGCAATTCTTAGCGCCCTTTGCCTAATCCCAGAGCGTCCTTATTCCATTCATATTTATAATCGCCATCAGGAAAAAACCGATGAACTCCTCCGCGATCTGGGCCAGCGATTCGAGTTGGATTTTGTCCAATCCGTGGAAACGGTGGATGACCTTCATCTAGAACTCGCCGATCTTCTCATCAATACGACTCCGCTAGGGATGAAACCCGATGATCCCCTTTTAATCGACGAGGAACTCCTTCACCAAAACATGCTTGTTTATGATGTGGTCTATTCGCCTTCGCCGACCAAATTGCTCAAAATGGCTCAGGCCAAAGGCGCCAAGGTAGCCGATGGACTCGGACTGCTTTATTACCAAGGGGTTCTTTCCTTTCAACATTGGGCCGGTCTCGAATTGGACGCTAAAATCAAATCTAAAATGAGAGAAACTCTGACCTTAGCTAAGAAAGGCCGATGACGAATCTGGACGGATTTTTTCTGTTCGCATTTTTTATTTTAGGAGCGATTGTCGGCAGCTTTCTCAATGTGTGTATTGTCCGTCTGCCAAAAATGCAATCCATCGTCGCGCCGGCCTCTCGCTGTATTCATTGTGCGACCCCCATTCCCTGGTATGATAATATCCCTTTGATCAGTTTTTTAGTTTTGAGGGCGCATTGCCGTTTTTGCCGCAAAAAAATTTCTTTTCGTTATTTTCTGGTGGAACTGCTGACGGCCTTGGCATTTGTATTGTTTTATGAACACTTTGGGCTCCAGCTGATTCTTGTTCCGTATCTTTTTTTGCTGAGTGGATTCATCGTGGCCACCTTTGTAGATCTGGAACACCGAATCATTCCCGATGAGATTTCCGTAGGAGGGCTTGTGGCCGGCCTGGCTTTGAGCCTTTTGGTTCCCCAGATGCACGACACATCCGATATGACTCTCTTGGCAGGGCGTTGGTTCATGGTGATTCTGGTTGCTTTTTGTTTTGTGTTATTGTTGGTGGGGCATTTTCTTCAAAAAGATCAGGAAACGACTTCGATCGAGCCGGATACTGCAGAATCCGACGGCATGTTTTATACCATGATTCTCATTGCTTGCGGATTGGTCTTTCTTATTCATTCGTTATGGCCGCTGCTGGAGAAACCGGGCTGGGAGAACATCCTGCCGCATACACTTTCGTTGGAAGCTTCCTTAATTGGATTTTTGGCGGGTGGCAGTAGCATCTACGCGATGGGGATGGTGGGTGATCTCATCTTTCGGAAGGAATCGATGGGTGGCGGGGATGTAAAAATGCTGGCGATGGTGGGGGCATTTTTGGGATGGAAATTGACGATCTTAGCCTTTTTTATCGCGCCGTTATTTGGGGCACTGGCGGGTATCGTGGTAAAAATCCGCACGAAAGAAAGTGTCATCGCCTACGGACCATTTTTGGCTTTGGGGGCCTTGGTGAGTCTGTTTTGGGGTAACCAGATTATTGATTTTATCCTTCGCGGCTATGGATTCTTTTAAATGGAAAGGATTATGAGAGGGAGCCTTCTCTAATATTATACCTGGCTGTATCCCACGGTTTTTATCACTTGAATCTGCCTCCGGTGTTCTAGTTTTTTCTTTTTCGTTTTTAAGTCTCTGGCCTTCTCCCATTTAGAATATCTGCCTTTTTTTTGACACGCCTGCGGGAATATGTTAAAATCTGCGCATGCAAAAAAGCGTTGTTCTCGTCGGAATTATGGGAGCTGGCAAGACAATGGTATCCAATAGCTTAGCAAATCATTTACACTGCGAGCGAATCTCGACCGACGAAATGGTGGAAAAAAAAGAAGGCCGAACGATTGCGGCCATCTTTCAGGAGTCGGGAGAGCCTTATTTTCGCCAATTGGAAGAACAGGTGGTCCGGGAGGTTAGCCAATTGCAGGGTTGGGTGGTTGATTGCGGCGGCGGAGTTGTCATCAATCCCAAAAATATTGCGAATCTTAGAAAAAACGGAATCCTTGTTTATTTAAAGACATCACCGGAGGTGGCCTACCAAAGGATCAAGAACCAGAGCCATCGGCCTTTGCTCAAGGTCCAATTCCCTTTAGACAAGATTGAGGAATTGGTCAAGTCTAGAAAAAGATTTTATGAGAAGGCCGATTTTATTATTGATACGGATCAGTTGACGGTCCAAGACACCGTTACGGAGGTTTTAAAAATCTTGCCAAATGAATGAAGATGATGCCCTTTTGATCCTGAATGGAATTCCTGGCCTTGGTAATGCTAAAATCCGTGGGTTGAGAGAATATTTTGGCTCGGCTAGAGCCATCCTTTCTTTGCGAAGCCCCGAGGATTTGTCGGCGACTGGAAGTGTCACTGCCAAAATCGCTAACCGCATCATGCATTTTCCCCAGACACAATTTTTGGAATCCGAAAGGCGCCTGATCGAAAGAAATCATGTGAGCCTCATCACGGATGAGGACCCTGAATATCCTGACATCCTTAAAGAAATTCCCGACGCACCCATTGTTTTGATGGTGAAAGGAATTTTTCCGGAATTTCTACGTTCTTTGGCCATCGTTGGTTCCCGTCGGGCTTCGTGCTACGGCATGACCATGGCCACCAACTTTGCCAGAGAATTGGGAGAAAAGGGTTTTACCATCGTTTCTGGTTTGGCCCGTGGAATTGATACGTGTGCTCACGAAGGCGCGCTCCTGTCCCGGGCCGCGACCCTGGGCGTGCTGGGATCGGGGCTGGGCCAAATTTATCCGTCTGAAAATAAAGATCTGTCGGAAAAGATTTCTCAAAATGGAGGCGTCATCTCGGAATTCCCCATGAATACACCGCCATTGTCGCAGAATTTCCCGAGGAGAAATCGGATCATCAGCGGCCTTTCCTTGGGTGTCCTCGTCATTGAAGCTTCGGAAAAAAGTGGAGCGCTCATCACGGCGGATTTTGCGCTGGAGCAAGGTCGAGAGGTCTTCGCGCTTCCCGGACCAGTGGAAAGTCCGACGACCAAAGGTGTGCACCGGCTCATCCAACAAGGTGCCAAGCTTGTGACCTGCGTGGAGGATATTTTGGAAGAATTGCCGCTGGCGAAAATTTCCAAGGTTGTTCCTCGGGTCAAAAAACATTTGGCCCCGTCTGGTCGGAAACCTGAACCTGGGCTTTTGCCCGAAGAAGAAGCCGTCTTGGGAGTGTTGAGTTCAACACCGCTTCATATCGACGGAATCGCGCAGCTGAGCCCCTTGGATCGAACCCGATTGTCGACCACCATCCTTTCCCTCGAATTGAAACAGCTGATTAAGCAGTTGCCAGGGAAGTTTTACGTTAAATCCAGTCATTGGAATTGAATCATCAATCCACTAAATGAAGGAATCGACTCATGGCGCAATCGCTGGTTATTGTTGAATCCCCGGCCAAGGTCAAGACGATTAATAAGATCTTGGGTCATAAATACAAAGTCCTTCCCTCCATGGGGCATTTGATTGATTTGCCAAAATCGACCTTGGGGGTGGATCTGGAACGCAATTTTGAGCCAAAATTTGTCGTCGTGCGGGCCAAGCAAAAAGTCCTTTCCTCGCTTAAGAAGGAAGCCAAAAATAAAAAGGAAATTTATATCGCCACTGATCCCGACCGCGAAGGCGAGGCGATCGGCTGGAATATTGTGAATCAGCTTGGCAATGGAAAAAAATTTTATCGAGTGACCTTCCATGAGATCACTCGCGATGCGGTCCTGCGGGCCTTTGCCAAGCCCAGGGATTTCGATCAAAAAAAGATCGACGCCCAGATTGCCCGACGAGTATTGGACCGGATTGTCGGTTACCAGATTAGCCCTTTATTGTGGAAGAAGGTGGGATCCCGCTTAAGCGCTGGACGCGTTCAATCGGTTGCATTGCGTTTGATTGTGGAGCGAGAAAGGGCCATCAAAAGTTTTGTTCCTCAGGAGTATTGGCAAATCGAAGCCAGATTAAAGAAAGCGGGATTTGAGGATTTGCTGGTGGCCTTGCTCGAGAAAGTCGACGGACAAAAATTTGAATTGACCACGGGCCAAGAAGCGCAAAAGCTGACGAGCGAAATCAAACAGCAAGAGTTTGTGGTTTCGCAGATCACCCAAAGGGAAGTCAAACGCAATCCTCTGCCTCCCTTTATTACCAGCACCCTGCAGCAGGAAGCTTTCAACAAACTGGGTTTTAATGCCCAGAAAACCATGATGATCGCCCAGCAACTTTACGAAGGGATCGAAATCGGCAATGGAGAGCCGGTGGGTTTGATCACTTACATGCGTACGGATTCGGTGAATATTTCTAAAGAAGCCATTGAAGGCGCCCGGCAATGGATCCCCCATAATTATGGTCAACAATATTTGCCCGAAACCCCGAATCGTTTTAAATCAAAAAAATCCGCTCAGGAAGCGCACGAAGCGATTCGCCCATCGGATGTGGGCCGAACACCCGCCGATCTTAAGGCATATTTAGATGCGGATCAGTACAAATTGTATGAACTCATCTGGAAACGATTTATCTGTTGCCAAATGGTACCGGCGGTTTATCAATACAAAAAAATTGAAATCTCTGCCGGCCGATTCCTGTTTGGCGCCTCCGGTTCTACGCTTTTGTTTGATGGCTTTTTAATTTTGGACGCCGAATCCCGCCAGGAAGAAGAGAAACTCGATTTAACCCATTTTCAAAAAGGCGATGGGCTGAAACTTCTCGAACTGAGGCCCAGTCAACACTTCACCAAACCGCCGCCTCGTTATTCGGAAGCGAGCCTGGTCAAGGCTCTCGAGGAAGATGGGATTGGCCGTCCGAGCACTTATGCGGCCATCATCCAGACGCTCGCAGCCCGCAATTATGTTTTGCGGGATCGCGGTTATTTCATGGCGACCGAGTTGGGAATGCTCATCTGTGACTTGCTCGTCGAGTATTTCCCTAAAATCATGGATATTGGGTTTACCGCGACGATGGAAGAAAGTCTTGATCTCATTGAAGAGGGGAAACTTGCCTATAACAAACTTCTGGGCGAATTTTACCAGCCGTTTAAAGAAGAATTGGATTATGCCATGGCCAACATCGTCAAAACCCAGCAATTCATTGACCGTCAATGCCCGCAGTGTGGCCGGCCGATGACGATCAAATGGGGCCGCAAAGGCAAATTTATGAGTTGTTCGGGTTTCCCCGAATGCAAGTTCGCACAAGCCTTCTTGACGGGGGTCAAGTGTCCGGAACCTGGCTGCACGGGAGAATTGGCGGAACGCCGATCCAAGCGAGGCTCGATCTTTTTTGGCTGCAGCAATTATCCGCAGTGCACTCATATCGAAAACAAACTGCCAGAGCCGGGTGGGGGCTTGGAAGAAAATTGAAATTGTGACCCGTGATCCGTGACTCGTGACCCGTCGAGTCACAGGCCACCGGTCACGAGTCACGGACAATGAACCGCTACGTCGATAAATTCATTTCCTATCTCGAAATCGAAAAAAATTATTCGGAGCATACCTTGCTCAATTATCGGCTTGATCTTGAGGAGTTTTTTGCCTTTCATCAAGATCCAGCCCTTGACCATATTGATTACCTGGCATTAAGAAAATACCTGGCGCACTTGCGGACAAAGGAATTAAAGCCCCGGAGCCTCGCCCGGAAATTGTCCAGCCTGCGCAGTTTTTTCAAATTTTTGATGCGGGAAAATCATATGAAAGAAAATCCAGCGTTATTGTTGCAAACCCCGAAGTTGGACAAGAAGCTTCCTAAATTTTTGAGCGAAGGCGAGATGGTTCAACTCATCGAAAGTCCGCCTGCCGACAAGCTCTCCGGAAAAAGGGACCGGGCCATCTTTGAAACGTTGTATTCGACGGGTATGCGGGTGAGCGAGCTTGTGGGTTTGAATGTGGAAGACCTCGATGCGATTGGCAATATCGTTAAAGTGAGAGGCAAGGGAAAAAAAGAACGGTTGCTTCCCATCGGCAACCAGGCCCTGCAAGCCATTCAAGAATATCTCGAACAGCGCCAGTCGTCCACGACCGCTCTTTTTTTAAATAAGCAGGGAGGGAGGCTCACCACCCGCAGTATCCTCAATATCACTCAGAAATACCTGCAAGCCGCCAGCCTGGCCAATCATGTTTCGCCGCACGTCCTGCGCCATTCCTTTGCCACGCATCTGCTCAATCGGGGGGCGGATCTGCGTTGTGTCCAGGAACTTTTAGGCCATGTGAATTTATCCACGACTCAGATTTATACTCACGTAACTACCGAGCGGCTGAAAAGCGTTTACGACAAGGCGCATCCGCGGGCATAGTACCAAGTAAATTCATGGGGAGCCCGGTGCCCCAGAGATCCAGCGTCCCAGAGAATCGACTGGGTCACCGGGATCCCGGGTCGCTGGGGCACCGGAACAATGATGCGATTTCTTTTCGATTTCATTTTCTTTCTTTATACCTTAATCTACCTGCCTTATCTCTTGCTCAAGGGCAAATGGCATGCGGGGCTTTGGCAGCGCTGGGGGAATTTTTCCCCAGAGCTGACCGAAGCATTGCGGAGCTCAAAAAATATTTGGCTGCATGCGGTCAGCGTCGGCGAAGTGATGGCGGTGGGAACACTCCTGGAGGAACTAAAAAAGAGTTATTCCAGCTATCAATATATTATCTCTACAGTCACATCGATGGGGTATACGCTCGCTACGGAAAAATTTGGCCATCAATGCCACATCATTTATGCGCCTTTTGATTTGAGCTGGGTTGTTCGTAAATATATCCGCCAGATTCAGCCGGTGCTTTATGTCCTGGCAGAAACCGAGATTTGGCCAAATTTGCTTTTGGCGCTTTTTCGCCGAAAGATTCCGGTTGTCCTCATTAATGGACGAATATCTCCCAAGGCCTACCGAAGGTATCACTGGGTTCGATTTTTTTTGCGTCCGGTCGTGCGGCCAATCAACCAAATCTGCGCTCAGAGCGAAACGGACAAAGAGCGGTTCATCAAGCTGGGTGCCGATCCGGAAAAGGTTTGCGTCGTCGGAAATTTGAAATTTGATGTTCTTCTGCAAGCTGCAAAGTTCCCTGAGGATTTAAGGTTTAATCACGGAAGTTCATTGTTGGTCGCCGGCAGCACTCATCCCGGCGAGGAGGAAATTCTTTTAGAAATGTTTAAAGCACTTCATCCCCAGTTTCCTTCGTTGCAATTGGTTTTGGCCCCGCGCCATCCGCAGAGGTCGGCACAGGTCTGCGAGCTTGTGTCCAAAGAAAATCTGCAGCCCGTAAAATTTTCGGAAACCAAGAATGGATCTTTGGCAGCCAACCGTGTCCTTGTCGTCGATACAATTGGGAATCTGCACTGGTTGTATAGTCTGGCGCAGGTGGTTTTTGTCGGCAAAAGTTTTAGGGTTGGCGGCGGGCATAATATCATCGAACCAGCCTTTTTTGGCAAGCCAATCCTCGTCGGACCAATGATGGAAAATTTCCGCGAGATCCTTGAAACATTTTTAAGGAACCAGGCCGTCATTCAGGTGAAGGATGAGAATGAATTGCTTGTGTCTTTGCGCCAGTTGCTTTCCGACCCTGCGGCGGCGGCGGCCTTAGGAGACCGAGCCCGGGCCGTGGTCAAAAATTCTCAAGGAGCAACCCAAAAGACGGTCGATGTCTTATCGAGGTTTTTGGCATGACGTTGAAAGAAGATTTGTATGCGCTGGCGACCGATCAAGGTCCCAACGGCCGGATTTTTTTAGAACCGATGGCCTGCATTCTGTCGGGAGCCTATGGGCTGGGAGTATCCTTGGCCAGACGGGGTTACGACTGGCATATTTTGAAGACGCATCGTTTCTCCTGTCCTGTCATCAGCGTTGGCAACATCACCTGGGGCGGTACGGGCAAGACACCCTTGGTCGAATGGATCGCCCGGTATTTGGCGCAAGAAAAATCTCGGCCCGTCATTCTGACCCGGGGATATATGGGACATGGCCGCCCGGAATCCAAAAGTGACGAAGCCGGCCAATTGGAAGCGGCCTTAGGCAGCATCCCGGTTATGGTTGGCCGCAACCGGATTCGCAGCGCGGCGCAGGCGATCCGGGATTATTCGCCGGATGTGCTTTTACTCGACGATGGATTTCAGCACTGGCGGCTTTTTCGCGATCTGGACATTGTCGTCGTTGATTCGACGAATCCCTTTGGCAATGGTCATTTGATTCCTCGCGGAATCTTGCGGGAAAGGATTGAGGCGTTAGAACGAGCGGACATTTTTGTTTTGACCAAGACCGATGGGGGGCAAAGCCATCTTCCGATCCTTCGGGAAAAATTGTCTCGCTTAAATCCGCAAGCTCCCATTGCGGAATCCATCCATGCGCCGGTCGAGCTGATTGACTTAAAGACGGAAAAACGGCTTTCTTTGTCATTCCTGAAGGGAAAAAGGATCACGGCCTTTTGTGGGATCGGCGATCCCAAATCATTTGAGCGGATCTTGAAGCAATTCAATATTCAGCTGGAAAATTTTCGAATTTTTCCGGATCATCACCGGTATTCTGCCGAGGACATTGGGACGCTCAGCGAAGATGGACAAAAACACGACGGCATCTTTGTCACAACACAGAAAGACGCAATCAAGTTAAAAAAATTTCAATCGCAATGGAGGGAACACGCCTGGTTTAGTCTGGTGATCGAGATTCGGTTTACCCATGGAAAAGACGACCTCCTTAAACGAATTACTCATTTATTGGTGCGTTAAATCTTTTGCCGGCTTTATTCGGCTCTTGCCGGTGAATGTGGCGTTACGGATTGGACGCGCCATTGGCACGATCGCTTATTATTTTGATTTGCGCCACCGAGCGATGGCCTATGCCAATTTGAAGATCGCTTTTGCCAATAAGAAATCTCCGGCGGAAATCCGCCGGATCACGAGGCAAATTTTCAAAAATTATGGTCAGAATCTCATTGAGCTTTTGCGTCTTCCCTTATTGCGCGCCGAGACTTGCCAGGAAATTGTCGAGATCGAAGGCAAAGAGCACCTCCACGAAGCCTTGCAACAAGGCAAGGGATTGATGTTGGTAGCCATGCATTTTGGCAGCTGGGAATTGGCGAGTCTTGCCTGTTGCGCCTTGGGAAGATATAAACTTGTTGCCAAGCCCCAGATCCGGATGGCCAAATTGGATGAACTGCTCAATTCCTATCGGGCCCGGGCCGGATCCGAAACACTCGCGCGCGGGATGGGCACCCGGGATATCATCCGTTCTTTGCATCAGAATGAAATGATTGGAATCGTCGTCGATCAGGGCGGTAAAGAAGGCGTCTTGGTTCCTTTTTTTGGCCGCAAGGCCTCGATGTCGGTCGGCGCGATCAAGCTTGGGCTCAAAATGGGCGTGCCCTTATGCTTTTGTGTTATCTTTCGGCAAAAAGGGCCCCACCATAAAATGAAAATCTATCCTCCCCTGGAATTGATCAACACCGGCGACATCGATGAGGATGTAGTGGCTAACCTGAATCAGATCGTCACCAAGATGGAATACTTTATCGAACAATACCCGGCGGAATACATGTGGTTTTATAAAATCTGGAAATATTCTACCGAATCCACCACGCTCATTTTGGACGATGGCCGGACCGGTCATCTACGCCAGTCGCAGGCGCTCGCCCAGGCCGTGGCTAAGGCCTTAGGTGAGAGAGGCATTGCCTCCGAAATCAAAACTGTATCGGTCAATTTTAAAAATGTTTTGTCGGCGCGCTTGGTCTCAGGTATCGGAGTATTGGCCAACCGTTTTTTGTGCCAAGGGCGTTTGGATTTCTTAAAGGGGTTTCTCTCTGAACATTGTTACAACGAGCTTATGGCCTTTAAGGCGGAGTTCATTATTTCTTGCGGTTCATCATTAGCCAGTTTGAATTACCTGTTGACCATGGATCACAAGGCCAAAAACATCGCGATCCTCACGCCGGGAATCCTGGATTTTCGCAAGTTTGATTTGGTGGTTTTACCGAAACACGATCTGTGGCGAGCGCAGAAATTTCCTGGTCGGGTGATTTATACTCGGATCGCGCCCAATCTGATGAATCCCGATTATCTCAACGAACAATCCGATTTGCTTTTAAAGCGCTATTCGCATTTGAAGCAACGTTCTCGCCTGAAGATTGGTTTTCTTTTGGGTGGAGACACCCGCGAGCTGGCCTTGAGTGAAGCCGTGGTTAAAATGGTGATCAATCAGATCAAGGAAGCGGCACAAGAACTCAACGCCGATATCCTGGCCACCACCTCCCGTCGGACCTCCAGCCGGATTGAAAATCTGGTCATCCGGGAATTGAAACGTTTTCCTCGCTGCCAGGTTCTCATCATCGCCAATCGCAACAATATCCCCGAAGCGGTGGGAGGCATCCTGGCCTTGACGGATGTCCTCGTTGTTTCGGGAGACAGCATTTCCATGATTTCCGAGGCGGTGAGCGCCCGCAAGAATCCGATCATCTTTCCTTTGCAGAATCGTAATGGGGGTCTGTCGGCCAAAGACAAATACGCCAGATTCGCCGGAATTCTCAACGATGAAGGTTATGCCCTGAGCGTGCCGACGAGTGAGGTCGCGCGCTTCATTCGCGATATCGCCCGCAATAAGATCCGAATGAAGACCATCAATGAAGAAGAACTCCTTTTGAACGAGGTTCGAAAGATCATATGAACGTTTTGCAGGTCGTGCCGGAATTGAATGTGGGCGGTGTCGAGACCGGAACCGTGGATTTGGCAAAATACCTCGTCGGTCGCGGCCATGGGTCGATCGTTATTTCCAGCGGCGGGGCGCTGGTTGCCGAATTGCAAAAAGCCGGAATTCCTCACTACACTCTTCCCGTTCATAAGAAAAATTTATGGACGATGGTTCGATGTATTACGAAAGTGCGAAAAATTATCATTCAGGAAAACATTCAGATCGTGCACGCGCGTTCGCGCGTACCGGCGTGGATTGCCTATTTTGCCTGTCGTCACACTCAGGCGGCCTTCCTTACGACTTGCCACGGCTATTATCGCCGGCATTGGTTCAGCCATGTCATGGGCTGGGCCAAGCTTGTCATTGTTCCCAGCACCGTGATTGGACAGCATATGGTCGAAGCCTTTGGCGTGCCCAAAGAAAACCTGCGTCTCATTGCCCGGAGCGTGGATCTCAAAAAGTTTGGCGTCCCTCGGGCGGATGTTCCGGGAAAGTCTCACTCTGTGATTTCCATCGTCGGCCGGATTACGCCTTTAAAAGGACACACGTATTTTTTAAGAGCGATGGCCACGGTTATCCGCAGCCTGCCCTATGTCAAAATCTGGGTGATTGGCGGTGTCCCTGAGAAAAAAGCCTCTTATAAACAGGAACTGGAAGTTTTGGTTCGTCAGCTAGGCCTAAGTGAACAGGTGGAATTTTTAGGCAATCGGCAGGATGTTCCCCAATTGCTGGCTCAGACGGATGTGCTCGTTCTTTCAACGACGACCCAAGAGGCCTTTGGCCGGGTCATCCTGGAGGCTCAGGCGGCGGGAGTGCCGGTCGTTGCCACGCGCGTGGGGGGCGTCATTGAAATCATTGACGATGATCGCACCGGGATTTTGGTTCCCCCCAAGGATCCCGACGCCATGGCCCAGGAGGTCGTGCGCCTTTTACGCGACCGCAAGTTGGCCGAAACGATTGTCAAGGCGGCGAGAAAAAAATTGGAGGAACGCTTCACGCTCGATATGATGGCGCATAAAACCATCGGGGTCTACGAAGAGTTGTTGCGTTCGCAGAATATCCTTGTCATCAAAATAAGCGCCGTTGGCGACGTCGTTTTGGTCACGGCTTCCTTAAAAGCCCTGCGGGAAAAATTTCCCAACGCGAGCATCTATTGTCTGGTCGGCAAGGAATCCCGCGAAGTCCTCGCGCGTTGCCCTTACCTTGACGGATTGATTGTTTTTGATCCGAAAGAAAAAGATCGGGGTTTAGCCGGGATCTGGAGGATGGCCCAGAAACTCCGTCTGCACAAATTCGACAAGGTCATTGATTTTCAGAATAACCGCACCAGCCACCTGCTGAGTTTTTTAAGCTTTCCCCCACAGAGTTACGGCTATGCGGGTAAATTCGGATGGCTTTTGACCCATCGATTAAAAAATCGTCATCCTCCCATGGGGCCGGTGGAACATCAATTCCAGATTTTGAAGATGTTGGGGATTCATTTCAATCATCCGGCGCTCGAATTATGGCCGTCGAGGAATGACGAGCACTATATCCAGGATCTTTGGGAAGCGGAGTGGATTGGCCAACAGGACCAGGTCATTGGAATCAATATCAGCGCCTCTGGCCGCTGGCCAACGAAGAATTGGCCTCTGCTGCATCTGGCCAAACTCTGTGATTTATTGACCGCCAAAAATTATCGCGTGGTCATTACCGGTACGCAGAAAGATAAGGCATCGGCCCGCAAGCTGGCAAAAATGACGAAGGCCAAGCCCACGATTGTGGTGGGCCGGACAGATCTTCTCCAGCTCGCCGCCTTAATCAAGCGCTGCAAAGTTTATATCACTCCGGATTCGGCGCCGATGCATGTTGCGGCGGCGATGGGAACGCCCTTCATTGCCCTGTTTGGCCCGACGCAAGCGCTGCGGCATTTGCCTCCGGCGAAACATTTTTCCGTGCTGAAAATGGATTTGCCTTGCGCTCCTTGTTACAGTTCCACTTGCCGGGTGAAGACTCACGATTGCATGCAGCAGATCTCGCCGGAGCAAGTGTTCAAGGCGGTTGTGCAGTTGGCGGAGAAACGGCGATGAAGATCCTTTTTCTGACCACACATTTTAATAGCGGCGGTATAACGCAGTATGTTTTGACCTTGACGAAGGGCTTCATCAAGAAAGGGCACGAGGTGGTGATCGTTTCCAGCGGCGGAGATCGATTGGTCGATTTGGAAAAGTTCAAGCCTGCCGCGGTGCACCGGTGCATGAATATTCGGACAAAATCAGAATTGAGTCCCAAGATTTATACTGCGCTGCCTCCTTTGACAAATTTGATCCGCCATGAGCGCATCGACTGCATCCATGCTCAAACCCGCGTGACCCAGGTCATGGGAACATTCCTGGGACGCCTGACGAAACGCCCCTATGTTTCCACCTGTCATGGCTTTTTTCGACCGCGATGGAGCCGTCGTTTATTTCCCGCTTGGGGTGATGCGGCGATCGCGATAAGTCCGGCGGTGGGTGAGCATCTGCAGAACGATTTGGGAGTGGCGCCTCAGCGTGTGCACGTCATTGCGAACGGGATTGACCTTGAGGAATTTGCGCCAGCGAGCCCCGATGACCGTTGTCGGATTCGCCAAATTTTGCGGATCAAGGAAGGACCGGTCATGGGCACCATTGCGCGCTTGTCCCCGGTCAAAGGGATTGATATTCTCATCAAAGCCATGCCCAAGGTTATCGCGCAATTTCCTTCGGCGAAACTTTTGGTCGTTGGGCAAGGAGTCCAGTTGCCATTCTTAAAACGATTGACCAACGATTTAAACCTGGAAAAACAGGTGCTTTTTTTCCCGCTCATCGGACGATCTCGGGAAATTCTGGGAGCCCTGGATATTTTTGTCATGCCTTCCCGTCAGGAAGGGCTGGGCATTTCCGTCATGGAAGCTCAGGCCTGCGCAATCCCCGTCATTGCTTCAAAAGTGGGGGGACTCATCAATCTCATCGATGACGGGAAAACCGGCCTGTTAGTTCCGGTCGAACAACCTGCCATTCTGGCGCAAGCGCTCATCCTTCTATTGAAGAATCCGCAGAAGGCCAAGGAATTGGCTCAGGAGGGTCGAGCGGTGGTGACCGAAAAATTTTCTGCCGAGGAGATGGTGAACAGGACCCTAAAGTTGTATGAGGAAAAAATAACCCATCACCAAATGCATTGACCGAACATGACCCACGCCGAAAAATACATCGTCTTCTCCACCATCGTCCGCAAAGAAGTGGTGCGGTTTTTGCGGATCTGGAGTCAGACGCTGTTGCCGCCGATCATCACCCAAACTTTGTACTTCGTGATCTTCGGTAAATTCATCGGTTCTCAGGTTGGCCAGATCCAGGGAGTCAATTATATGGCTTTTATTATTCCGGGCCTAGTCATGATGGCGGTCATCAACAATTCGTTTGCGAATGTGGTCAGCTCTTTTTTCAGCTCAAAATTTCAGCGCAGCATCGAAGAGCTTTTGGTCTCACCAGCGCCTTCTTGGATCATCATCGCAGGCTACGTTGTGGGAGGGACGCTGCGAGGCATGGTGGTCGGTATTCTGGTTTTTCTTGTCTCTATCTTTTTCCAGCATCCGGTCGTGCATAATTTTTTTTTGGTGGCGCTATTCGTCATTCTTACATCGATTGTCTTTTCGTTAGGGGGGTTCATGAATGCGGTTTTTGCCAAAAGATTTGATGACGTATCGATCTTCCCCACGTTTGTCTTGACCCCTTTGACCTATCTGGGGGGAGTGTTTTATTCGATTCACGATTTGCCGGATTTCTGGCAGAAGGTTTCGTATGCGAACCCGATCCTTTATATGATCAACGGATTTCGCTACGGCTTTTTCGGCATCAGCGATGTGAATGTCTTCTTCAGTTTAGTCATCCTCTTTTTGTTTGCGCTGATTCTCAGTGTCGTGAATATTTATTTGATGAATAAGGGTGTTGGTTTAAGAACCTAGGTTAATAGACCAATAACCAAGAGACAATCATCAAAAAATTTTCATAAATCACCAATTATCAAATTTGGTTATTGAGGAATTGGTTATTTTTTGGTCATTGCTTCTTGAAATTTGGTGATTTTAAAAAGCCCTTTAAAAATTCCATTGATTCCTCGCCGCAGTTGGATTAAAATGGGCCTTGCGTTCTCAGCGGCCCACGATGGTTGTCATTTTGATCGGGTGCCCATCAAAAACTCACCTTAAAACGATCTGCAATGGGAGATCCCTCCATGGCTTCCGACGCATCCCTATTAAATAAAACCGACGAGAAAGAAAGCGGATTGAAGAAGGCCAAATTGCCTTTTCATTTTTATACTCGGCTGCATTTGACCGTGTTGACTGGGCTTAAGGCCGCCAATCTGACGGAACTTCTGGAACATCTTAAAGAGGTTCCGGGTTCTTCTATTTATCATCATACGCACCGGTTCCTGCAACAACACCAATACCTGAATCCTGAGCCGCCCAATGATTTTGCCTACTGGACGACCGAGGTTTTGGGCGAGAAGAAATTGGGCGAGGGCATCTCCAGCATTGATGTCGTCCAATTTTCTACGATTCGCGACCTGCGCAACCGTTTGATCGAGGTCATTTCCAACTATGTACAACAGAATCCTCTCTCGCAAAAAAAGTTTGTCAATGATGGCGAAGAGTTTTATTTCATGAAATCGCTGAGTTTCATCTTACCAACCCATGATTTTGCCACGGACTTGGCGGAATTTATTGAAATCCTCAAGAAAATTACGGTTGATTCCATTTACTTCCATGTTTTCGAAGCTCGTCTGCGTTTGGAAAAAAAGACGAATGATTTTTCCGCCTGGATCGAACAGGAGTTTGGCGAAACCGATCTTGCCCGGAAACTTTCCAATCTGGATCCTTATACTCACACGTTGGAAGATTTGCGGCGAATCATCATCTCGATCGTTGAGAAAAGATTGAGGCGAAAATGAATGCGACCGCCAAATTAGATGAATATATTCCGGTCGTGGGGCAAGCCATCATCGACGATTTAAAGCTCTTGGCTGAACGACTGGCCCAAAAGCATGTCCTTCATGTCAATTCGACCGCCGTCGGAGGTGGAGTGGCGGAAATCCTCAGCCGTATGGTGCCGCTTTTGGGCGAAATGGGGATCAACACGAAGTGGGAGGTCATCAAAGGGGGAGACCAGTTTTACCAAGTGACCAAGAAATTCCATAATGTTTTGCACGGCCGGCCGGATGAAGTAACTCCGGCGGATTTTGAGATTTTTATGGAAACCAGCCGTAAAAATATTGCGGAGATGAACACGGATTATGACATTGTCTTTATTCATGATCCGCAGCCCATTGCCTTGATTCAGAAAAAAGGACAGAACAAATGGATCTGGCGCTGTCACATTGATGTCTCCAAACCGCATCCGATCGTCTGGGCGTTTCTTAAGGAATTCATTGTCCGTTATGACGCCTCGGTCTTTTCTGCGCCGAGTTTTTCCCAACAGCTTCCAATTCGCCAGGCGCTTATTTCCCCGTCGATCGATCCATTGAGTGAAAAGAACCGGGAGCTTAGTCCCGAAGACGTGGACAGGGTTTTGGCCAAATACCAAATCTCTCGCGACAAACCCATCATCACGCAGATTTCGCGTTTCGACCGTCTCAAGGATCCGGTTGGCGTCATTGAGGCCTTTTTGATGGTGCGAAAATATATTGATTGTCAGCTCATTCTGGCCGGCGGCACGGCGACCGATGACCCGGAAGGATTACAGGTCCTGGCCGAGGTCAAGGAGAAGGCTGCGGACAATCCGGACATTCACATCCTTTTATTGCCGCAGAATGATTTTGAGGTGAACGCCTTGCAGCGGGGATCGGACGTCATCATGCAGAAATCTTTAAAGGAAGGATTTGGATTGACGGTTTCCGAGGCGCTTTGGAAAGTGAAGCCGGTCGTGGCCGGCAATGTCGGCGGCATTCCTTTGCAAATCAAGCATAAATATTCCGGAATGTTGTGCAATTCCGTCGAAGGCGCGGCCTTTGCCTTAAAACAAATTCTCAATAGTCCGGCCTTTGCCAAACGCTTGGGCGAAAATGGCCGGGAGCACATCCGCAACAACTTTTTGTTGACCCGGCATTTGCGCGATTACATGCTGCTGTTTTTGTCGCTCGATTATGCCGAAGACCTGGTTTATCTTTAAGTCGCCGCAATGGATCCGAATCCACAAGACGTACAAGCCAAGCAACAGGCTCATTTCGAAAAGGCCCGCAAGGCGTTGCTGAAATTTTTGAATGAAAAAGGCGGGACCCTGCCTCTGGCTGACCTGCACGATTACAGCCTTAATCGCTACTTTGTTCAACATCAGGCTTTTTCGCGGCTGATGGAAACCCTCGTCGATGAAAAGCTCGTCGATTACGATTTCGCCAAGGTCGAAGCCACGATCACACCCACAGGCAAAACCTTTGCCGCTTCCTGAAAAAAATTCCGATTTGAATTCCCTGCAATGGCAAGCGGTGATTCACCGTGATCGCCATCTTTTGATTATGGCCGGTCCCGGGACTGGTAAAACCCACACTCTGACCCGCCGCATCGAAGGGCTTTGCCAAGAACTGGAAAAGGGTCAGCAGGTCTTAGCCATCACCTTCACCCACAAGGCGGCTCGGGAAATGCAGGAGCGCTTAAAGACACTATTGCATGATGATCTTGATCGGATTTACGTTGGCACCTTTCACTCTTTTTGCCTAAAGGTTTTGCGGCATTTCCGTGAATTAGCCCAATTGCCCGATGATTTTCGCATCCTTTTGCCGGAAGAAACTCAAAATTTGGCCAAAGAACTTTGGCCAAAATTATCGTCGGCTGAGCGCAATCACCGCCTTGAGGAAATCTCTCGCTGCAAGTCCGATGCGGAAGTTTTCTCACACCCCCAATGGCTGGATCATTACAACCAACATTTAAAGCGGCGAGGCTGTTTGGATTTTGACGATTTGATTGCTTTGACGGTCGAATTGATGAAGCACCATTCCTCGGCCCGGATTGAATTACAGAGGGGCTTGCGTCATATCTGTGTAGACGAATTTCAGGATATCAATGCACGGCAGCATGAATTGTTGAAACAACTAACGAGCGCGGAAGAAAAAATTTTTCTAACCGCCATCGGCGACCCGAATCAGGCCATCTACGGTTTCCGCGGCAGCCGGGTGATTTATTTTGAAAATTTTGCCAGCGATTTTGCCGGCGCCCAAATCCTGGAACTTTCGGAAAATTATCGATCGGCCCAATCCCTGTTAAAGGCCAGCACTCAAGTGATGGCGAAGGATCAGCGTTTTGGCGTGCCTTCCGTGGTTGCAAAAATGCAGGCAGAGGGCCACTTGATCATTCACGCCGCTGCGACGGACAAGGCCGAGGCGGAATTCGTCGTTCATGAAATTGAGAAATTGGTCGGCGGGACGAGTCTTTTTTCTCTGGATTCGAAACGCGTCGATTCTGCAGGCGAGGCTGAGGTTGGTTTTGCCGACATCGCCGTATTATACCGGCTCAATAGCCAGCGATTTGTTTTAGAAGAAGCCTTTTCTCGCAGCGGCATTCCTTTTTTTACGAGTGCCGATCAATCACGGGAGGAATGGCAGGACTGGAAAAAGCCGGAACAAAACTCACAGAAGGCCGAGTCAAATAACTTCGAAACTCAAAAGGTTTCCTTATTGACACTGCACGCGGCCAAAGGTTTGGAATTTCGCGTCGTTTTCATCATCGGATGCGAATCCAATTTGCTGCCTTTGCAGATGGATCAGATGATGGCCGACCCGCAGGAAGAACGCCGACTTTTTTACGTCGGCATGACCCGCGCTAAAACGAAATTGTATTTAACCCATGCCGGGAGGCGTCAACTCTATGGGCAATTCCGCCAGCAAACTCCTTCCCCATTTATTAATGATATCGAGGAAGACCTGAAGGCCTATCATGTTTCCAATCAGAAATCCCGCCCAAAGAAAAAGCAGACCCAGATCGGTTTGTTTGACTGAAAACGATACCAGAGTCTCGGAACAGTGACCTTGTCTTCCCCTCCGCATGTGCTATAGTTCCATTGGCAGCAGTGCTCTTTAGAAAGTTGGGTCTCATCGTAGGTTTCGTCATATGATTCCTTCGTGATTTCTCAAAGAAGCAAATGTTGAGAAGAAAGGAGGGGAGAAATATGATGACCTTCCAAACACTCGTCGTTGATCCATTCCGTGGAATGTTGGATCAGGTGATCGCGTTTATCCCTACCTTGATCAGTGCCTTCGTCATTCTGGTTATCGGTTTACTCATCACAAAGCTCGTTCATTACTTGGTGATTCGTTTGTTTAAAGAATTGAAGATCGATAAGATCGCCGATAACACAGGGTTGTCGGGCGTACTGAAAAAGGGCGGGATTAAAGCTTCGTTCAGCGACTTAATTGGGTCGCTGATCTATGCGGTCTTCACGATCATCTTTGTGCTGGTCATGGTCAAGGCCGTCGGGTTGACGGGCATTACCGACGCGATCGATCGAATTCTCGCCTATATCCCCAGTGTTTTGATTGCCGTATTGATTTTAACCTTGGGGCATGTATTGGCCAAATTCGTTTCGACGCTGGTGCATATGGTGGCGGGGATGATGGATCTTCCCAAACCAAAATTGCTTGAGCAGGTCAGCCGCTGGGCGATTTTGATTTATGCCATCACCTTGACTGCGGAACAATTGGGTTATGGTTCCTTATTCGTAGGGACGCCGTTTCACATCTTGTTGGCTGGCGTAGCCCTCGGTGTTGGATTAGGAATCAAGGACCATGTAACAAGATTCTTTACGAGATAACTTAAGCTGAAGTTAAGGCGGCTTCCGGCTCCGTCAACGGTGGGACCGGAAGCCGCCTTTTTTATTTTTAAAAACCTCCTTGACATTCAAGAGGATGGATTTATACTCTACTAAGCCTATAGGAAATATAGATTATGATTTCTAGAAAAACAAAATATGGATTGAAGGCCCTCATTTATTTAGTCAGACACTATAACCGCGGTTCGGTTTCAATTTCGGATTTAGCCAAAACCGAGCAAATCCCCCAGAAATTTCTTGAGGCCATTCTTCTTGAACTCAAGAATAAAGGACTGCTGCATAGCAAGAAAGGCAAGGGCGGGGGTTATATATTAGGGAAACCGCCTGATCAAATCACCGTTGGTCAAATCGTCCGTGCCCTCGAAGGTCCTCTCGCGCCGGTTTCCTGCGTCAGCCAAACTGCGTACCGCCGTTGTGATGACTGCCGCGATGAGGAGACCTGTTGCATCCGGCCTTTGCTGAAAGAAGTCCGCGATGCCATCGCCAACGTCATGGATAAAATGAGTTTGGCCGATGTGGTAAGAAAATATGGTTCAAGGTCAGAGAACAGCCATATCACTTATTCCATATGACTCACATTGATCAATAATTTTCAGGAGAACCAATGAAAAAAGTTTCTTCCCTCATATTCGCTTCCCTCATTTCACTTTTCATGTTGAAACCTTCTTTGAGTTTTGCCGAATTGGAAGGGACCTTGACCTTGTCGGGCGCGTGGGCTATTTATCCGACGGCAGTCGCTTGGGCCGATGCCTTCAAGAAATCCAATCTTAAAGTGAAGATTGACATCTCGGCTGGAGGTGCGGGCAAAGGCGCGGCGGATGCCATCGCGGGGTTAGTCGATATTGGAATGGTGTCCCGCGATCCTGATCCTGCTGAGCTCGCCAGAGGCGTTCAGGCTTTGTACATCCTCAAAGATGCGATCTTTCCCGTCGTCAGCGATAAAAATGTGGCCTTAAAAGAATTGCTGCAAAAAGGGGTTAGCCGGAAAATGCTTGTTGATCTGTACATTCATGGAACACGAACAACGTGGGGCCAGCTGACCGGAACAAAAAATTCGAAACCGATTCACGTTTACACACGATCAGATTCTTCCGGAGCCGCCGCAAGTTGGGCTGCTTATTTAGGAAAAAAGCAGGAAGACCTCAAGGGTGTGGGAGTTTACGGAGATCCAGGTTTGCTGGAATCGGCCAAACGCGATCCGGTGGGGATCGGCTACAATAATTTCAGTTTTGTTTTTAGCCGGGAAGGCCAATTGAATCCGGGAATTCGTTTAGTGCCTATTGATTCCAACGAGAATGGGCGGGCTGACTCGGATGAAATCTTTACAAATAAAACACAGGCCATTGCGGCCATTGAATCCGGCCGGTATCCTGCAATCCGCAAAAACCTTTTTTTCGTTAATACGAAGAATCGGAATCCCCTGATCAAAGAATTTATCAGCTTTGCCCTGTCAGAAGAAGGAACTAAAATCGCCGATGAGACCGGGGCTAGTTTAACCCTCAAGCCTGAAGAACGGCAGAAAACTCTGGAATCGCTGCGGTATTCTGCTTCGCAAAACTAATAGATTTTCGTTTTTGCTTCGCAGCAATATTCTCGGGTAGAATTATTGCTCCGAAGCCCCGCCACGGCGGGGCGAAGGAGAATAGGTAAACCAAAATGGCCGAATTGACCCTCCGATTATGGAAAGACCAGGTGAGCCATCGGCTCATGATACTCATGGGCCTCATGGTTCTTTTCCTCGGTTTTTTTATTGGCGGCGGTTTGTTGGCCCGGGCACTGCCGGTCTTGCAACACCATCATTGGGATCAACTGCTTTTTTCCTCTCAATGGCACCCCACCCAAGGCCAGTTTGGTCTGGGCGCCTTCATTGCCGGAACGCTTTGGGTGACATTCGTTGCCATCTTGATCGCCGTTCCATTAAGTGTCTTGACGGCCATGTTCCTTTCGGAATATTGTCCTTCCCCAGTACGGCTGTGGCTGAAACCCGGGATTGAACTTCTTGCTGGAATATCGCCGGTGGTTTACGGAGTCTGGGGAATGCTCGTCATTGTTCCTTTAGTACGCGATTATCTGATGCCATTTTTTAGTGAGCATTTTCCTTTTTTTCCTTTTGTTTCGGAAAATTATACCGGCTTTAGTGCATTGACCGCGGGAATAGTGCTCGCCGTCATGGTTTCACCATTGATCATTTCCCTTCTGGAAGAGATCATGCACAGCGTGTCCTTTGGGATGCGGGAGGTCGCTCTCGCCCTCGGAGCAACGAAGTGGCAGATGGTTAAAACCGTGGTTCTGCGGAAAGTCAGTCCGGGCATGGTGGCGGCGATCATTTTGGGTTTTTCCCGGGCGATGGGAGAGACCATGGCGGTGCTGATGGTGGCCGGCTGTGCCATGGGAATCTTTCCCCATTCCTTATTCGATACGGCCTATCCATTACCCGCCTTGATTGCGAACACTTATGGAGAGATGATGTCAGTGCCCTTATATGATGCGGCGATTTTGCTCGCCGCCCTGGTTTTGTTTATTTTGACAGTCGCCTTCAACATGATCGCCTGGGGAATTTTGTTGTATTTGGAAAATAGGGAAGCTTAACCATGGACAAGCGCAAAATCGAAGAAAATTTTTTTAAATTGCTCATGATTTTTTCAACGTTAACAGTTTTGGGCAGCTTGGCTTTTATTTTGCTGACGATATTGTGGAAGGGAATTCCAGCGTTGAGCTGGGAAATGGTTACTCAATCGCCTAAAGGAGGATATTATATAGGGAAGGCAGGCGGCGTTCTCAACGCGATTTTGGGCTCGCTGATCCTGGGGATCGGATCAACGCTTCTCGCTATTGTCTTAAGCCTGCCGATTGCGTTTTATTTGAATCTTTATCTGCAAAAGAAATCCCGCCTGGCACTGGCAATCCGTTTTGCCTTGGATGTCCTTTGGGGAATACCGTCGATTGTTTACGGAGCCTTTGGATTTACTTTGATGCTCTGGTTAAAGATCCCGGCATCTTTACTCGCGGGAATGATCACGATCGCGCTTTTGATTTTCCCCATTATGACCCGAGGCATTGATGAAGTCTTGAAGATGATTTCATCCGAATTAAAGGAAGCGACTTTAGCCTTGGGCTCCACCCGCTGGGAAACCGCCACGAAAGTTATTTTCCGTCAGGCCTTGCCGGGAATTATCACCGCCGTCCTCTTGGCATTTGGTCGCGGAATCAGTGATGCGGCCGCGGTTCTTTTCACCGCCGGGTTTACCGATTCCCTGCCGCACTCTTTATGGAAGCCGGTCGCCACGCTGCCTTTGGCGGTATTTTTCCAATTGGGAACCCCGTTTGCAGAAGTCCAGGCTCGCGGCTATGCCGCGGCCCTCATTCTCACCGCCATGGTTTTGTTATTGAATATTTTGGCCAGAATCATCGGGAGTCGGTTTAGCCGCCACATTATCAAATAGGAGAAAATTTTGAGACCCCATATCAGTGTCAAAGATTTGAGCGTTCAATACGGAGCTTTAACCATCCTGAACCATATTTCGATTGATATCCCCGATAAGAAAATTACCGCGATCATCGGGCCTTCCGGTTGCGGGAAAACGACGCTTTTGAAATCATTCAATCGCCTGCTCGATCTTCAGGAAGGAGCGAAGGTCTCCGGCCAGGTCCTCGTTGATGGAGAAGATATCTATGATCCCGGAACCGAAATGACTCATTTGCGGCGACGCATGGGATTACTTTCCCAAAAGCCAACCGTATTACCCATGTCGATTTATGAGAATGTGGTTTATGGTTTGCGGATTCACGGGGAGAAGAACAAGAGCAAGCTAGACCAGGCCGTCGAAAAATATTTGCGGGAAGCGAATTTATGGAATGAAGTCAAGGATCGTTTGCATGACTCGGCGAGCCGGTTATCGATAGGCCAACAACAACGTCTGTGCCTGGCTCGTGGCTTGGCGGTTGAACCCGAAATTATCCTCGGCGATGAACCGACCTCGGCCTTGGATCCAGTTTCCGCCGAGCAAATTGAGCAGCGTTTTTTAGCCTTAAAAAATCAGTACACGATTGTTTTGGTCACGCACATCCTCCGGCAGGCCAAACGGCTGGCGGATTATGTAATTTTTCTTTATCTAGGAAATTTGATTGAGCATGGTCCGGCGGAAAAAGTTTTAAGCTCTCCACGATTTGTCAAAACTCAGGCTTATTTGGAGGGGAGGTTCATTGAGGAATTTCCCATCGCGGCCGAATTGGATCTTTGCGGCGGGGCCAAGCAGGATTTTCCGTTTCGGTTTGAAGAAAGCCTCAGAGGCCTTACCGAAGGACAGATCTTCAAAACACTGGTTGATAACGAAGGTCTTCTTCGGCAAATTTTAGATTTAGAGCAAGGTCAGGGTCATAAGGTCTTGGAAGTGAGACAAATTTCTTCTACCCAATGGGAAATCATCATTGAAAAGAGAGGGATTGGGTATAGTATTTAATTCTCTTTGGGTATAATTCCCCGCAGCTTGCTGCGCTTCCTTTTGGCAGTTTGCTGTGGATACCCCGTCAGCTTGCTGCGGGGTGGTTCATTAAAATTCGGCTAAAACCACGAAAGGGGCGCAGGGATTTCAATTTGGCGATTACTTTTCCAGTGCCATCTTCATGGAGTATCGTCTCAATCCAGAAAATGAACGGGTGCCTTTTTCCGTCGGAACCGATATCGATTATCGTTGGGAAGAAAAACAACGCCAGGACGATATCAAAATTGCTGACAGCGGTGGGACGACCATCCTGGCTGGTCCTACCTTCAAAATCGGTTCCCGGGAATCTCTTTCTTTTGAACTGGGATTTTTTTATCCGGTTTATCAGGACCTAGGCGGTGTGCATCAGGAATTGAAATATGAATCGACCGCAGCCGTACAATTCCATTGGTAGTTTTGAACCAATGGGAATATACGTAATGAATATTTGTTGCAATTATAAGCCAATACTTTATCCTATCTCTGATACGTGAGCCCTATGCACCAAAAGTTTGCCACATTCATTCTGTCCACCGAAAAACTGCCCATTGGTTTCGGCCTTTGGATGGCCACGGCTCTTTCGATTATTTTTATCCGCAATAGCCTCGAAAGCCTCATTGATTACGGAAAGTTTCCGGATATCACGGCCTTTGATCTTGTGCATGTCCCCGTTCTTTTTCTGTCGGTCCTTTTGGGAGTGATCCTGATTTTGCATTTCTTCTCTGCGACCGGAGTGGCGGCGCTGTCGCGAACCTGCCTCATTGGCTTTCTGGTCATCCTCGTGCCGATTCTGGTGGATTTGATCCCAGCGTTGCGCGGAACACCGACCAATTACAATTATGTCTTTGAAAATCCGGGGGTAAAATTTTTAAATTTTTTTAATCCGTTTTATTCCGCCCCCGATATTCCGATCAGTCAGCGGTTGGAAGTCGCCATCATTACCATTCTTTCTTTCATTTATATCGTCGTGAAAACCGGTCGTTTGGTTCGCGCGGTATTAGGGGCCTTGTGTATCTTTCTCCTCATCTTTGCTTACGGAGCCCTGCCTGCATTCATCATCAATGCCTTTAATGGCCTGGTTTATCCAGTATTGAAGCTCTTCCTCAAAGGGCCCGTGGGAGCGACGATGGATGAATCGGTCATTGTGATCACCCAGCTTTTTAGCCTGACTGGGCTTTGCGCCATGTGGTATTGGCGATACGATTCGCATAAGTTTCGCGCGATCGTCGGGAATTTGCGCTGGGAGCGCTCGGTCCATTACGTGCTCATGGCGCTGTTGGGTTTAAGGCTCGCGGTTCCGGCGGTAAGCTTTCAGGATCTTTTTATTCTTTTTAAAATAGGCGCGATGCTCACCGCCATTTTTTTTGCCTTCCAACATGCGGTCGTGGTCAATGATCTGTTTGATGTGGCCGGCGATAAAATGACGAATACCCGTCGACCGCTGGTGTCCGCGGCGATGGAAAGGCAAGAATATTTTTTGATCGGATCTATATTCTTGGCTTTGGCCTTAGCCTTTGCTCTTTGGGTCTCGGACGCATGTTTTATGGTGATTGTCTTTTTGGTCGCCTTGGCCTTTATTTATTCCGCGCCGCCCTTGCGGCTCAAGAAAAATTTGTTTTCTTCCATGCTCATTCTGGGTCTGGAAGCCATGTTAGTCTTTGTTCTGGGGCAGGTGGCCTTCTCGCCTCCAGGATCGGTTTTGACGATTAACGCTACCGTGGCCTTGCTTATTTTTATCATTATCTGTCTGGGGGAAAGCATCAAAGATCTTAAAGACATCGAGGGAGATGCTGCGACCGGAGTTGTCACCTTGCCGGTGCTTCTGGGAGAAAAAGATGCCAGGAATCTGATTGGCGGCCTCGTGGCCTTAGGCTATGTTCTGACGGCGGTTTTTCTTGTCCCGCATTATGCTCATCTGGCCTTGACCTGGTTTGCCTTTTTGTTCGCGGGTTTGAATTTTTGCTACATTGCCCGGAGTGGCGCAAACGAAAGAGGAGTTTTCCTTTTGTATTTTGCTTATGGTTTGATCCTCTTTGCTTTATTGAAGTAAGAGAATGAATCAATTTTCGTTTTAGAGGATCGGGGCTGCCGCATCAATTGGAGGAATTCTATGGGCGCCAGTTCTTTTCCGGGAAGATTCAATTCAATCGTCGGGAGTGGTCCGGAATTTTCGGCGACATCGGGACGGATTTTCCTTTGGACGAAGATCATGGGTCTATCATTGGTCATCATGGTGGGGATTGTTTGGGTCATCAGAGTTTTTGTAAAATCATAACCAAAAGGAGGAACTGATGCAGAAACAGCTTAAAGGATTTTGGGCGTTGTTCGTATTGGCGGGATCTTTTGTCTTAGGTAGCCCGCTGGCGTTTTGTGCCGAAACCTATCAGATTGATGCGGTGCATTCAAGGATTGGTTTTGCGGTCAAACACATGATGGTGAGTACCACCAAAGGGGAATTCACCGATTACCAGGGAACGATCACGTATGACCCGGATGATTTAAAGGCATCCACGGCGGATATTGTTGTGAAAACCCCCAGTATCAACACGCGCAACGAAAAAAGGGATGAACACTTAAAAAGTGCGGATTTTTTGGAGGTCGAAAAATTCCCCGAGATCACTTTTAAGAACGTTAAATTTGTCAAACAGGGCGATGGCATTGCAATGACCGGTGATTTAACGATCAAGAATGTGACGAAGACCACGACTCTTTTTGGTCAGGTTTCGGGCCCGGTGAAGAGCCCGATGGGGGGAACCGTCATTGGGATTGAAGCTGATGGGGCCATCAATCGTCAGGATTTTGGAGTCTCTTTTAATAAACAGATGGACAATGGAGGTTTGCTTGTTGACGACGTGGTTTTAATCCAAGTCAGTATTGAGGCGGATAAAAAATAGTTTTCGAAATATTAAGCGACGGCGAAAAGGGACGGGCCGCCTCGCCTTTGGCGGGGCGGCCCTCGCTTTTTCTCTTTCAAAGTTTCTTCCGCGATAGGGCATTTAATGATATCCTAATCCCACATAGCGACCTTAAAAAATCTGCGAAAAGGACAATCCCATGAAAGAATTTTTTAACATCCTTCGGACCTACATCTTCCGCGGTCTTTTGGCCATTATTCCCTTGGCCCTTTCCTTTTTTGCCGTGCGGTTTATCTACGTCTATATTGATAAACGCATCGCAGATTTTTTGAGTGAATATATCGGCTACCGCATTCCGGGCTTGGGTCTTCTGCTGGTTCTGGTCGTTTTGTGCCTCATTGGCTTTTTGGCCAGCAACTATATCGGGCGGCAATTCTTTAACCTCTTAGAAAATATCGCCAAAATTATTCCGTTGGTCAAAACAACCTACCAGGTTGGGAAACAGCTTTCCGAAACATTTTCCGTGCAAGACCGTCAGCCTTTCAAAAAAGTGGTGATGATTGAGTGCTTTAAAAATGATATTTGGCTTATTGGATTCATCACCGGCGAGACCGTTGATCATACTCTCAATAAGAAGTGGCTCAAGGTCCTCATCCCCACAACCCCTTCTCCCATGTCGGGATTTATTATTTTGGTTGAGGAAAAATTAGTCCGTGATACGGGCTGGAGTGTCGAGGAGGCGTTAAAAGTCGTCATCTCCGGTGGGATCATTGAGGGAGAGTCGATTAATAAGCGCTAGCGGGCTATTGTCACAGTGAAAGACTATAGATTTTAATCATGACTTTTTTCGTTCGTCGCTCGTGAAGCGTATTTCGTGTTGATGCTTCACTCTTGCCGAACGACGCTTCACGCCATGGAGCAAAATGAATCCCATAAGCCCGGCGTTTTTGTGGGGCATCTTTATCGCATCCATCCTGGTCATGCTGTATCTGGATTTATGCGTATTCAACCGCAAGGCGCACAAGATTGGCTTAAAGGAATCAATCATCTGGAGTGTCATTTGGACGGTCGTGGCCCTGGTTTTCAATGCGGGAATTTATGTCTTCAGCGGACCGGAGAGGGCCTTCAATTTTTTTACCGGGTATCTCATCGAACGTTCTTTGAGCATGGACAATTTGTTTGTCTTTCTTTTGGTCATCAATTATTTCAAAGTGCCGGCCGAACAGCAGCACAGCGTCCTTTTCTGGGGAATTTTTGGGGCCTTTTTAGTCCGCGGGCTGTTCATTGTCATGGGGATCGCCCTTATCGCCAAATTCCACTGGATGATCTATGTTTTCGGCTTATTTTTATTGGTGACCGGCATCAAAATGTTGCTTGAAAAAGAGAAGCAGTTTGAACCAGAGCGAAATCCAGTTCTCAAATTGTTCCGCAAGTTTGTTCCCATCAGCGCCGATTACGAGGGCGGACGGTATTTTGTGTTCCGGCATGGCCATTGGTGGGTGACGCCTTTATTTGTTGCGCTTTTTGTCCTCGATGTGGTGGATGTGGTCTTCGCCGTGGATTCGATACCGGCCATCCTCGCGGTCACGCGCGATCCCTTCATTGTTTACAGTTCCAACTGCTTTGCCATTTTGGGACTGCGGGCGCTGTATTTCGTCTTGGCGGCGATCATGGATAAATTTCATTATCTCAATTATGGTTTGTCTTTGATCTTAGTTTTGATTGGTGGCAAGATGCTGTTGGATCGGGTCGTTCACGTTCCCGCCGTTGTTACCTTGATAACCGTGTCAGCGATCCTGGCCTTATCCATTGCGGCCTCTTTTTGGTTTCCGCTTAAAAAAGCTTCCCAAGATTGAAAATCGAAAAAATTCAGTTTTCAAAATGATGATTCCATTATCCTTATCCGTTAACATCCCCACCACGAATAAACCCCGCCTGGTTGTCATCGGCGGAGGTTTCGCCGGCATGCACCTCATCAAATCGCTCAAGCAGGCCGAACTGCAGATCGTTTTGATTGATAAGAATAATTACCATACCTTTCAACCCTTGTTGTACCAGGTCGCGACCGCTGGATTAGAGCCTGATTCGATTGCGTTTCCTTTGCGCAAAATCTTCAAGCATCAAAAAAATCTGTTTTTTCGCATGGCCGAGGTGATCAAAATTGATCCTGCGCAAAAGACCGTGGAAACCTCCATCGGCAAGATTCCTTATGATTATTTGGTCTTGGCCATGGGCTCGAAAACTAATTATCTGGGAATGGAGGATGTAAAGAAATACGCGATGTCAATGAAATCGTTGACGGAGGCGTTGGATTTGCGCAGCCTGATGCTGCAAAATTTTGAGGCGGCGATCCTGGCGACGGATCTTAAAGAGCGCCAAAGTCTCATGACTTTTGTGGTCGTCGGAGGGGGGCCAACCGGCGTGGAGATGGCCGGAGCCTTGGGGGAATTAAAAAATCATATCCTTCCTGCGGATTATCCGGAATTGGATCTCGACAAGATGCAGATCCATATCATCGATGCGGCCCAGCGTTTATTGCCGACCATGTCGCAAGAGGCATCCAAAGGCGCCATGAATTTTTTACAGAAGTTTGATGTCAATATCTGGCTCAACACCAAGGTCGCTCTTTATGACGGATTCACCCTCACCCTGGATGGTGGCAAACAAATTCCCACCCGCTCGGTGATTTGGGCGGCGGGAGTCATGGGAGCCGCTATCGCGGGTTTAAATCCCGAGGTTTTGGACAAGAATAACCGGATTCACGTCGACGAATACAGTCGGGTGCAAGGATATGAAGATATTTTTGCCATCGGCGATGTGGCCGCCATGCAAACCAAAGACCATCCCCACGGATTTCCCATGTTAGCCCCGGTGGCTATCCAGCAGGGAACTAACCTCGCTCGCAATCTCCAGCATTTGTTGAATAACGAATCCTTGAACCCTTTTCATTTTCACTATTTGGGGGTCATGGCCACCGTTGGGCGCAATCAGGCCGTCGTGGATTTGCCTTTTGTGAAATTTCAAGGAATCCTGGGCTGGTTTATTTGGGTGTTTGTTCATTTGATGACACTGGTGGGATTTCGCAACCGGGTCGTGACCTTTGTGAATTGGGTTTTTAGTTATTTGAGTTATGATAAGGGAATTCGCTTGATCGTACGGCCTTTTCCACCACGAACCTGAATGATAAAATCCTATCCGACGGAAAAAACCACCGTTTACGGATTGACAAGGCCGATTTTAATATTTGATTTATTGAAAATGAAATAATATAATAGGTCACATTTTTGAATGACGATGAACATCGGTCACTTCCCCAAAACCCTTTCAAATAAAAGATTTATTTCAATCTAACCTGACTTGGAGGCACAATGGATTTCCATCGGTTGACACTTCGAGCGCGCCCGCCTTTTGCCGAGCCCTGCTCACAAAAACTGATCAGTGACAAAGCAAACCTGGTCTTGCCCTCAACGCCATTGCGTGAGCAATGCGAGCGATCGCGCCGCCTGGACGGGTTGATCGTTGTGTGCCTGCCGCTCGTCCTATGGACGGCCGGTTGTGCCACGACCCGCACAACAACGCCCTTCCAAGAACTGCACTCACGGGTTGATGATATGGAAAAACGCGTTGCGGAGGAAGGGGAAGACATCGAAGCTTTAAAAACGGATCTCCGGCAACTCGGACAGGAAATCAAACGCGTTCCTTTAGCGCCTTCGCCACAAACTTCTTCGGGGCCCCAAAATGTTTCTACCAGGACTTCCGAGGAATTGATTAGGGTGGCGGCCTCCGGCAAAGACATTCAAAAGGCCCTCAAAAATGCCGGTTATTACAAGGGCCCTATCGATGGTAAGCTGGGAGAAAAGACAAAGACTGCCATCAAGGCCTTTCAACAGGCCAACGGTCTTAATGCCGACGGTGTTGTGGGAGAAAAGACCTGGAGCAAATTGAAAACAAACCTTCTTTGAACGTAAAATTTAAAGATCTTCTCATCAACAATCAGAAAAGGCCGACGGTGAAAAAATGCGCAAGAGTGTAATCAGCTTTTCTTTATTTCTCATGATATTGACCCTGCTTTTGGGGACCAATCCGGTTTTTGCTAGGACCAGGGAAAACAAGGATGAAAAGCGCAAAGAGGAAATTGAGCAGCTGCAAGAAAAATTTCAATGGTGGCCAACCGATGCCAAGCCCGGCCCGGTGAAGGATTTAGAAAGAGGGGGATATTGGTGGTGGCCGGATAAGCCCGGAGAGGTTCGGCCTTGGGGCAACCGCGGCTATATTTATGTTTATAAGATTATCTTCGATTATAAAGAAGAAGAACTTCCTCCGCCGCAACCAAAGGAGCTGCGTCCTTCTCTATTAATCAGGAAGATCATCAAAAACGTCAAAATTTATTTTGATTATGACCGTTTTGATTTACGCGATGACGCCATCAGCATCTTGGATAAAGCCGTGGGGACACTCCACAAATATCCGGATTCGGAAATATTGATTACCGGTAATGCGGATGTTCGCGGATCAGAGGCTTACAACGAAAAATTGGCCCGTCATCGGGCGGAATCGGTCAAAGACTACATGCTGCAGAAAGGCATTCCCGAGGAGCGCATCAAGATTGTCAGCCGGGGGAAACTCGATGCGGTGGCGCCGGTCACGGATCTGGTTGGGATGCAGAAAGACCGCAATGCCCAATTCATGATTGCGGACGTGGAAGAGGTGATGATCCCTTCTCCGGGGGAGCCGCCCGAGATCAATGCCAAGCCGATGGAAGAAGGCAAGTACATGGTGGAAAAAGAAGAGCACTTGGAGGGCGAAGTGAAAGTCTCCACCAAGGAATACACGATCAAGGCCGGAGACACCCTCGAGAAAATCGCCAAAGAGTATCTGGGCGCCGCGTACCGCTGGAAGTATCTTTATGAAGTGAATAAAGAGCGGATTGCCAATCCCAGGAAGCTGCAGGCAGGGACGGTGATTATTATTCCCATTGAAGTTGAAGCTGATAAGATCAAAGCTGAAATTCCGACGAGCGAAGCTCCTGCGGGAGAATCACCGTCGCTGGCAGAGCCGGAATCAAAGGCTCCTCCGGCGGGTTTTTCGGCCACCATGCCAAGCGAACCAACGACTGCGGAGGTCCCGGCCACCGTGGAGACGCGCGAGTATGTGGTAAAATCCGGTGATACGCTGGGAGCAATTTCCCTGCAACAATTGGGAACGAGCAAACGCTGGCGGGAAATTTATCAACTGAATCAGGACCGGATCAAAGATCCGAATCGCTTAAAGGCGGGACAAACGATTTTGCTTCCCGTAAAATAAAAGTCAAAGAAAACTCGCTCATCCGCATTCAGCGAGAAATCAAAAGAAGCATTGTTGCGCGGGGGCCATCCCGACGTTTTTCCGTCGGGATGGCCCCCGCGCGTTTGTCTTTTCTTGAAAATCCTCTGGCTGCACTTCCACAATCACAAATTTCCCAAAATATCGTTGACACTCAATGGCCAGCCTTTATAATTCCAATGAATAGTTATAAAAGTCCTTCGTCATAAAATTTTGTCCAATTTCGATCAGCAGATTTCAATCTTCAATAAGAAAAATCAAGGCGTTCCGGATGTTGATCAACGCGATCATTTTTTTGCTCCTGGCCAAATTTTTGGCAGAGGCCTTTGGAAAAAATTTTCATGGACGCGGTGAACATGAAGAAGAATAGACGATTTTCATTTTTTTTAAAAGAAAGGATATCGGCAAGATGTCAACGATTCAGATGGTATGGGTGGCAATGGTGGTTGTCCTTGTTTCCGGTTGTGGGCAAAGGGCCCAAAACAAAAATGAACCTATGGCCTCGGAAGAATTTTTCAAAGAGATTGAGGCCCCGGTTGTCGTAGAGGCCAATACCGAAAATGGAAAATCCTTACCCGGCAATAGGGAGTCGCCAGCGGCAAACCCGGGAGTTCCCGCCTTAGGGAATATCCCCGATCAACCCACCATCAAGGATATCCAGCAGGCCTTGCATCATGCCAATCTGTATGAAGGGAAGGTTGATGGAGTGATGGGCCCCCACACCAAACAGGCGATCCGGCAATTCCAGGCGCAGAATAATCTTAAACCCGACGGAAAAGTTGGTCCCAAGACCTGGGCGCAAATGCGCAATTATTATCTGGAGGCGCCCATCAATGTCTCATCCTCGTCGACTTCCTCGCTCGAAACCCAGCTGGGTAATTAAACATGGCTAAAGGCAGGAAAATAGGAAGACGCTCTTCCTGCGGATCCTTTTGCGGCTGCTCTCATTAATTCTTTGCGGTTCTGCATCGCTCGACGCCTCGCTAAAGATTCCTGATCGGCTTTAGGAAAATTGGCGGGGCGTTACCTTTTAAGAAAGGGAAGCCATTGGAAGGCGCAATTCGGACGGGGCCTGAGCTTGCGAAAAATAAAAAAAGTCTGCGGCTGAGTTTTCTTGACGGAATTTTTTGCAGCGGTATGGTTGGCTTCACGCAGGATCATTTCACTCCCTTCTTGTTGCTTCTGGGTGGAAGCGCCCGGCATGTGGGTTTTTTGAGTTCTCTTCCCAATCTCTTCGCCGCCCTCGTCCAATTAAAAACCGCTGATTTGACCCTCGTTTTGCGTTCGCGAAAGAAGATCATGACTTTTTTTGTCCTGCTCCAGGCCTTGATCCTCATACCGATGGCCTTTCTGGCTTATTCTTTAACGGCCGGGGCCAATTGGTTCATTGTTTTGGTGACGGCCTTCACCGCTTTCGGCGCCAGTGCCACCCCGGCCTGGGGAAGCCTCATGTCGGATTTGGTCGCCGAGAGAAAAAGAGGGGAGTATTTCGGTTGGAGAAATAAAGTACTCGGCTTGATAACGGTGGCTCTGAGTTTTTTAGCCGGGTTTATTCTTCATCAATTCCGCCAGCATGCGCATCCTTATGCCGGATTTTTTTTCATTTTTTTATCGGCTTGTCTTTTTCGTTTGGTGTCCTGGTATTTTCTGACCAGACTTCATGAACCGCCGCTGGAGTTCAAAAAGGAGGACCAATTCACGCTTTTTATGTTTTTGGGACGGATCCGAGAAAGTAATTTTGCCCGATTCGTCGTCTTTGTGGCGCTGTTGAATTTTTCGGTCAATATTGCGTCGCCTTTTTTTGCTGTGTTCATGCTGCGGGATCTGCATTTCAATTATCTCCTTTATACATTTTTGACCGTGACTGCGACGACGACAATTTATCTTTTGATGCCGCGTTGGGGAAAAGTGGCTGATCAGGTAGGAAATCTTCGGGTCATGAAGTTCACCGCCCCCATCATCGGCATTTTGCCTTTGTTATGGGTGATCAATCGTGAGCCGGTGATCCTTTGGATCTGGCAATTGGTTTCGGGATTTGCCTGGGCTGGATTTAATCTGTGCGCCTCCAATTTTATCTATGATGCGGTTTCTCCTTCCAAAAGGACTCGCTGCATTGCTTATTTTAATTTGCTCAATGGTCTGGCCCTGAGCCTGGGAGCCATTCTCGGTGGGTACTTGAGCTCGCATCTACCGCTCTATCAAGGCTATTCCCTGTTAAGTTTGTTTATTTTTTCTTCACTGTTGCGGCTGGTGATCGGAATTTCCCTACCATCTCTCCTTAAAGAAGTCCGTTCTGTTGCGCATGTCCGCAGTGACCGGCTATTCTTCAGCGTGATCGGGATGAAACCATTATTGGGGAGCGATCGCGAACCAGTGCAATATTAAAGGATTCTTCCTCTCATTTGGAAATAAAATCCTCAATTGATCCAAAAAAACTGTTGCAACCAGGATCCAGGCCCCTACAATAATTAGGAAAAGCAACCTTTTCAGGAGACTCGCATGCTCCATGATGTTTTTTTAGCCTTTATCCCAATTTTTGTCGCTGTGGATTGCCTTGGCACTCTGCCTATCTTCGTCCTTTTGACCGAAGGAATTGATCCCAAAGAAAAAACCTCTATCATTGTCCAATCGATGCTGACGGCCGTTGGACTGGCGCTGGGTTTTATTTTTTTAGGGAAAGGTATCTTTCATCTCTTGGGCATCACCATCGGGGATTTTATGATCGCTGGCGGAATCCTGTTGTTTTGTTTGGCCATTAGTGACCTCCTTAATCCGCGGAAGGAACGTTTGGTTTCAACCAAAGACATGGGCGCAGTTCCCCTGGGAACCCCTTTGATTGTCGGGCCGGCGGTTTTGACCACGTCTTTGATTCTCATTGACCAATATGGTTTGGGGCCGACGCTGGCCGCAGTTTTAATCAACATCCTTTTGACGGGACTGGTTTTTTCTTTTTCGGATGGTCTCATTCGCCTGATTGGGGAAGGCGGTTCGCGGGCCATGTCAAAGGTGACGGCGCTGTTATTGTCGGCCATTGCCGTCATGATGATCCGTAAAGGCATCATGCAAGTCTTCAAACTTTAAGATCCGCAAAAATTTTTCACGCTCCAAAATCCTCTTTGGTTGTATAATCGTCGTATTCTAAAAATAAACAAAAGTCATTGATTGATCTGAAAGGGGGTACGAACATGCCTAACCCTGAATCCCAACGGGGAGCATTCAATTCTTCCTGGTTTTGGGGAATCCTCTTACTTATCTTTGCCTTGGCCGCGCTCTATCTCCTCAATTCCCATAAGAGCGAACCCGAGGTCTCCTCCAGCGGTGAGCCGGGCGGCTCTTATCCGGAAATTCAGTACGTTGACAACGCGCAGCAAGAGGAGCCGCAAAGGACGGCGACGCATCCGACCACTCCCGTCGAATCTCCGGGATTAACCCGTTCCCATCCGGCGCCGGCGAAGCCTTCCCCCCATCCGACGAAGAGCGTGCCCGCACCAAGTCTGTCGAAGCGTTATGCCATTCAAATGTATTCCTATAAAGATGAACGTCGGGCCCGCGAAATGATGGAGAATCTGAAAAAGAAAAATATTTCGGCTTATTTGATGAAGTCGGATTCGAAAGAAAAAGGAACTTTATACCGAATTTGGACCGGCGATTTTGCCTCGCACAAAGACGCACAGGGTGCGCTACCGGAGATAAAAAATGTTGTTCCGGATAGCTTTATCATTGAGAAATGAGTCGCAAGGATGATTTATGCTGATTTTGAAATATTTTTTCTCGATCGTCCTGGTCATTGCGGGGATTATAGCTGCCGCCGGCTTCGCTATTCTTTTTACGACCGGGGGGTCCTGGTGGCTGGTGGAACATTTGGCCAGCGATTATATCTCGACGGGCCAACTCGTGATCGAAAAAATGAATGGGAATCTGGCCCGGGGCATGGTCTTTACCAACATCGAAGCCAAAGGTTTTAAGAAAATTCCCGCCGAGAGCACCTTAAAAATTGACCAATTGATCTTAAAGGTGCCGTTTTTCGATTATCGCAATCCCCGCTTGAATATTCTTAACGGGCGTTTGCAACTGCCTTCGAGCGAACCCATTGTTTTCTCCGGGAATATCAATGGCCGATTCCTCGACCTGAATATTTTTTGCCATGGTCTGGTGGTTGAAGATATTCTGCGCTCGGTCTCGGTGCCGCCGGCCTTGAAGCGAGTCAATGGTGGCATCAATGATGTGGACCTCTACGTCGTGGGATATTTCAAGGAACCATCGATCAATGGAACTTTTTACGTCGAGCATTTACGGCGCTTTGGCACGACCTTTGACAATGCGCCGGGAATGTTGGCCTTGAAATTTGCGTCCAGAAATCAAGAGTTCACCATGAAAGGAGTCATTCGAGTCGATGCCGGGTTGTTGGCGGCGCGAAGAATTAAAGTGAATCTGGATCCCAGCCGCGTGCTTTTTCACGGGCCCATGCGCTCGACCACCTTTGATCTGGCCGGTAGTTCCCAAGTCGAAGAGACAAAGATCAACATCACTTTGCGAGGAACCGCGCGGCGGCCTGAACTCACACTCACCTCCAATCCACCCGCGCAGCAGGATAAACTGTTATTCATGCTCGTCACGGGCAAAGGATGGGCGAAAACCGAAAGCATGCTGACACAGGGGCGAGTGAGCATGGATATTGTCAGAGATTTCGTGGATTATTTTTTGTTCTCCGGTTCCGGCGACAAAATGGCCAATGCCTTTGGGATCGAAGATGTTTATTTGAAATTTACCGGAGAGACAAGGGGAATCGGAATCCAAAAGGGACGTTTGGGGGTAGGCTATTCGGTCCAACAAACGCGGCAGGAACTGCACAACGTTCAAACACAGACGGAAAAATTCGAAGGAGATTATGTCGTTACCCGGAATGTGTCATTGGGTGTGGAGCATGCCTATGCCTTGAATCAGGAACCCGGGCAATCACCGCAAGGGGAAACACTTCCCGATGATCGAGTTTTGATCAAGTTTCGAACCAATTTCTAGAACTTGTCTCATCAATAGGCGCTTGGTCATTGGGAGGGAGCCGAAGGCAGCCGAAGCAATCGCATTCGCCGATGTCTGCGATTGCTTCGGCCTTCGGGCTCGCAATGACGACAAAAATGGTGTTGATGAGATGGGTTTTAATCTTAATGAATAAAAAAACTAAAGAGATCATTCTTTTCGTCGTTGGGGGAATTTTTTTAATCATTTTGTTGCAGAACACCCATGTGGTCACGTTCCATATTTTATTTTGGAACCTCAGCATGTCTTTGATTATCCTGCAGCTATTGATTCTTTTCTTAGGTTTGAGCGTCGGCTATTTTTGGGGCAAGTGTCGTTAAGAAATTACCCGTTTTCCGGCTCAACCCTAAGTTCGATGGAACGATGGCGGCCGAGGGATACCGATATCTTGATCGGGTGACAGCAGACCTCACAATCGACGGTGAATTCCTGGCGGCGGCCCGCGGTGAGATCCAGGAACAGCGTGTTGCGGCTGGCGCAAAACGGACAATAAAATTCTTTTTCTGATTGGAGGTCCATGGTTTTAAAAGATTTTAGGATCCCGATGGCCTTTGACTTTATTTTAGCAAAGATGCATCGACGAACGGTTTGTTTTCTGCTTTTTGCTTTGTCTATTTTATTTTTCGGCTATCATCTGAACCAGCATGGTGTCGAATACCGCGATGATGAAATCTTTTATTATCAAAGCACGCAGGAAATGGCGCAGAGTCACAATTATTTTTTTCCGACCTATTTTGGCGAATACCGTTTTCAAAAACCCATTCTTTTTTACTGGTTCGTCCTTGCTTCCTATAAAATTTTTGGTTGCAGCTGGTTTGGCGCCCGGTTTGTTGCTGTCCTTTTTGCCGCGGGCAGTGTCGTCCTAACCTATCGCATCGGTTGCCGTCTGCTGGATCGGCGGCATGCCTTCCTGGGCTGTCTCATCATAGTGACCATTCCTTTATTTTTCCGTCATGCCAAGAATGTGGTTCCGGATATGGCCCTCAATTTTTTTATTGTCCTGGCGATGGATGCACTGACTCGTTTTTGGGAAAATCCGCGCCGGGCCATTCGGTACATGTTCTTTTCAGCCTGCGCTTTAGGTTTCCTGGTGAAGGGTTTTGCTGCGATCATTATCCCCATTCTAACTTTGATCATTTATTGTGGGCTGACCCGCCAATGGGATGATTTAAAGAAAATCCAATTGTGGTCAGGTTTTCTTTGGATGGGGCTTCTCATCCTGCCCTGGTTTTTTTGCATGATGTGGCTTTATGGAGACATCTACACCCATTACATGATAAAAACCGAGACGGTCGACCGTTTGATCGCTGCGGGATCGGAGCCGTTTTTCCTCAAGCTGGGGAAAACCTTTCTCTCCAACAGCTGGTTTTATGTGCGCAATATGTTTGGCTATTTTGCCCCTTGGTCGATTTTTGCCGTCGTGGCGATTCCCTGGTCCATCCGGATGGTCGCCGGGCAAGCGGTCGATCGCGCCCGACTTTTATTTTTACTCGTATGGTTCGCCGTTGTGTTCGTATTTTTTTCGCTCATTTTTGCCCGGATCAATCATTTGGTGCTCGTGCTTTCGACGCCCTTTGCCCTGCTGGTCGCGGCTTTTTTATTGGAAAAGTACCACGATCATTCTTTCCGCCATCTCATGAATGCCTCGCTGCGGAAATTTTTATGCATCAGTTTTATTGGTTTGGGATTATTCGGTCTGACTTTTATACAGATCTTTTTGACTGGGGCAAGTGCTTTATGGCTCTTTGTTGCATTTTTTTTATTGATCGGCGCTTTGATCGTCATCACGGTTTCTGACAATTCCTTGTTGGCTCCGTCAATTTTAGGTGGTTTCCTTATTTTCGTTTTTTTCAACTCGGGAATGATCTCGCAGGCAGGCCTTACCTCCCATTCCGTTTTGCAGGCAATGGCAATGACGATTAAGGCTGAACCGTATCCAGAGAAGATCATCGCGGTTGGTGATCCCGATATTCATGAAAAGGAATTGCAGGTTTATTTTTCCGAGCCGGTCCGTCAGGTTGCCACGCAGGAGGCCGTTGTCACACGGACAGGTTTGCAAAATCTTTTTAAAATGAACCAAACGGTCTATTGCCTGATGCTACGTAAAGATTATGATATTTTCCAAAAATCCCTCGGGCCTGCTAAAATTGATATCATTCAACGCGGACTCATTTGCAGGAGAAGGATTCCCGTGGATCGCGATCTGCTCTGGGCCATCCTGACCCTTAACCGGTCCCAGGTTCAAAAGTATCTGCTCGAAGAGATCGTCTTGTTGAGAAAAGAATAATCATGGCGGACTATTCCATTGTGGTTCCCGTCCATAATGAAGCGGAGTCGCTTCCGATATTATGGAATGAGCTTAAAAGGGAGATGGAAAAACTCACCCAGTCCTATGAGGTCATCTTCGTTGATGACGGGTCCAGCGACCGCTCGTTGGAATTTCTCGCCGATCTGCAAAATTCCTTTCCCCAAGAGGTCCAGGTCATCCGGCTGGCTCAACGTCGGGGACAGACCTTTGCCCTTAAAGAAGGATTAAGTCGGATTCGGGGTAAGATTGCCATGACGCTCGATGCGGACCTGCAGAATGATCCGGCGGATATTCCTCGGCTTTTAGAGAAAATGGAAGAAGGCTATGATGTCGTCTGCGGCTGGAGACGCGTGCGCATGGATGAACCCCTAAAGAGAACTTTTTCGCAGCTGGCGAATATCCTGCAGCGCCAGATGACCGGCGTGCCCGTCCACGATCTGTCTTGCACGTTGCGTATCTATAAAAGGGAATGCCTCAACGATGTCAGTTTAACCTGGGATGGCCAGCATCGATTCATTCCGCTCATTTTGTTCCGGCGGGGTTACAAGATTGCCGAGGTCGTTTCAAATCACCGCAAAAGGTTTTACGGGACCTCCAAATATCGGCATCGCCGAATCCCGCAAGTCGTTCTGCATTTTTTTAAGATATTGTCCGAATTGGATAAAGGCGTATGAAGTGCGACATCTGGTTGCTGTTTGGTTTGGTGGGCCAGCTCATTTTTTCATTGCGCTTCATCGTCCAATGGATCTGCTCGGAGAAAAAAAAAGAAAGTTACGTTCCGCTGGTTTTCTGGTATCTGAGTCTCCTGGGTGGGACAATCTTGCTCGTTTATGCGATCATTCGTCGGGACCTTGTGTTCACCATTGGCCAGGCCTCGGGGTTGGTTGTTTATGCCCGTAATTTGGTTTTGATCCGTCGGAAAATGGAGTTGACGCGCGCCGGATCAGAATTTTCTTAAGTGAACAAAAAAGGAGAAGGCAATGAGAATCCCTTACAGAGTTTTAGCGGTCGCCATCCTGGCCACAGCGCTCGCAAGTTGTGGGCCCAAAGTCATCCGCACTGAAATTGAAAAGCCCATTGATCTTTCCGGTCGCTGGAACGATACGGATTCACGGCTGGTCGCCGAAGAGATGATCAAGGATTGTTTGGGCCGGCCCTGGGTCAATCATTTTAACGAGCAGTACAAAAAGGATCCCATCGTGATCGTCGGCACGATCAATAACCGCAGCCACGAACATATCGATGCACCTTTGTTCATCAAGGATCTGGAGATGAATTTGTTGAATTCGGACAAGGTGAAGTTCGTGGCCTCGAGCCAGGAGCGGGCCGAGATCCGCGAGGAGCGCGAGGACCAGAATACCGGCGGCTTTACCGATCGAGAAACCATCAAGGCCAAAGGCAAGGAGCTGGGCGCCGATTTTATGCTTCAGGGCAGCATCCATTCGGTCAAGGATGAGATCAAAGGCAAATATGTGATCCTGTATCAGGTCAATCTGGAGTTGGTGGATCTGAGTACCAATCAAAAAGTCTGGATTGGAGAAAAAAAGATCAAGAAGGTCGTCGAAAAAAGCAGGTATTCTCTCTAAGACAGGCGAATGATGCATACGGTTTGCTTGGCAAGGTCCTTATCTGCCCTCTTTGTCGCTTTCTTCATTCTCATGGGTGTTTTCGTTTTGACGGGAATTTCCTGCAGTCTGAACGCGCCCAGTATCCAACCGCAAGTCAATGGCCTGGTCGTCGCGAATCGTTTGGAAAAAGCCCTCAAGGTTCTCAATAGCCAGCCGCACGCATACGGGCCCAATAATGAGCTCCTTTTCCTTTTGGATAAGGGGCTTATTTTGCATTTGGCCAAACATTATCCCGAAAGTATCGAGACCCTGGCTCAGGCGCAGCGAAAGATCGATGCGCTTTACACCAAGTCGTTGACCCGGATCGCGGGATCGTGGATCTACAATGATTACACGGCGCCTTATCAAGGCGAAGATTTCGAGCATGTCCTTGTCAATGTGTTCCAGGCCTTGAATTATGTTGGCCTGGGACAGATTGGGGAAGCCTTAGTGGAAGCCCGGGATGTGGATTCCAAACTCAATGTCATCAATAGTCTGTATCCGCCGCAGCAAAAAAATGTCTACCGCGAGGATGCGTTCGTCCGTTTTCTCATGGGCATTCTTTATGAAGCCTCGGGAACCGCGGAAGATATCAATAATGCATTGATCTCGTACCAGAAGGCGGCCCAAATTTATGCCGGGGATTATGAGCCTACGTACCGGACGGCGGTTCCCCGCTTTTTACAGGAAAATCTTTTATCGACCGCCCAATGGATGGGGGAAGCAGACTTTGCGCCATATCGCAAACAGTTCCCGCAGGCGGGGTTCATTCCTTTAAAAGAGAAGGCTCAAAAAGCAGAGGTGTATTTGATCCAGTACAACGGCTTGGCGCCCATCAAGGTGCAAACGTCTTTCCCTTTTCCCTTACCCGGCGGGTACATGAATAAGGTTGCCTTCCCCCATTATAGTGAACGAAGCTACGACACCAAAAGCAGCCGGTTCATCGCCGTTGACAGACAGCGTAGGGAAAGCCAGGAAGAATCAGAACTCGCCGAGCCCTTAGGCGCCATTGCTGTGAAGAATCTGGAAAATCGGCGGATCCGGGTTTTCGTCAAGGCGGCCTTACGACCGACGGGCAAATACTTAGCGGAACGAGGGCTAGAACGAAAAGCACAAGAGAGCTGGGGTGATCCATCGATTCCTTGGTATCGGAGCGCCGCGAGCCTTTACAATCTGTTTTCCGAGCAAGCAGACCTGCGCAGTTGGCAGACATTGCCCGACGAAATCCGCCTCGCCCGGCTGATCCTCAATCCCGGAGAGTACAAGCTCCGTGTGGACAACCTGAATTCCAACAGAGAAACGATTGAGCAGGTTGATTTAGGAACGGTTATTTTAAAAGCCGGAGAGAAAAAATTTTTTTTCATCCGTACGGCCCTTTAACGATTTTTTTTGAGTGGGAACGGCCTAAAAGAAAAGGGAAATTTGTCACAACGTATGGTATTATTGTTGGCGAAAGTCAGGACCCGATTCAAGGAAATCTTATCGTAATACTGGAAAGTTCTATTGGTTTTGCGAAGCTGAATAGATTGGTATGATGAAGATTTTGATTGTGGATGATTCCAACCTTGAACGGAAACTGCTTTCGAGTCTAATTAAGAAAAATGGGATTGAAAATGAAGTTTTGCAGGCGGAGAACGGGGAGGTGGCCCTACAGATTCTAGCCTCCAATTATAAAGATATCTGTTTGATCCTTTTGGATTGGCAGATGCCGGTCATGTCCGGCATTGAATTTATGGAAGGGGTGGTCAAGGTTCCCCAGGTTGCCACGATTCCCATTGTGATGGTTTCGGCGTCCGGTTCAGAAGAAAACAAAAAGAAGGCCCGAGACACCAATCCCAACCTCGCCGGTTATGTCGTTAAGCCCTATAAACCCGAGGATTTGTTGAGCGTCATTCGTCCGCATGTGAAGTAACCCCCGACCGAAATAAGAGGTTTTCATTGGCCCGACGGGATAAAGAAGATCATTTGCGCATTATGGCGATCCTTCTGGCGGGTGCGGTTCGAAAGGTTTTTGAAAAGCAGGGTCTGAAGCTTACCGCCAAACCTATCCTGGAGAAAAAGCCGATCATTGAATTCATGCGCCGGATGCGGATTTTTGGCATGGAGAAATTCCCCACTCCAACCTATATCGCCTCGGTGAATTTTTATCTCAATAAAAAGGAGATGGAACATCACCAGACCTTCGGCGTCATCTGTTTGTATGTCGAGCAGGAATATATGGCCCGGTTGATCAAGCTTCTGCAATATCCGGAAATCGATGAGGATGACGAGGAACAGCTCAAAGATGCCTGCGGTGCTCTTTGCAATTTGATCAGCGGTCAGTTTCGTTCGGATCTCTCCTTAATGGGTTACTGCGAAATGGAAATGTCGCACTTCTCCAGCTATCGCAACAGCGCGCTCATGGGAGTGCCCTTTTATTTCAAATTGCTGGAAAAGTATGAAATCAGCTTCTTCATCAGGAACGAGAAACGCGTGGTAATGGAAGTTTCGATGGGGCCTGTCCCTCGGCAAAAAAAGGAAGAAAAGAAGGCTTTCCTATGATCAAGATTGGGATTATCTCCGGACAGATTCTGGCGGTCCTGGAGCAGGACGGAAAATCTTTAACGGCCAAGGATCTGGCCGATATTTTGCAAGAGCCGATCGATGATATCCATGTGTGCATCGGATGGCTGGTGCGCGAAAAATATGTGCAGGTTGATACGAATAAGGATCAATTGGTGGTGTCCCTGACGCCGGAGGGTGATTCCAGCGCGCGCAACCGCCTATTACCATTTCATGAACATGACACGTTACCCTCGGCCGGTTTAACCGCAAAAACAAAATCCATGACTTCTATGACGCCTCCTTCACCCACCTCCGGCCCCGGGCCGGAACAGCGTTTCTTTCAATTCGTCGAATCGATGCCCGCTGGGATTTATATGACGGATGCCCATGGGATCATCACCTATGCCAACGGCGCCTTTGCCCGGATGCTTGGCTATGAAGAGCCCAAGGAATTGATCGGCACCAATCTGCATCAGGAATTGCAGATGAATCCGCAAGAGCATGCCAATCTCGTGTCTGACTTGAAAGAAAAAGGTTCGCTCATCGATTATGAAATCAAATTCGTGCGCAAGGATGAAAAGATCATCACTTTGGCCGAAACCGTTCGAGCGATCCTTGGACCAGAGGGAAATTTTCTGGGGATGGAAGGGATCGTGCGCGATATTACGGAGAAAAAGCGTCATCAGGAGCAGATGCGCATTGAGAAGCTCAAGCTCGAGCATATCCTGAGCCTGCATGAGGAGATCAGTTCCATCCTGAAACTGGAGGAGCTCGTGGATTTTGTAGTGAACAAGTCCGTGGAAATCATTGATGCTAACCGCTGCTCCTTAATGCTCATCGACAAGGAACGCAATGAGCTTCTCATCAAAGGGGCGAAGGGCTTGAGTGATGATATTATCCATGATACACGGATCAAATTGGGGGAGCAGATCTCGGGTCTGGTGGCCATGTATGGTGAACCGATGCTGGTGACGGATATTGATAAGGAAAGCCCCTTACCGCGTAAGAACCGCCCAGCCTATCATGGTAAATCCTTTTTGAGCGTGCCCATCAAGCTGGAAAAAAAGGTGATTGGGGTGGTGAACGTCGCGGATAAAGGACGCAACAAGAATGAAATCTTCACCTCCACGGACCTGCGGGTTTTGTCCGCCATCATTCGCCAGGCGGCGGTGGCCATTGAAAATGCCAATCTCTACCGCGAGCTCAAATATCTGTCCATTACCGATCCATTGACGGGTTTGTATAACCACCGGCATTTCGCCAAGACCCTCGACCAGGAAATCAAACGCTTGAAGCGTTACCCGGCGCCGTTGTGCTTGATGATGATCGATATTGACAATTTCAAAACTTATAACGACACCTACGGTCATCTCGAAGGGGATCAGTTATTAAGAGAAGTCAGCCGGACCATCAGCAAAAATCTGCGTGAAATCGATGTGGCCTGTCGTTATGGAGGAGACGAATTTGCGGTCATTCTGGTGGAAACTCGGATCCATAAGGCGGAAGTCGTCGCCAAAAAATTCCTTCATGCGGTGGAACAATTGCAGTTAAAAAGACCGATCACGCTCAGCATCGGCATCGCCGCCTATAGCGAGCAGATGGACCGGCATGAGCTCATCCTCAAGGCCGATCGGGCGCTGTACCAATCCAAGAAAGAAGGCCGTAATCGGGTTAGTATTTATTCCTGATAAGGTAGCCCTATCCCTCAAAAGGAGAGTATTCGATGAAACTCAATATCTTTGGCAATCGTGTCGTGGAGACCATTTCCCCTGGGGGGGAGCTCAAAAGGATTGGTATCACGGGCTGGAGCGAAATATTTTATAACCTCTCCTATGAAGAACTCTTCCTGCATGAAACCGATCCCGCCCTCACCGGTTATGAGCGGGGGGTAGTGACGGAGTTCGGGGCCGTGGCGGTCGATACCGGCAAATTCACCGGACGCTCGCCCAAAGATAAATATATCGTCGATGAGCGTTCCAGTCATGATACGGTCTGGTGGGCAAGCGGCCGCAAAGAAGGTTCCGACAACCAACCGATCAGTGAAACCACGTGGAATCATTTGCAAGAAATCTGCGTCTATCAATTGAGCGGCAAAAAACTTTACGTGATGGATGGCTTCTGCGGTGCCAATCCGGCAACGCGGTTGTCGATTCGTCTGGTGACCGAGGTTGCATGGATGGCGCACTTCTTTAAAAATATGTTTATCCGTCCCAGCGAAAGCGAATTAAAAAATTTCAAACCTGACTGGACCATCCTCAATGCCTGCAAGGCCATCTGTCCTGATTATGCCCAGCATGGGCTGCGCTCGGAAGTTTTTGTGGCATTTCACCTCGCCCAGCGAATGACCTGCATTGGCGGAACTTGGTATGGAGGCGAAATCAAAAAAGGGATTTTCTCCATCATGAACTATTTTCTGCCCCTCAAAGGGATTGGATCATTTCACTGTTCGGCCAATATGGGTCAAAAAGGAGACACGGCGCTTTTTTTTGGCCTTTCTGGCACGGGCAAGACCTCCCTATCAACCGATCCCAAACGCCGTCTGATTGGCGATGATGAGCATGGCTGGGATCATGAGGGTATTTTCAATTTTGAAGGAGGTTGTTACGCTAAATGCATTAACCTATCCCGGGAGAAGGAACCGCAGATTTACAATGCCATCAAGGTTAATTCTCTCCTGGAAAGTGTCGTGGTCGATGAATCCGGAAAAGTTGACTTTGCCTCTGGCCAGAAAACGGAAAATACGCGGGTTTCTTACCCTCTTGACCACATTGACAATATTGTCTTGCCAGTTTCTAAAGGCGGCCATCCTCAGGATGTCATCTTTTTAACCTGTGACGCCTTTGGAGTTCTTCCGCCCATTGCGGAATTAACCCGCGAGCAAGCGATGTACCACTTTTTGAGTGGTTACACGGCAAAGGTGGCGGGGACTGAGCTCGGCGTCACCGAGCCCAAGGCCACATTCTCCGCCTGCTTTGGAAAGGCATTTTTGACTCTGCATCCGACCCGTTATGCCGAAATTCTTGGCCGAAAAATGGATGAGCACCGCACGAAAGTCTATTTGATCAATACCGGTTGGGTGGGGGGGTCTTACGGGGTTGGCAAAAGGATTGCAATCCAGGACAATCGGACCGTTATTGATGCGATATTCAATAATACTTTGGAAAAGGATGGATATGGCAATCTCCCGATTTTCAATTTGCGGATTCCCAAAAGCCTTCCGGGAGTCCAGACAGCCTTAAATCCCAGAGACAGCTGGACCGATAAAAACGCGTACGACCAAATGCTGCGCAAGCTGGCCGGGATGTTCATTGAGAACTTCAAAGTCTTCACCGACACGCCGCACGGCCAAGCCCTGGTGGCCGCGGGCCCACAACTTTAGAGAAAGTTTTCCCTTGATTTTCTTTTTAAACGCCTTTAAACTTCAACAATGTGTTTGTCTTATGCCTAAAGGGAGAAGGAGGCCGGGGAGGTGAGAGCTAAAGGATAAAAATTTTTGGATTTATTCGCGCTTATTTTTTATTGTTAACTTAAAGGAGAAGAACTAATGAAATATGGATTAACGCTAGCGGCAGCCGTGCTTATTGGATTTTGTTTCTTAGGCATCTCGCATGCCTCCCATATGGATTGGGACATGAATAATGAAGAAATGGGCAATATGATGAATGAAGAAGGCGGCATGATGGGTAACACCATGATGAAGATGAATATGTATCGTCGCTAATATTGCCACGAAGATTTTGAAGGAGTTCACGAGAAGCGCCCCGCCCCGCAAAATTTCTGTGGGGCGGGGCGCTCTGCTTTGATTCGCAGCATGTTTCATTGATCAATCGTTTTACTCCCCCTTTCTTTTGTGCTAGAATGCCTTCCACGATCAGCAAGAATCGCTTAAAAAATCTTATGAGATTTTAGTTTTCCCACCGCGGGAGACTTTTTTTATGCCGAAGGCTTCCAACCCACCAGCCAAGAATGCGATTCAAAAGAAACAAAATACCACTGTTTTGATCGTTATTTTATGCATTCTCCTCATCGTCATCATCAATCTTTTAAAAGGATATTTAAGCCAAGGACCCAAAGATGTCAGTCGGATGCGCACCAAAGGCGATCCCAATGCCCCGGTCAAAATCGTCGAGTACATCGATTTTCAATGCCCTGCCTGCGCCCGCGGGGTCGCCATGCTCAATCAATATTACGCGGCCTACCCCAAAAAACTTTATCTGCAAATGAAATATTTCCCATTGGACGGGCATCAACACGCCCAGCTTTGTGCCCGTTACGCAGAATGCGCCGCCCGTCAGGGAAAATTCTGGCCTTTTCATGATCTTCTGATTGCCCGGCAGAATGATTGGAAGGGGCTCATCAATGCCGATCCCATCTTTCAGGAAATCGGCACCGCCGTCGGGCTGGATAAACTGAAATTAGAGGTATGCCTGACCAATGATGAGGTCAAATCGGTGATTCTTCGCGAAAAAGAGAATGGCGTGGCCTTAGGGATTCAGTCCACCCCGACTTATTTTATTAACGATCAAATGTTTGTCGGGATCAAATCATTGGAATCGGAATTGAAAACGCGTCTGGGAGAATTGCCATCAATGCCTTAGTGATCCTAAGAATCCTGCTGGGTTTGTTATTTGTCGCTTCCGGCGGGGAAAAACTGCTTTTCCCTTATCAGAATTTTTTGTATGTGATTCAAAATTATCAGATCCTGCCGCCATTTGCGGAGGAGTCGGCCGCCCGGGTCATGCCTTGGATCGAACTGATTTTAGGGGTGTTTCTCATCCTGGGTTTGTGGCTGGAATGGACCCTGCGCGGGGTCTTGATCATGATTTTGGGTTTTCTTTTGATCGTCGGACAGGCATTGATTCGCCGCCTGCCTTTAGAAGAGTGCGGATGTTTTGGTTCCCGCTGGTCTTTTCCTCTACCGGTGACATTCCTCATGGACATCATTCTCTGGACAATCACCGCTTATCTTCGGATTCGCATTGAGCGGACGGCCTTTTTTAGTCTTGACCGTTATTTTTCAAAAACCAATCAACCCTTATGAAAATCCTTTGCTTAGTTGGGGCCATGATGATGGGGACATGTTCTTATTCGCACGCTGAACCGCTCATCAAAGAACCAAACGTGAGTGGCCAATTTTACAACGATAATCCGAAGGAACTGGTGAAGCAAATCCAAACATTTTTTGACCAATCCGGTCAAAAGCCTTTGGAACAGCCTTTACCGATGGTCATTGCCCCGCATGCGGGTTATCCGTATTCCGGGCCGGTCGCGGCCTACAGTTTTCGCGCGGTGAGCGCTGGCCAGTATTCCACCATCATCGTCATTGCGCCTAGCCACTTTTTCCCGTTTTCCGGGATCTCCGTCTGGAAAGAGGGGGGATTCAAAACCCCGCTGGGGATTGTTCCAGTCGACGATGAATTCACCCAAAGGCTTCTGGCGGAGAGCCCCAACTTTCATTTTCAGCCGGAGGTTTATGAACGCGAGCATGCCCTCGAGGTGGAATTGCCCTTTCTGCAGCAGACCTTTAAAGATTTTAAATTGGTTCCGATTCTGATGGGACAACCGAATCCTGAGGTGATCGAGGAGTTGGCGCTGGCCCTCGATAAACTCATTGGCGAGCGCAAGGATGTCTTGATGGTTATTTCCACCGATATGTCGCATTACCATCCGGATTCGGTGGCTCGCGCCATGGATGCCGGCACACTCAAGGCCATTGAAAAGGGAGACGTGGAAGAATTCTGGAATGGAAACATCTCCGGGACAATGGAGATGTGTGGATTTATGGGTGTCGCGACCGCCCTTGCGCTAGCCGAACGGCGACATTGGACAGCAGAAGTTTTGCGATATGGCAATTCTGGCGATACATCCGGAGATAAATTTCGCGTCGTCGGATATTGTTCTGTTATATTCCATCCGTCCACGACGCCGGCCGCAGAAAATAATCAAAAGGCGGCCGGCGCCTTGACCCCTGAACAAAAGAAGGAGTTATTGAAAATCGCCCGCGAGACAATTGAATCCTTTGTCCGTTCCCAGAAAATTCCCGAGTTCCAGACCAAAGAGGATGCTTTATTGAAAACCCAGGGTGCCTTTGTGACGATTAGAAAAAAGGGAGAATTGCGCGGCTGCATCGGTCAAGTGATAGGGAGGGAACCTTTGTATCTGACGGTCCGCGATATGGCGGTTTCGGCAGCGACCCGCGATCCCCGGTTTGATCCGTTAAAGCAGGAAGAACTGAGCGATATCGATGTGGAGGTCTCGGTTTTATCGGTTCCGCATCGGATTCATTCGATTGATGAAATTGAATTGGGCAAACACGGCGTGATTGTCAGCCAGGGCTCGATGCATCAGGGATTATTTTTGCCGCAGGTGGCAACCGAAACCGGCTGGGACAAGGCCACTTTTTTATCGGTCTTATGTGCGCAAAAAGCCGGTCTGCCCCCGAAGGCCTGGATGGATCCCAATACGATCATGGAAATTTTTACCGCCGAAGTTTTTGGGGAGCATGATGAAAATCAATGAGTGCTATATCCCGATATGTCGGTGGGGTCATATTTTTCTTCGGCTGGTTTTTTTTGATTTTCAAATTGCCAGTTTACTGGGTTTATACCCTCACCATTCCCCCCATTGTTGTCGTCAATCTTGCCCGCAACCGGGCTGTCCGTGACCGCTTCATCACCCTCTTCGTCCTCATCTGGCTGATCGTTTATTTTTATAATAACACCCGGCTCATGCTGCTTCGGCCATTCATCCAGCGTCATTTCCCCCGGGCCGCGGCGCATTTGCCGGTCAATCAATTCCTTTTCCCGCCGGCCGGGCCTATCATGTTTCTGCACCTGGATGACACCTTTGCCCACTTTGTCGTTTATGGGGTCAAGGATTTGAAGCTCTATGAATTAAATCCCCACAAGATCATCCAGAACCGAACCTTATTTTACGATAATACCCATCGGGGAGTCTTGAGCGCCATTGCCGATCGCGAGACCGCCCCCAGTTTTTGCCGAATGATGGATCGGCGCTTTCCAGAATTTGATGATTTTGTCGTTGCCTTGCGGCGATACCGATCGCTTTCGCGCCAACCCCATATTTATGAAGAGGCCGGAATTTTTCGTTGCCGGCAAATCTTCCCCAAAGAAAGCCTGACTCCATGAATCTTTGGCACCGGCTATTTTTAGTGGAACGCCCGACACTGAGCCTATCCTTATTTCGGATTGCCGTGGCGGTCGCAACCTTTTTGCATGTCTGTCCATCCTTTTTTCATTTTCGCGAACATTATCTCCACGGGGCTTTTAAAACGTACAATGCCAATTTTTTCCCGGTGGATTTTCTCAATCTCGTGGATCAAAGTCCGGACTGGTTGATCATCTTGATGTTGGCCGTGCTTTTTTGCAGCTGGTTGCTTTTTTTGCTCGGGTGCTACACCCAGCCAAGCGGCTGGATATTATTTGGATCCTTACTTTATTTTTATGCCCTCAATGATTTTTATATTGGCTCGTCTTTGGCCTGGGATCTGCTTTTGGTGACGCTCTTTCTGGTGTGCCTGACGCCTTATCCGGGAGATTATTTCTCCGTCGATGCCTTAAGAAGGCGTGATCCCAATGCCTATAAGGCTCCTCGACCCTATTTTATCCAGCGGTTACTGCAGATTCAGCTGGCCGCGACGTTTTTCTTTACGGCCTTATACAAAATTTATCCGGAAGGCAATTGGATCAAAGATAACCCGCTTTATTATTTGATGCTTTATCCTGACGAAGGATCGACCAAAAACTTTCTTTTGCGGGATTTTCTGGCGGTTCATCCAGCCCTCTGCTACTGGACGGGAATTTTTATTTTCTCCACGGAATTCCTCCTGCCATTTTTGCTGTTTTTTCCGGCGACTCGGCGTTCCGGGATCATCTGGGGATTTATTTTTCATTTGATGTTGTTGCTGACGTTAGATGTGCCGGCCATTTTCTTTTTCCTGTTTCCTCCGCAGATGTTGTTATTCATTAATCCGGAAAAAATTCTTGAAAGGATCGAAGTCAGAAGGAAATTGAACCTCCAGGCCAAACGCTCCATTGTCGTTTTTGATGGCCAATGCAATTTTTGCCGTCTGAGTGTCCGGCATCTCGAAATCATGGATCTTTGGGGGCGTTTACAGATGAGGGACTTCCATACGATGGAAGATTTGACCTTGCTTCATCCCGATTTGAATCATGCGAAGGCTGCGAGTCAGCTGTATTTGATTGAACCCGACGGCCGGCTTTCGGGCGGATTTTTTGCCTTCCGCCGATTGTCCCTGCTGTTGCCCATGCTTTACCCTTGCATCATCCTTTTTTATTTTCCGGGAACAGGCCTGATGGGGCCTTGGGTGTATGCCTGGATTGCGAAAAATCGTTACCTTTTTCATATAAATCCTATTTGCGTTCAGAATGCGTGTTTCCGCAAAGGCACACATCCTTAAAGAAAAATTGTGTGTTAAGTGTTAGTTATGGCATACTTGTGGTAATGTCGTTACGATCAAAGTCTTAAAGTAAAAGTCAAACTCCTTTCTTTAAACCATTTCATGATCTCGGAGCCGTTTATGCCTTTCCATCGACGCAGCAGTTTTAGGAAGATGATGAGCACTGTTATTTTTCTGACCATGAGTGTGTTCATTGCGCCGCTCAGTTGGTCCTATGTGGCCGATAGCCTTGCTTCGGGTAAAGGCCAGAATCAAGATACGGTTCGCGAGGTTCAGGCTATTTATCAAGAAGCGGTCAGCCTTTATAAAACCAATCGTTTAGCCGAGGCCAAAGAAAAATTTTTGCAGGCCGACCAAATGCTTCCGGAATACAAGTCCACCAGGAAATACCTCGCCCGGATCGAGCAGAAATTCAGTGAAGAAAAACAGCCCCCCCAGTCCGTATCCACCGAAGCAGACCATCGCACGCAGGAATTCCTCAAACAGGTTCGCGAAGAAAAGCAAACGACCGGGCAAAATGTTCCTCCGGAAGGACGGGCCGTTGATAATCCGACTTTCGTGACATCTCCAGAACCAGATTCTGCGGTTGAGGAGGGAAAACCCGAAGCCGAAGAACTTGTGCTCGCCGATATCAATGCCCGCAAACAAGAATTGGCCGCTGAACGGGAAAATTTGCAGGAAAATTATTCTTCGGGTTTAGAAAAGCTTTACACTGCGGCCGTGGACCTTTTTTTAGAGAAGGATTGGAAAAAAGCCCAGGCCCTTTTTGAGGATATTGAACGATTGCAACCGGGCTATCAGAAAACCGAGGATTACTTAAAGAGGATTGCCAAGGAATTGGATAAGCCTGCTCCCGCGACGGTCGCCTCGCAACCGAAGGAGGGACAGCCTGATCTTTTTAAAGAATTGGATCAGGTGAAATTCGATGTTCCTCCCAAAAAGATTATTCGCAACGAAATGGAAGACAAATACGCTTATGCCATTTATCTTTTTAATCACGAAAAATATAGCGAAGCCAAACAGAAATTTGCACAGGTCAGCGCCGATGATCCCGATTACAAATTGACGCAGCGCTATCTGGGACTGATTCGAGCCAAGCAGCCCAATCTTTTTGTCGAAGAGACAGCCAGGCGCAAGGAGAAACGCCCTGCACTCAAGGAAGCCGAACAACAGCGCCTGGCCTTGCAAAAGGAAAAAGCAGAACGCCAGAAAAAATTACTAGAAGATAAACGGTTTAAAGAAGAGGCAGAAGCCGCTCGGCAAAAAGAACGCGCGCGCTTCCTGGCTCATCAACAAAAAGAACGCGAACAGGTCCGTCAAGAGAAAGAAAAATTGCGTCAGATACAAATGGCCGGACAGGAAAAGATCCGAACTCAGAAAGATGAACAGCGGAAAAAAGAATTAGCCAAAAAAGAAAAGATTCGACAAGAGGCCTTGGTTGAGAAAGAACAGCTTCACCAGAAGACCCTCGCCCAGGAAGAAGAACGACGGCAGAAGGTTAAGGCCGAAAAAGAAGAAGCTCTCCGGCGGGCTTTGAAGGAAAAAGAAGCAATACGCCAAAAGACCTTGGCTCAACAAGAGGAAAATCGGCAAAAGATACAGGCGCAAAAAGAAGAAGAGCGTGAGCATATTTTGGCCGAAAGGACCGAAACCCAAAAGAAAGCGCAGGCTGAAAAGGCCGAACTTGAGCAAAAAGCCAAAGCCGAGAAAGAGGCGTCAAAACAAAAAGCGCAGGCTGAAAAAGCCGAAGCCCGAAAAAAGGCCCACGAAGAGGAATTACGGCAAAAAGCTCAAACACAACGACAGTCTCAGCAAGAAAACATCCAGAGAGAAAGGCAAGCTCAAAAAGAGAAAGGCTTAAAAGAAAAACAAAGGAAGCGCCAGGCCTTGGCAAAAAAAGCGGAACAAAAACAAAAGGCCATGGCCGAAAAGGAAGCCCGGCGCAAACAAAAAGCCGAACAATCGGAAGGGCGTTCTCAAACTTTGGAACAAGCGCTCAAGGCCGCTGAAAAAAAATCCCAGCCGGCCGCTTCTGTATCTGAAGAATCAGCCGTGCCGATGCCAGAGACAAACCGTGAGCCTTCCCTGCCTCGTGGGCAATCCTCACCGCAGAGTAAACAAGAAACCCCGTCCCTGTCCGAGCCCAATTCCGCACCGACCACCCATGACCCACGCGAAAAACTCGTCGAAAAAATGTACCGAGAAGGCATGGTCTTGTACTTGGACAAAAAATATTCCGCGGCCAAAGAAAAATTTCTTGCAGTCGAAGACATAAAGAGCGATTATAGAAACACGCATCAGTATCTCAAAGAACTGGAAACGCTGGAAAAGCGGCCGCAGTAATTTTCAGGAACCCAAGGATGTTGAGGATGAATTGGAAAATATTTTTTAGTTCATTGACCATTGTTTTTTTGCTTCTGGGAAGAAGTCCTGCCTTTGCCCATCCCCCTTCGAAAATCGAGCTCTCTTATAATAAAGAAACCCAGATTTTGTCGATCAAAGTCCTGCATGTGTCTCAGCGGGACCACAAGACTTATATCCGCCGCATTATTGTCTCTCGGAATAACGAGGAAGTGGCCAAAGATGTTTTTCCGGCCCAGGCTGCGTGGGGTTTGGAACACGAGGTCAAGGTCGAGACCAAATCCGGGGATGTGCTCGTGGTCAAGGCCATTTGTTCCGATGCTGGATCTAAAGAAGAATCCCTCACCATCCCTTAATCCAGCGGTTTTTCTTCCATTATCATGATTGTTCCTAACGATGAAGACCCGCCGAGTTTCCCTCATTCTGATCCTGCCATGTTTTTTTTCTTTTGCGGGTATCTCGCAAGGTAAAGAAATGATTCCAAAATCAAGATTGAACCGATTGGCGAAAGAAAAAAGCCCTTACCTCTTGCAACATGCCGAAAATCCCGTGGATTGGTATCCCTGGGGAAAAGAGGCCTTTGAAAAGGCCAAAAAAGAAAATAAACCCATCCTTTTGTCCATCGGTTACTCGACCTGCCACTGGTGCCATGTCATGGCCCATGAATCGTTCGAGGACGAACAAATCGCCGAATTGATGAATCGGTATTTTGTCTCGATTAAGGTCGATCGGGAAGAACGCCCCGATTTGGACAACATCTACATGGCCGCCGTCACGGCGATCGCGGGCCAAGGCGGCTGGCCACTGACGGTGTTTTTAACTCCGGATAAAAAACCTTTTTATGGCGGAACTTATTTTCCGCCGGAACCACGCTGGGGCTCACCCGGTTTCCGACAGGTTTTGGTGACCATTCATGAAGCCTGGGAAACCCGGAGAGAACAGGTGGAGACATCCGGGGAATCGCTGATCCAGGGATTGCAAAAGCTTGCCGCCATATCGACCAAAAGTGATTTAAGCCGTCAAAGCTTGGATGTGGGATTTGAGCAATTTTCCCAGCTCTACGATTCTGAGTATGGTGGATTCGGCCAGATGCCCAAATTTCCTTCTTCCCATAATCTTTCTTTTCTTCTGCGCTATTGGCAGCGGACGGGCAAGGCGCAAGCCCTGGAAATGGTGGAAAAAACCCTGACCGAGATGGCCAAGGGCGGCATTTATGATCATTTGGCCGGAGGGTTCCACCGGTATTCGACGGATGAACGCTGGCAGATTCCCCATTTTGAAAAAATGCTTTACGATCAGGCCATGCTGGCAAAAACTTATCTGGAGGCGTTTCAAGCCACCCATCAGGAAGAATTCGCCCAGACGGCGCGGGAGATTTTTGATTACGTGTTGCAAGACATGCAGGCCGAAACGGGTGGATTTTTTTCCGCCGAGGATGCCGATAGCGAAGAGCCGCAGGAAGTGACCTCGACTCCCAAACATAAAAAGGAAGGGGCTTTTTATGTTTGGTCACAAGCTGAGATTATTTCCGTTTTGGGAGAAAAGGATGCCGAGGTTTTTGATTATCATTACGGTGTTGAAAAAAACGGTAACGCCATTCATGATCCGCACGGAGAATTTTCCGGAAAAAATATCTTGTTCGTGGCCCACACACTGGAGCAGTCGTCCCAGCATTGTCAAAAGGATGTGAAGGAAATTGAGGCCATCCTTAAACGCAGCCGGGCCCAATTGGCAGTCCATCGCGCCCGTCGGCCGCGGTCGCATTTGGATGACAAAATCTTATTGGATTGGAACGGGCTTATGATTTCCAGCCTCGCCTTTGGGTCACGGGTTCTCAATGATTCAAAATATGCCCAGGCTGCCCAGCGGGCAGCCCGCTTTTTGCTGAAGGAATTAAAAACTAAGGAAGGTCGGCTTCTGCATCGATATCGCCAGGGTGAGGCAGCGATCGACGCTACTTTGGCGGATTATGCCTTTTTCATCCAGGGTCTGATGGATTTATATGAAGCAACGTTCGATGCCCATTATTTAAAGGAAGCGAATGAATTGGCCAGGGACATGATTCGGCTTTTCTGGGATGAACCGCGAGGGGGGTTTTTTATGACGGCCAACGACGCCGAGGAATTGATTCTCCGCCAAAAAGATAGCTATGACGGGGCTTACCCGTCGGGAAATTCGGTTGCGGCGCTGGATTTATTGCGTTTAGCCTCATTGACCTTTCATGAGGAGTATCACTGGACTGCTCAGGAGCTTATGGAATCTTTTGCGCAGGAGTTAAACAGTCGGCCTTCGGCTCACGGGCAAATGCTGATCGCCCTGGATTATTGGACGGGGCCGGTCAAAGAAATTGTCCTGGCGACCGACGGAAAAAATGAAACGCTGGCGTCCATGTTGAAAATAATCGATCGCTCCTTTATCCCGAATAAGGTCGTCATCGTGCGCGATTCGTCCGGCCCGGATTTTTCCGTGCTTTTGGGCCTGGCTCCTTTTATTGAAGGCCAGCCGCCTTTGGCCGGCCAGACCACGGCTTATGTTTGCGAAAACCATGTCTGCAAACTTCCGACGCAGGATGTGAGGACACTGGAAGAATTATTGAGGGAAAAACCCGTAACCCAGATGCCATCACCCCAAAATTGACGCCATTTGACAAACTTCCACCGGCCGGTTAGACTTGTAATGCCACATCCGGAATTCCGCTTTAACTGCAAAGAGAGACACCATGGGCAAACTTTTTGCCTTTCTATTAGCCGGAGTCATTGTGTTGGGGCTTTTGTCCGCGGGATTAAATGATCCGGATTTTGCCAAACAGTTTTCCCTCCGCACTTTCTTGACCAATATCGGAATTCTCAATGGAATCGAAGAGAAAAAACAAAAGATCTCCCACGATTCCCGTCGGCAGGTCGAGGCATATATGGAAGGAGTCCAGCAGGTGATGGAACAGCAGAAACTCATGGCCATAGAAATGCAAGAACGCAATGACGAGATCCTTCAGCAGTTGCAAGACCGGATAGCGCAAGCTAAAATAACGCAAAAAGATCATGGATCCTCACAAGACGTTCAGGAAAAGATGGAAACCCTCATTGCCCAGACCAAACAACGCAATGAAGAATTGATGCAGTCTTTAAAAGATCATATGGAATCGGCACAAACCAGGCAAGAGGATCTGGACAGTTCCCGAGAAGATTCCGATCGACAGAAACAGATCATTCAAAAGACCAAGGAAAATATGGAGCATTTGCTGGAGAATTTGCGTACGAATTTGGACCATGTCCGGGAAACGCAAGACATGATCACACAATCCTCGGCGATGTTGCAGCGCCAGCGCGCCGCCATCGAAGAGGCCAAGAGGCGCAGCGAGCAGATGGTGCAGGATTTGAAGAATAAAGTCGAACAAAACCGGCAACGAATTGAAGATTTGATCAATTCTCGAGCCCAGCGGGAACGTCAGGAAGATCAAGCCCGCCAGGCCGAAATGCAGCGGCAACGCCTCGTCGAAAACAATCAATTGCAGTTGGACCGCCAAAGACAAATGCGTGAGCAGATGGAAAACCAGCGCGCGATGACCGAGCAGCGCATCCAAGACCTGCGGCGCCATTAGACTTGCGTGTAAATAATAGAACATTTTCAACAATTCATCGTAGTTCCCTTCCCGATGTCCCACGTTGCCAAATTCGTGTTGAATTCTAGAAAATAATCGGTATCATAAGGTGAGTTTATTGACCTTTCTTCCATTAAAAGCATGGCTGTGGAAGCAATACTGCCTTTTCCCGAAGAGAAGAAAGGTCTAATACTGGCTTCCACTCTGCTTTTGGATAGGAAAAGGCCAGTAAAAAGATTTTAGGAAATCCCGCCAATGAAAATCCTCAAATATATCCTCCTGGGACTGCCCATCCTCATTGTTCTTGTGGTCATAGGACTTATTATTTTTCTTAAAAATTTCGATATCAATCGGTATAAACCTCAGATTGTCCAGCAGGCTTCCTCTGTCCTGGGCCGACCGATGAATGTGGAAAAGCTTGCCTTGGCTTTATCCTTGCGCGGCGGCATTGCCTTAAATCTGCAGGGGCTGGCCGTTCACGATGATCCCATGTTTCAAACCGGAAATTTGCTGGAGGTGAATTCTGTAGATGTGGGAGTTGACGCATGGCATTGGATCATGACTCGCGAAATTCATGTCACCCAGGTTTTGGTCCATTCCCCGCGGGTCAACCTGATTCGGACCCAACAGGGAGTGATCAACATTCAAAAGATGGGAAGCCAAGCGCAAGGCCCGGCGCTGGCGGCCTCGCCAAATCCTTCCTCGCCTTCTTCGCCGGCGCCAACGGCATCCAAGCCCGCGAATATACCCGTCGTCACCGTCGATAAAATCGAAGTGAAAGATGCGAGCCTTAATTTTACGGACCAATCGTTTTCACCGGCGCTGGTGGTAAATCTGACCAACGTCCAGGCCAGGGTTTTGAATTTTTCTTTGCAGAAGCCATTTCCCATTGTGATGAGCGGCCGTTTTTTAAGCGAGAAAAATAATCTGCAAGTCAAAGGCGGATCGGTGAAGCTAGACATCTCCCAACCCAGCGTCGCATTGAGCAACATCCGAGTCGAAGCGAATCTGGCAGAAATTTCTCCGGCCATGGTTCAACAAACTCTTGGCCCTTTATTGAGGGGTATCACCCTGCAGGAAATCGATGGTCGTCTCATGGTGAATTTTGAGGAAGCCACCGCGGGAGCCACAGGACTCACGTCTTTAGATCTTAATGGAGAATTAAAGGAAGGAAAATTTAAGGTAAAGGAGTTGGCGACTCCCATCGAGGCGATCACGGCCAAATTTTTAGCGAATGCAAAGGATTTTTCCCTCCCAGAATTTTCTGCGAAGGCTGCATCGGGAACTCTGAAGGCTCAAGGTACCATCAGCGATTATCTGGGAGCGCAGAATTTCAGTTTCCAAAAATCCGCGGAAGGCATTCGCCTGGGAGAGCTCATCGATCAGTCTCACCAGCCGGTCCGAATTGAAGGGCAGCTCTTTGGAATAATCGAAGCCCAAGGCCAAGGCCTTAATCCAGATTCCATTCTTAAAAATCTTTCCGGAACCGGAACGCTCGAGATCAAGGAAGGACGCCTCGTGGATTTTAATGTCTTACGAATGGTTTTGGATAAGATGTCTATGCTGCCGCAACTTGTCGAAAAAATCCAGCAGAATCTTCCGGCGCGATATCAACAAATCTTGCAACAGAAGGATACGATTTTAGAAAAGGTCCAGATTAATAGCTCCATTACCGACGGTGGATTAAATTTGCAGGATTTTAAATTCGAATCTCTGGGATTTCTTTTGACCGGGAGCGGGAACATCGGTTTTGATCAAACCCTGGACTTGAAAACGACCTTGGCTATGGCTCAAGATTTATCCCAGGCCATGGTCGAGGCGGTCAGCGAAATGCAGCTTTTGCAGGAATCCGATGGTCAAATCCGCTTTCCGGTCCTCATCACCGGTAAATTGAGCGCGCCCATTGCGTTACCAGATCTGGAATATCTCAGCAAAAGAATTTTCACGAACCGCGGACGGCAAGAAATTGAAAAGGTTTTGGATAAAGTATTCGGGCAAGGGAAAGGCGAGAAAAGCGGTGAACCTCCGGGCAATACCGAGATGCCGCAGAAGGAACCTTCTCGCAAGGCGATCGATAGTATTCTCGATTCGATTTTTAAATAAACCCAGAGCAAGACCAACGGCAGTTATGGGGATTCGCTTCAAAGGAAATCTGCTCCATCTGACGGTCGAAAAAAAACGGCTGCCCAATGGAGTGAACGCAACCTTAGAAATCATCCGGCATCCCGGCGCCGTTCTTGTTATTCCTTTTTTAACTGATAGAAGAAGCATTTTCCTGCGACAATACCGGCCGGTCATTGGACAATATCTGTATGAACTCCCGGCTGGGACTTTGAAAAAAAATGAAAGTCTCGTGGCTTGCGCCAAAAGGGAATTGATTGAAGAAACTAGTTTTGCCGCCGGGAAATTGACCCGCCTCGGCAAAATTTATCCGGTACCAGGATATTCGACGGAGGTCATACATTTATTTGCGGCTAGCCAATTAAACCGGGTTTGTGGTCAGCTCGATCCCGATGAAATCATCAAAACCATCGTCCTCAGTCGAGGCGAATTAAGGCAATTGTTTCGTGCGGGCAGGATTGTGGATGCCAAGACCATTTGCGCGCTAGCCAAATGTCATTGGTTATAGTACAATAGGCTCCTCTTGCCGCGTCTTAAGATCATGTCCTTAGAAGAATCGGTCAGACACGAGGAACAGGAACGCATGTCCGCGGAAATTTTTCGACAAAAAAAAGCCCGCTATCTTTTCGATCCCTCAAGTAAGATTCCGTTTCGCTTGAGCCGATCCCGGTTAGAAAATTTTTTGTCGTGTCCCCGGTGCTTTTATCTCGATCGGCGGCTGGGAATAGAACCTCCGGGGATGCCGGCCTTTACCCTCAACTCGGCGGTGGATGAATTGTTGAAAAAGGAATTCGATATCTACCGTCGGATGAAAAAAGCTCATCCACTGATGGAGCGGTTTGGCGTGCGGGCGATTCCCTGGGCCCATCCCTTGCTGGAAGAATGGAGGCAGCCCTTTAAGGGGATTTCCTATCATCATCCTTCTCTTAATGTGGTTTTGTATGGAGCCGTCGATGATCTTTGGGTGGATGAAGAAAGGACGGCTATGGTCGTGGATTACAAGGCGACCTGTAGCCAGGGCCCGGTTTCTCTTGAGGGGCCGTATCGTCAGGCCTACAAAAGGCAAATGGAAGTATATCAGTGGCTTCTGCGTCGGCAGGGATTTGTGGTGTCGGAGACAGGTTATTTTGTCTATTGCAACGGCAATAAGAGCCTGGCTCAATTTGATTCCCGGCTGGAATTTTCCATTGAGATTATTCCCTATCACGGCCGAGATTCCTGGGTGGAAGAAGCATTAAGCCAGGCACTTGCGTGTTTGACGAAGGACTCGCTGCCAAATTCTTCGCCAGATTGCGGGTACTGCCACTACCGTCAGAGGGCGCATTCTAAGGAAGAAGAATCCACTCCTGAGCCAGAAGCGGGCTCCCGATCATCCTCGGAGTTGAGCATTATTGTTCAGAAAGGTCGAATGGAGGCCTATCGGTATCAGTTTGGGGTTGGCCACAAAAAGAGAACCCCACCCTTGGCCCGGGAAGCTGCGCAACAGCGAGAACTTTTCTAAAGAAAAAAATGTTGTTTTAAAAATTGACTTTGAGTATACTATGAAAGAATCGATCATTCGGCAGGCTTTCGCTAAATATAATACTAAGAAAGGTTTTGGTGTCAGCTGGATTTCACGGATCTTGCCAAAAAAGGGGACTAAGCCAATGCAACCGACCACTAAAAATAATCTCACAAGCATCATTGGTATTTTTCTTTTTGCGGCCATGATTGGGCTGACGATTTATGCTCTGAAGGAGCAAAAAGACATTTACGAAAGCCTAACTAAAACGAACGATTTAATGATCCGTTCGACCGAAGATCAAGCCGGCCTTTATCAAACGTTCCGCGAATTGCACAAAAAAGATGAAATGGAAATCGCTCGGGTCTCCAAAGAATTGGAAACGACCCAAAAAGCCTTAGCCGAGACTCAGGATATCCTCACCAAACTCAACGAACTCAATGTGCGGCTGCAGCAGCAGATGGCGGCTGCCAGCGCGACTAGACAGACAGTCGAAGAAGGTGCGAGTGTTCCCACCCAACCGGCTGATTTTAGAGCGCAACTGGAATCTTATGAAGCCCAGGATCTGGCAGATCTGGAACACGCTGAAAACATGATGGGCCTGCTCAAAGAAAAAATTCATTTGGTTCGGGTCAAGGTCGCCGGACTTAAGCGGGAAACGCGGTTGGCCAAAATTGCGGCATTAAAGGAACAAGATCGTTTGGCATTGCAATTGGGCAATCGGGGATTTCTCCTCCACAATGGGCGAGTGAATACTCCGCAAGAAGTGCAGACCGCTACCGGCCAAAAAGTCGATATCAACGTCCGTTTTTACGAAGAATAGGGCAGCCCTTTTTAAGTTTTTCTCTCCCTCCCTTTGTCATTGGCTCATCGTCCTTCATCGCCCATGACGCAAAAAGAACAATACGATTGTGTCCTTGCGACCGCGTTTGGGCCAATCCAGTATTCGTTAAAACTTTCCCGTCGCCGACATACCATTCTCATTCAAATCAATGAGGCCGTCTTTGATTCTTCCGACTTTTCCCTTGTGTCACATCCAACGACGCGGCCCCCGGGCGCGACCGTTAGCGTCATGGCACCGTATCGCGCTCCGCAAGAAGTTATTCGGAGTTTTATTCGTCAGAAGGCCAAATGGATTGTGACAAAAACCGCCGAGATTGAAGAACGCCAGCGTTTGACACCCAGAAAAATTTTTGCTCCGGGAGAAGAATTTCTTTTTTTGGGGAAAAAATATCCTCTGCAGATCTCTCGCAGCTCAGAAAATTTCGCATTGACTTTTAATGATAACGGTTGGATTGTGAATGTAGAGGAAAGTCTCTCCCTCCCGGAAGCCCAAAAGAAAATTGCCGAAAAATTCGTCGACTGGTATCGTGAGCAGGCACAGGAGATCCTCGGGTCCCGAGTTTTCCATTATTCCCGTCGGATGGGTGTCGAACCATTGGAGATTGCCCTGCGCAGACAAAAAACACTTTGGGGCAGCTGCCACATTCGCCGACGGTCCATTCTCCTGAATTGGCAGATTGTCATGGCGCCCTTGTCGGTCGTGGATTATGTCGTTGTTCATGAATTGAGTCACTTGAAGGTGTCGAATCATTCGTGCCGTTTTTGGAAAACCGTGGAAGCGGTCCTGCCCAACTACGACCAGGAGCGCCGTTGGCTTAAAGAGAATCGCAGGGAGATGCTCTTGCCGAGTTATTCCATTTTTTAAAAAAAGACTATGCAATTGCAGATCAAGGTCATCCCCGGCGCTAAAGCAAACCGAATCAAAAAGGCATCCGAAGGCTGGAAAATTTATTTGCAGGCCCCGCCCGTGGAGGGAAAGGCCAATCGGGCTTTGGTAAAATTTTTGGCTGGATATTTTGGAGTTTCCGAAAACGCGATTGAAATTATAAAAGGATTGAAATCCCGCTGTAAAACTATTAATATAAGGTCAATTTAATTCCCAAATCTTTGTCAGGAATAGAAAACTTTAGGCTATTCGTTAAAATTTTGCTAAAGCCCGACGGCAATCATGAGTTTGGAATTAACGAGCCAGGAACGGTCCTATCTCAAAAGCATGACCCAGCGGGGCCTATTGACCCGTTGGGTGGCCTGCCTTTTGATCGTCATCTCCATTATCCTCACCGCCGTTGTCCTCATCGATCCAAACTTGGTGTTGGGTTCAGTTATGACTGAACCAACAGCGAAGAAGGCTGCCCTGGAATATTATTTCAATAATCTTTCGCCCCAGACCGAATTGGAAAAACAATTGATTTCTGCCAACCACCAATGGAATAATTTTGCCTGGAAGTTTTTTCTTTTGACCAATGTCCGTTTTATCAGTATCTTTTCCGCCTATCTTCTGGGCCTCGGAGTCCTGACATTTGTCTTTTCCCTCATCATGACGAGGGTTGGTCGGATTGCCCAGAACCTCGGTGGAGAGTAGTTAGCCATCGGAGGAAACATGCTCGAAGAGCAAATCATGAATGATTATAAGCAGGCCATGAAAGACAAAAATGCGGTCAAATCCTCGACCTTGAGCTTTTTACGTTCGCAGATGAAATATGCGATGATTGAAAAGCGACTCGAGAAGCTCCCGGATGACGACATCGTTGCCGTCATCAAAAAGCAGGTCAAGCAACGCCAGGATTCCATCGCGAGTTTTCAGCAAGGTGGACGGGAGGATCTTGCCTCCAAAGAACAGGCGGAATTGGATATCCTTAAAAGTTATCTGCCGCCGGAACTCTGTACCGAAGACATCCGTAAAGTGATTGATCAATCCCTCGCTGAGACTCAGGCGAAATCCGTGAAAGATATGGGGCGGGTCATGAAAATCGTTCTGCCGCAGCTCGCCGGCAAGGCTGACGGTAAATTGGTTAGCGATTTAGTCAAAGAGCAATTAATGAAAATGTAGATTCCACACGAAGGGCGACCGCGGACTACTTCTGGTCGCCCTTCGTGTGGGAATGAAAAAGTTATCCATGCGAATGAAAAGATTTGCGTTGCGCGCCGGATTTATTCTGCTTGTTCTTTTAAGCGGATTTGCCGTTTGGCTGCCGAGCCAGTACATGGTTCCTATTCTCATGTATCATCATGTGGGTGATAATCCCCGCTCTAAATCCCAGGCCAGCATGGTGAGCCCAGAAAATTTTGCCCGGCAGATGAAGTACCTGCATGATCACCGTTACCACGTTATGAGTCTGGACGAACTGGTGACAGCGATAGCGCAGAAACGCGATTTGCCGCGCAATAGTGTTGTGATCACCTTCGATGACGGGTATGAGAATAATTACACGCGCGCCTTTCCCGTTCTCCGACAGTATGGATTTCCCGCAACGATTTTTTTGATTTCCGACCTGGTCGGCGAAGAGGGCTATTTGACCTGGGAACAAATAAGGGAAATGCAGGCCGCGGGTCTTTCCTTTGGCAGCCATACGCGCCGGCATCCGTTTTTGCCAGTACTCGACGACGCCTCAGCCCGCGACGAAATCATCAATAGCAGGAAAATCCTGGAAGAAAAATTAGGGCAGCCCGTTCTTTATCTGGCTTATCCTTCCGGCGGATATAACGAGAAGATCGAACAGATTACACGCGAGGCCGGTTACAAAGGGGCCGTCACCACCAATCGCGGATTCGCGCGTCTGAACCGAGACGTTTATGCGCTCAAACGGGTCCGCTTTGTCAATAAGAGCAGCCGCTGGCCGACCATCTGGCTGCAGCTGTCCGGCTATTACAATGTCTTTCGCCAACCTCGCGATCCCGACTAAACCTGGATTTGACCTGACCATGAATCCTTCTTTCCGACTTTATCCCGATGGAAAGTTTGTGATCACGAACTATCATGAAGTGAAACCTTTTTGTAATTTCTTTCCGGGAATCGCCGGGGTGTGGGGTACGCCCCTGTGGTTGTTCTATGTCAATCGCGGCCAGTGCATCGCGAGTTTCGGCGTGGAAAGTAAGGACAAGTCCATCCTGGAATTCCAGCCAGCGAATAAAGCCTATCGGTCGACGAACTTGCAGGGATTCCGGACCTTCTTGAAAATTGGTTCAGGAAACAAAACCCAATTCTATGAACCGTTCCAGAGACATTCCGCTCCCGGCCGTAGAAAAATCAGCCAAAGCCTCGCCATCACGGCTTATGACCTGACGCTCTGTGAATCCAATCCTTCCCTCGGATTAGCTCTCGAGGTCAACTATTTCACCCTTGCGCAGGAGCCGCATGCCGCGCTTATTCGTCGCTTGCGCTTAACGAATCTAACGAAAAAAAATCGATCGATCGAATTGATTGATGGACTGCCGGCCATTGTTCCCTACGGCACCAACGATTGGGCGCTCAAAAACATGTCGCGCACACTCGAGGCCTGGATGACGGTCAAGAATTTAAAAGCCAAGGCCCCCTACTATCATCTGCATACCGTTATCTCAGATAAGCCGGCGATTGAGGATATTGAGGAAGGGAATTTCTATTTCGCCTTTGCCGAAGGCCGCGATCAAGCGGTTTTATTGGAACCGATCATCGAGGCGGAGGTGGTTTTTGGCCGGTCCGAAGATTTTCGCCGCCCCGAAAAATTTTATGAATCGAATCCATTTAAGATTCCTAAAACTCAACACAGTGCCAACCGCACACCGAGCGCCATGAGTTTTGGTCGGTTCAATTTAGGTCCACACGCCTCGAAAGAAATTTATTCGTTGACCGGCTACGCGGTCAGTGAAGCAGACTTGAACCGTTTGGTCAAACGCGCTACCAAAAAAGATTTTTTAAAAGGTAAGGCCCGCGGCAATGGCGAGACGATCGAACAGATTCAGAATTACGCCTTCACCCATAGTTCGAATCTCGCATTGGACTTCTATGTGAAACAAACGTTTCTGGATAATGTGATGCGCGGCGGCCTGCCGGTTTCGTTTATGACCGAAGAAGGAGCGGTGGCCTTCAATGTATTTTCGCGCAAGCACGGCGATCCGGAACGGGATTACAATTATTTTGTCCTGGCGCCCACCTACTTTTCCCAAGGGAATGGCAATTACCGGGACGTCAACCAGAACCGGCGCAACGATGTCTGGTTTCATCAGGATGTCAAGGAAAGCACCATCGTAAATTTTTTGAGTTTGCTCCAGGCGGATGGCTACAATCCCTTGGTCGTCAAGGGGATGACCTTTACCATTTCCGATTCGAGTAAAGTCAATTCGCTTCTGCGCGAATGCGTCAGGGGAGAGACACAAGCCTTGCGCAGTATGCTTTGCCGACCTTTTCAGCCCGGTGAGATTCTTCGCGCCGCTACCGCCGACGGGTTGCAACTGAAAGTCCCGTTAAAGGAATTTTTGATTCTGGTCTTAGGGGCGGGTCATAAAAATGAATCCGCCGATCATGGCGAAGGATTTTGGATCGACCATTGGGCGTACAATCTCGATTTGATCGAAAGTTATTTATCGATTTACCCGGATGAGTGGGAGGCGCTTTTTTGCGAGAAAAGGGTTTTTACGTTTTACCACAACGCCCACTATGTTCTGCCCCGGGACGAGCGTTATATCCTGACGACGAGAGGTGTCCGTCAGTATCATTCTGTCAAGGATGGCACCAAAGAGATCAAAACCATTCACAAGGACAACCGCCTGCGAGTCAAAAATGGGGAGGGGCCAATTTACCATGCGCAGCTTTTGGGTAAATTGCTCTCGGTCGTGGCCAACAAGGCCGCCACCTTTGATCCAGGGGGAGTTGGCATCGAGATGGAGGCCGATAAACCCGGCTGGTATGATCCACTGAATGGCTTACCGGGATTGCTAGGCTCATCGTTATGTGAAACGATCGAGTTGAAACGCTGGGCTTTATTTCTTCTAGATCATCTGAAGCTCATCGAGAATAAATCTTTATCCATGGCCATCTTTCAGGAACTCGCCGAATTTTTAAACGAACTGACGGAGGTTTTGGAAAATGAAAAAGATGATTTGGCGTTTTGGATGAATGCCAATGATCTCAAGGAGCATTACCGGGAAAAGGTTCGCTTCGGGATCGATGGCCACGAAGAGGAGGTCGGCCTTAACACCGTGCGCCATTTTTTGGAATTGGTCGTGGCCAAAACCGAACGGGCTGTGCGCAAAGTTGAAAAACCCGACGGGACTTTTCCGTCTTATTTTTTCTATTCCGTCAGCGAATATGAGAGATTGGATAAGGAATTTCTTCCCGGCCAACCATTCGTCTGGCCGAAGCAGTTTACGGCCCACAGCCTGCCGTTATTTCTGGAAGGATTTGTGCATGCGTTAAGGGTGGAAACGGATTTGAAGGCCGCCCGGCGATTGTACCAGTCGGTCCGTCAGAGTGATTTATTTGACCAGCAACTGAAGATGTATAAAGTCAATACGGATTTGAAGAAAGAGGCGCAGGAGATTGGCCGCTGCCATATTTTTCCCTCCGGATGGTTGGAAAATGAATCGGTCTGGCTGCATATGGAATATAAATATTTGCTGGAGCTCTTGCGTTGCGGTTTATACGAAGAATTTTTTCAAGATCTGAAACAGATGGGTGTTCCATTCCTGGATCCGGCCGTCTACGGGCGCAGCATCCTCGAGAATTCTTCCTTTATTGTAAGTAGCGCCCATCCCGACGAGCGGCTCCATGGTCAGGGATTTGTGGCCAGACTCAGTGGCAGCACCGCCGAATTCCTGCATATGTGGCTGTTGATGAGTGTGGGACCAAAACCATTTTCACTCAATTCCCGTAAGGAATTGGAATTATGCTTTAAACCGGCATTGGCCGGATGGTTGTTTACCTTTCAAGAAAGTCGGGGGACTTTTTTTGACCGCAAACACAAGAAGCAAACGCCGATCTTCCCCAAAAATACTTATGCCTTCATGTTTCTGGGAAGTATCTTGACCGTTTATCATAATCCGCAAATGAAAAATACCTTTGGCAAGGCCGGCGTTTCGGTGAAAGAAATTCATTTGTGCTATCCCACGAAGAAAACCGTTGTGATCAACTCTCCCCTCATCCCCGCGCCTTATGCGCAAGAAATTCGCAACCGGCGGCTGGAAAGAATCGAGATCTTCTTAGAGTAGCGGCCCTGCCTTCCTGACACGACTCGTCCCGCCTACTGCTAAATCTTGACAAAGCGATCCAGGATCCGGCGATGAAATTGGCTGCCTCATTCTAATCCCGTTTTCATGCGAAGAAATTCCTACAGGTCCAAAAAAAGAATCGGCAATGAAGAGGATTGTTTCGCCGCGGGGCGCCCCGCCCTCACCTTATTGACATTTTCTTATCCAAAGATGGAATAGCACTGATAGCGGGAAAGGAATCCTTCGGCGTCAGCAAGATGAAGGTATTAAAGTTCCAAGCCAGCCTGATGGAAGAACGAGCGAA
>JAHFFW010000008.1 GCA_023247725.1 Candidatus Omnitrophota bacterium | reverse complement strand
TACTGACGAGCTTGCTTCTTCAGTTTTACACAATGGCTTTTTTGGCTCATGGGTTATCTCCTCTCGGAAGATAATACCATGAAATTATAAACCATTAACAACTAACTTAACAATGTACTAGCTTGGATAAATAACCTTCCCGTAAAAGGATCCGGCCAGTGGATTTGAAAGCCGTTGCCACGGGCGGTTTGAAAACAACCAGCCGCTTTCCATCGGAGGCCATAAATTTAAGGTCTTTCTTTTCCCACTTGATCACAACCGCTTTCATTGACGTGGGCGCAAGCGGTAGAATTGCGCCGCAGGTCATCGCCATTCGGTAGGCCAGCCCTCTTCCGACTGCGACCTCTTCGTTGACCTCTTTATCTTTGCCCGTGAACCAGCCCATGACCGACACGCTTTTTATTATCTCCTTTTGTTTTTTCCATCTTAAGAACAATTTTTAAAAGTTGAATTATTGCTAATCATCCTAAAAGGGGCGGTTTAAGTTCCGCATGCCATTGATTTTTTTCAATCCAATAAATCCTTGATCGTCCCCACATCTTTATCTCCCCGCCCCGAAAGACACACGATCACTCGAGACGGCCGCCTGACCCGATGGGCCAGCTTCTCTAAATAAGCAATGGCGTGCGCCGATTCCAGGGCCGGGATGATGCCTTCGGTCGCGGCTAAAAGTTTTAGCCCCTTCATCGCCTGCGCATCATTGACCGCAACATACTGGGCCCGGCCGATTGATTGATAATAAGCATGTTCCGGCCCAACGCCGGGATAATCTAAACCTGCGGCAATCGAATGAGCAACCCGGACCTGTCCGTCGGCATCCTGCAGGAGCTGACTTTTGCTGCCATGCAAGACGCCGGGTTTTCCCCGGGCAATGGCAGCCGAATGCTGTCCCGTCGACAAACCAAGGCCTGCCGCCTCGACTCCAATCATTTGAACCGACCGGTCGCCGAAAAATGGATGGAATAAACCCATGGCGTTACTGCCTCCGCCGACGCAGGCGACCAGATAATCCGGCAGGCGGCCTTCTCTGGCCAAAAATTGTTTCCTGGCCTCTTGCCCGATAACGGATTGAAAGTTGCGGACCATGACGGGATAAGGATGCGGCCCGGCGACGGAGCCAATGATATAAAATGTATCGCGAACATTGGTGACCCAGTCGCGGATGGCCTCATTCATGGCGTCTTTGAGCGTTTGCGAACCGCTTTTGACTTCGATCACCCGGGCTCCCAAAAGTTTCATCCGAAAGACATTGAGCGCCTGGCGCTTCATGTCTTGCGAGCCCATATAAACATCACAGCGCAAACCAAAGAGCGCCGCCACGGTCGCGGTCGCGACGCCGTGCTGGCCAGCGCCGGTCTCGGCGATGATTCTGCTTTTACCCATGCGGCGGGCCACTAAAATCTGCCCCAACGTGTTGTTGATTTTGTGAGCGCCTGTATGGAGAAGGTCTTCTCTTTTGAGATAAATCTTAAGCGTCTTAAGACCTTTGCTCAGCCGCTCGGCATGATAAAGCCGGGTCGGCCGGCCGGCGTATTCCTGCAGGTAGTGATGGAATTCTTTTTGAAACCCGCGATCCTTGCGTAAAGAATAGAAAATCTTTTCCAATTCGGCCAAAACCGACATCAGGGTTTCAGGCACGAATCGGCCGCCAAATTCGCCAAAATGTCCGTAACGATCAGGCAAAGGCATCGATTTTGTCTTTGGCAATTAATAATCCTGCGAACGCAGTTTTTGGCTGAGGATGCGCGACAGATACCGTTTCTCCTCGGAATCAAGTTCTTGAGTGCTTTCCTCAAAACGTTCAATCCGCTCTTTCTGCTGTAAAAAATAAAGGATGTCTTCCATGACGCTGATGGCATCGCGCAGGCTGCCGCGCAATTGCAGGGCGGTTTCCGCATCCAGCGTGGCGCCTTGTTTTTGTTCGATCTGAGCGACGAGCCTCCCCAGCTCCTTCATCCAGTCATTGAAATTATTTTCCATCTTCGTGTAATACTCGGCATCGCCCACGATCCAGAGTCGCACCAAGTCCAGTTCTTCACTATTCAACTGGCCGTTTTTATTCAATTTGTCGATGATCTTGTTGATCCGATCCTGCGTTTCGACCTGAATGAATTCCCGCATCGTGGCATCAAAACGGTTTAACGTCGTGGACAACCGGTGAAAAGGCAACGTCCCTTTTTCTGTTTGGGCGCTGTCAAAATCTTTCTGCAACTGCGTGAATGCATCCTCAAAGTTACCCATGATTTTCTCCTTTCGCAGGCTTATCCTTGATACTGCCGCATCACCATAACGGTGTCGCCAAACCCGACGGCCCCGTTGATTTGCAAAGGAATCTTTTTGTCATCGATCCCAAACCAAACTTCGAATTTTTCCGGATCGCTTTTGAAATAATACACGGGGCGGTCTTCGCTGTTGATTTTGATTTTGGTTTTTTTAACCAATTGCATGGTCACATCCAGGGTTGGTAAATGAATTTGGAATTTCTCCCCAGCGGAGAATTGACCGCTTTGCCGGTAGCGATAGATGAAGGTATAAATATTATCGATTGTCCCGGACTTTTCAATGGTTTGTTCGCTCGTCTTGCCTCCAGCGGTTTTTTTGATCAACACCTTACCCGGCTGAGTGTAATCCTCGGTGATTTGCTCCCTTTTTCCCCAAATATTGAGATCGCGCTGGACGATCAGCGGATAAAAACTGACTGGATCGGTAAAAATTTTTTCTTCGTCAAAAAAATTCATTCCCCGCGCCGTAAAGACAATGAGGGCGACCGGCCGGCCGTTCAGCTGGGTTTGCCCCTTGAATTCGATCGTGGCGGTTCCGGCTTTAAGCCCGATTTTTTTGATCACATAAGTGATCTTTTCTCCAGATTGGAACATGGGCTTGGGCGCAATGGCCTTCAGCTCCCAGGCGCTCACACCGAGGAGAATTCCCATGACCAAAATCCATATGAGGGTGTGTCGTAATTTCATCAATCCAACTTGGCGAACTCTTCGTCGGTAAAGGTGCTTTCTTTCGTAAATCCGTGTTTTATCCGGTAAAGCAAAAAGTATACTCGCGGCCGCAACGGGTTAAGCCACTGATCAAATAACATATGCACGGTACAACCAACGGCAATCCCGAGCCAAAACATTCCCAGATGGCAAAAAAACAAAACCGCCCAGAAAGTCAAAAGCAATTCATAAGAATGAAAGATCAAATGGACCTTGCCCGCTTTTTCTCGATCAAAAAATTGGTATAACTCGCGATAAGTAAATAAAAATTTTCTTTTAGCGATCCAAAAATCAAAAACGTGGTCGATATCAATAAAAATTCCGCTCAGAAAGCAAGTCAGGGTGCCGGAAACAGATTTGGTAAGGCCATAAAAAATGACGCTGGTGGCGGCGGAGGCTAGGACATGCTTGGAAGGACTCACCGTTGGTCATACTCCTTCAAAAATTGTTCCAGGAGCCGCGCTCCCTTGTAGAGCTTGTCAACCTCCGCGTATTCATCGGTCGTGTGGGCCGTTGCGCGCGAGCCGTAACCCGTGGCAAAAGCGGGAATTCCCTTTTTCTTAAAAAAGGTGATGACCGTGGCGCCCTCCGAACCTTTGATGGTTGTGCGGATTTTCATTCGGCGGGCGGTCTGCACATACGTAGCGACTAAAGAATCGTTGGCCGCGATTTCGTAAGGATATTGCAAATCGTCGATTTCGATTTTAAACCGAGTGGCCTCTTTGCGGATGATATTTTTGACTTCCTGTAAAATCTTCTCGGGTTCCATCCCCGGCAAAAACCGCATGTCCAGGGCGAATTCGCAAAAGTCGGCCACCATATTGACCTTGTCTCCGCCGGTGATTTTGCCGATGTTCTTCGTCGGCGGGTGCAGGATGGGATGCCGATGGAATTTGAATTGATGTTCGGTCAGGCATTTGATGACCCGCGCCGCGATTTCGATGGCATTGACCCCGCGCCAATTGTAAGCCGCGTGCGCCTTCTTCCCCATAATCTGAACCCGGCAATGGATGAGCCCCTTTTGGCAGATAATCGCATCGAATTCGTCGGAATCAAGAATCAGGGCGGCTCGAGGTTTTAAAAGATTCTTCTCGAGTAGCGGAATGATCCCCCAATGGCTGCCAGTCTCTTCATCGGCGGTTGCGGCAAAAATCACATTCTTTTTTAATTTGACCCCATCCTCCACGAGGCTGTGCAAGACTTCCATGCAAACGGCCAGATTGCCTTTGTCGTCGCTCGCCCCGCGTCCATAAATTCGGCCTTTATCGACGGTACCGCTTAACGGAGGATATTTCCAACCGCTTCCAAAAGGGACAGTATCATAATGCGGCGTGATCAAAATGGCTTCTGTTTTAGCCTTTGCCGTCGGCCAAGAACCCAACAACGTGGCTACAATATTGGGCCGATCGGGCTTAAAGGTGAAAGTCTCAACTTTCAGGCCTAATGATTCCGTTTCGCTTTTGACAAATTCGGCGATTTTGATTTCGTTGCCGGGGGGATTTTGCGAATCAATCTGGATGAGCGCGGCCGTCGTTTTGATAAGCCGTTTTTTGTTGATCATTTCAAAAATTCCTCGGCTTTGTTCGCACTGGAAATCCGCTTGAAATCGTCAAAGTCAACCAGGACTAAGGAAGGCCGCTCCCTGAGGATCTTGGAAATTTTGGGCAGGTGATCTTTGATATTTTTAAAGGCCAGGAACTGAAAGTCCGCCTGGCAATGGGGGCATTTTAAAACATCAAGCTTAATTCCGATCTGCTGGCATTGGGCGCATTGGCCGGCCAGGTCACCGTAGAGCAATAAATGCGATTTGATCTTTTCGATGTCGAGGTTTTGATAAATGCGAATCAAGCGCTGCGTCATAGGGACACATTATAGCATAGACGAATTTTTTAAAAAGGCAGAAATGGGACGCGAGGAGGAACAAAAAATCCCTTGGGTGATCCTCCCAAGGGACAAAAAAGAAAGCCGATAAAGATGAGGCATCCATCCTCAGCGTCGGCAACCCAGCCACCATATTGTCGTCTACCCGCTTAATCGCTTGTCTTCGCCCAAAGGAGCCAGGGCCTTCCCGGTATTAACAATTTAGGTCTGTAGGCTTTGCGTCCCCGAGTTTCCCCGGGTTTACCTTTATCGGCTAAAGGAAATATACCATATACCGTCGGGGCTGACAAGAGACGAAAGCCAACAGATTAATGTCGGGAATATTAAAAAGCTAGATTCACAATGAGGGGCGCTCGGCCCTCGCCCAGGCCGAGCGCCCCGAAGAACTCACAGAAACTTGATGTACTGATCCCAAAGAAGGTACAAGGCCTTCGTCGCCTTGACATCACACAAGCAGTATCGGGCAATGTCGAGGCATTTGCCCTGTTTGAACATGTCCTTCACCATCAAACCAGTGACCCCTCCCTCCTTTGGGCTGGGAATCCCAAAAGCCTGACACCACATATGAAGGCTGAATTTCCGGCGCAACGCATCATAAAAAGAAAGCTGATCCGCCAAGTCCACGTGTTCTCGAAATTGGTAGCGATAAGGCATGAGGTTTCGGGTCGGCCGGATTTGATTGATGGCGGAACGCAGCATCAGAAACGGACAATCAAAGACCCGACCATTAAAGGTCACGAAGCAATTGTATTTCTTTAATTGCTCCCAAAACAATTTCAAGATCTCCTTCTCGCTGCCGGATTGAAAGGTGGTGTCTCCTTCCATGAGCTTTTCGGGAAACAACGACCCGCAATTCTGGTAAAAAACAAACCCCTTATCTGTTTCGACCTCGAGCAAACCAATGGCGACAATTTGGGCAGTCAAAGGAAAAAAACTCAGACTATTACGCGCCTCTTCTTTGGCCGGTTCGGTTTCGGCGAATCTTAAGAAATACTCCTGACTCATGGAATCCAATGAGTCGAACTCATGCCCGACGGTTTCGATGTCAAAGATTACGGTCAACATGGGGCTCCTTATAGAGGTCGAAAACCAATTAGCTGTTTGTAATCTGAATATTCACTTGAATGGCGACCCCTCTCACCCCGGGGGTGAGAGGGGTTCGGGCTTGCCCATGAGTCTCCATATTCCACTACGGTTAATTGGAATAGGCCTTTTCCAGAAATTCTTCCAGCAACCGGTGGTCCTTTTTTCCCGGCGCTTTTTCCACGCCACTGGCCACATCCACGGCGTAAGGATTCAATTCTTTAATGGCTTGAGCAACATTCTCCGGGTTTAAACCTCCGGACAATATGACCGGAACCGGAAATTTTTTGCCTTTGATGACATCCCAATTGAAGACCTGTCCACTGCCTCCGTAAGTGTCTGACCGAAATGTATCAAAACAAAAAGCCGAGGCCTTAAACTGAGACAAACCGCTGATGTTAAAATCATCGCCTACGCGAAAAACCTTAATGCACTGAAATTTCTTGAACCGTCGCAAATACATTGGACTTTCGTCCCCGTGAAATTGCAGAGTTTGAATCCCGCAGAAATCCGCAATGTCCATGACCGCTCCCGCTTTTTGGTTCACAAAAACCCCGACGGGCGTCACAAAAGGCGGCAGTTCCTTGATGATTGTTCTGGCCTTGTAAGGCGAGATCGAGCGCGGACTTTGTTTGGCAAAAATAAATCCCAAGGCCCAGGCGCCCAGATCCGTCGCCTTTTGCGCGTCGGCCTTATTCGTAATTCCGCAAATCTTGACCTTGACCATGAGCTTTAGCCTCTCTGGAATGATGCCGCTGGCGATGCGGCCGCGGCCCCTGCATGATCTCTCTCACCTTTCTCCCCACATCAGACGCCTGAAGAAAAACCTCGCCGATTAAGACCGCATGCGCCCCCAATTTTTCAAATCTCAGAACGTCCTCATGCGTTTTGATTCCACTTTCGATAACGATGGTCCGATTTTTGGGGATCTGGACGATGAGCTTTTCTCCCACGCCTAAATCGACTTGCAAATTTTTTAAATTTCGGTTATTGATGCCGATGATGTCCGGTTTGAGTTTGAGGACCCGCTCCAATTCTTCTGGTGTATGCACCTCAACAACGGCGTCCAAATCCAAACGCTGGGCCACCTGCAGCAAATGCTGCAATTGCCGATCCTCTAAAATGGCCGCAATGAGCAAAACCGCGCTGGCCCCATTATAGAAGGCTTCAAAAATCTGGTCTTCATCGAGGATAAAATCCTTGGTTAAGACCGGAACCGTGAAATGCTCGGTGACCTGCTTGATGTAAGCGGGTTTGCCCAAGAAATATTTATCTTCTGTCAGGATCGAAAGCGCCGAGGCGCCGTTATTGATGTAGGCCTTGGCAATGGAGATGAGATCGAACTGACTGCGGATAAGCCCGGCTGAGGGCGAGGCCTTCTTGATCTCGGCGATCAGGCATAATTTTCCCGGACGATGAATGGCCTTCTTAAAGAGTTGGTACCGGGTGAAATGTTGTCCCGCTAATTTCTTCTTTAAAGGAGCAAAATAAGTTCGTTTACTTTTGATCAGGTTTTTTTTATAGGCGAGAACCTTATCCAAGAAGCCAGCTTCCAACGAGGGATTCTCAGGGGCAGTGTCCATAGTTGTTACAATAAGGCGTTACTGAATTCTTTTAAGGCTTCCAATTTATCCCAGGCCCGGCCGGAATCAATCGATTGATTGGCTAATTCAATTCCCTGAGCGATCGTCTTGGCCTTGCCTGCCACGTACAATCCGCAGGCGGCATTAAGGACCACGATATCCCGATGGGGTCCGGGCTTGCCTTTAAGAACGTCCTGGGCAATGCGCACATTCTCCTTGAGATCTTGACAGTGCAGATCTTCTGGCCGGGCCAAACCGATTTTGAATTCTTTCGGGTTGATTTCATATTCCTTAATCCCGTCGCCGTCATACTCGGCGGCAAAGGTCGGTCCGGTTGTCGTGACCTCATCCAAACCGTCCTTGCCGTGCACCACCATGGCCCGTTGCAGACCCAGATTCTTTAAGACCTTCACCATCGGTAAAATCAATTCCCGGTGATAAACACCCATCAACTGATGCGTGGCGCCCGCGGGGTTGGACAAAGGTCCCAGAAGATTGAAAATGGTCTCCCCTCCCAATTCCTTGCGGACCGCCGCCACGTTCTTCATCGCCGGATGCAATTTCTGGGCGAACAAAAAGGCCATGCCGATCTCATCGAGGCATTCGCTCAACAATTCCTGATCGCAGTTAAGGTTAATTCCCAATGCTTCTAAAAGATCCGCGCTGCCACAACGGCTGGACACCGAACGATTGCCATGTTTAGCGACAACCACCTTGGCCCCGCAAATCACAAAGGCCGCCACCGTTGAGATGTTGAATGTCCCTTTGCAGTCACCCCCGGTCCCGCACGTATCCAGGATCACATCATGCATCGTTGCCACTTTGATACCGAAACGCCGCATGAGGCGCGCGGCGACCGTTATCTCTTCGACCGTCGGGCCTTTGGCGCGCATCGCGAGCAAAAAGGCCGCCAGGTCCTCTTTGGATTCCTTGCCCGACAGGATGGAATGCATGAGCTTTTCCATTTCGGCCGGGGTGAGGTTGGTTTTGTCCTGTAATTTTTGGATGATGGTTTTCATTTGAGCTTGAGAAAATTCTTGAGGATGGCCTTGCCGGACTTCGTTAAAATCGACTCCGGATGAAACTGAACCCCCCACAAGGGAAAATCTTGATGGCGCACGCCCATGATTTCTCCGTCTCTCGTCCAGGCGGTCAATTCCAAACAACGCGGAAGCGATTTGCGTTCGATGACGAGCGAATGATAACGCGTGGCCTCGAATGGCAGCGGAATGGAGGCAAACAAATCCTTTTTATTGTGATAAATCATCGAGGTTTTACCGTGCATGAGTTTTTTGGCGCCGACGATTTTCCCCCCATAAGCGAATCCAATCGCCTGGTGTCCCAGGCAAACGCCCAGGATGGGGATTTCTCCAGACAATTCCTGGATGATAGACACGGAAATTCCGGCGTCCTCCGGGCGGCCGGGGCCGGGGGAGATCACAATTCGCTTCGGTCGCATCTTGCGAATATCCTCGAGAGTTAAGGCGTCATTGCGATAGACCTTCAAATCCGCCTTTAATTCTCCCAAATACTGGACGAGATTGTAGGTAAAGGAGTCGTAGTTGTCGATGATGAGGATCATGAGGATTTTTGCTTGGAGTCATACGTGTTCATCGGCCAGCCCATCGTCTGGATGAAAACTTTTTTCCTATCTTGTTGTGCTTCCATGTCTTATGATTTCCAATCTAAGTGTCCAAAACTGTATGAACCGATGAATGTATACGACGGTGAAATTTAGTTAACTCTTTATCTGTCATCATGTTGAACTAGTTTTTGATTTCTTTGAAACGTCCGAAAATTTTAACCGATTTTTCCATTCAATCATGGATTCAATGTCTAAAACTGTAAAAACCGGATAGCGCCGATAATCGCGTTTTGGCCTGACCCATCCCTTATGAATCCAATAGTACAATGTCTGCCGATGAACTCCCAATAACTGCGCGGCTTGCGTCAAGTTGTATCGCTTTTGTGATCTTTGAACAGCTTTGCGAATAACTTTTTTATCGCATTCTTCAACCTGGCTTTCAATTTTCTGCTGATGTTGCTCCTGCTTCTCCAGTAACTTTGCTAATGCTTTCTTGTCCGCTTCAAATAGAATCTCCAAAACCCGCTCGACACGCTGATATTCTTCGCTTTCTTCAGGGTAAACGGCACTTACTTCGCCTTGTTTATTACGTAACACCAGTCCTTTTTTTGAAATGGGTTATCCATATGAATCTCCTTGCTAGTTTTGTATTGAACTGTCAGAAACCTCTCCTCTCTTCGTGTAGTTGCGCCCTTTCCAAATCCTTCTCCAACCCATCGAGGTATTCTTCAATCCACAACTTGACGTTCCCATCGGTCTCGTTGGCACGCAATTCTAATAGGTTTCTTTTGATTAAAAGAACATGCTGGGTTTCTGGCCCTGTCCACTCACCAGAGAAATAGTTTGCTGAAAAGTTGTTGCGAACATCTTGCATGCTCCCATATTGAACAAGGAGTGCTCGCGCAATGGATGGCTGCTCCTTACTACCTGAAAGACTCTTCGGTACAAAGGTCGCTAAATACCAAGCACGTTTTTCTCTGTCTTCTTCAACCCATGCCCATATTGCATCTTGCGGGAAAAGCGACAGCGGTCCTTCACGGAGCCAGTGCGTTAGCGCAAATGCTCTGTGATCTATAGGTGGCCCTATGTACTTCGTAATTTGTTTCCACACTTCTTGGGGAAATATCTTGGTAATTTCAATAAGCACTTCCTGAACCTGCGTGTGGTATCCCCCAATAATCGTCCCTTCAATACCGAAATATTTCAGAAGCCGTTCGGATATCAAGGGCCCCTGCTGTGGATATTCCTTGAGAAAGCGAAGAGCTACCTGTTTCCAATGGAAGTCGCCCATTTGTTGGCGGTTAGTCTTTTCCGCCTTTTCAAAAAAGGACTCATGCAGCAGTAAGTGCAACGTCAACTGTTTAGGTAGCTTGCCACTACCCTTTTTGTGATACAGGTAATAGGAGTCAAAGAAATCGAGGGCAAGGTAGGCCCCGATCAAGCCGCATTCCAGCAAGTAATCTATCCACTCGTGAAAGACATCTTCAGATAATGCTTTGAGAGTGCCGCCCATACGGAAACATCCAAGGTGTTCAGGGGTGAATGCTTGTTGTCGAGCAAGCTCTATGATCCGTCTAGCTGCCCTATCGGTCAACCCTGAACGCCATGTAAGTTCAGGTACATGAACGCAGAGTGCCCTATCTTTGCATAAGCTGTCCAGTTCTGATTCCCACCGCTCGCTATCTCTTTCATTGATGGCCTTGAAATACCCCCCGAGGAAATACACGTTTTCACTCTCTGATTCGGATAAAGCTGTGAGAATTTTATTGAGAAATGAAAATACTTGATCGCCCTTCCCAAGTTCATAACCGAATTGGTAACCATTTTCTGCTTCTGGTGTGACAAGCCAGTGAAGCTCTGGCTCCAAAAGCGCTGGATTCTTTAATGCCTCGATTGCGAGTTTTTGTACCTCAGATTGTATACGAGGGTTTGGTGAACCATTATCTTCATAGCTATCTTCAAAAATATCCATTCCCGCATACCGTTTTAGACGGGCACCAAAATCCGTGCCTATGAGTTTGCCCCTGAGATCTATCCATCTATTTTTTATATTTTCCGGCATTTCCTTATCGTGGTATCGAAGGAATCGTGAGATGGTGGAAAGAAGTTGCTTTTTATCAATCCAGGGCTTCTTGGCAAGTTCCTCAAGCGTATCGGCCACCATATCTGCAAGATTCTGAATCCGCGTCAGTCCACTAGCTGACTCCATGAGAATCCCAGAAACTCTCTTTCTTTCCTCTTCATTGAACGACTCAATGTTTTCTCTAAGGAAATTCCATACTCTTCTGTATGCATCAAAGACTTCTCCCCAAATTTTGGGTTGCCAAAGTGACGGTGCTTTGCGTAACCCTTGCTCCGCAGCTCCGGCAAAACGGACATGATTATCTGTTTCTAGCGCAGCTTTACATGCATTCAGTCCAAGGTTTCTCTGTTCAACAGAAGAAGATGTTAATGCCTCCACCAGAACAGGAAAACGCTCCTCGGGCGAAGCTTCTGATGGAGCTACAGGTCCCCAACCTGTAGAAAAAAGTCCGGCAAATACTCCACTCGCATTATTGCCATAAACTTTTTCAACCTCAGCTTCTCCGAGTCGTAAAAGCAGTCTGGCGCCATCTTGGAAAAGAGTTTGCCATATCACAATACGCTCAAGAGCCCACACTATCTCTTGCCGGCCTTCCTTGAAATTTAGTAACTCTTCTTTTGACCACTGGCCAATTGTTCTTTTGAGGCATTTGAGCCCGGCTTCAGGATCAGCTTCACAAAGATTCAAAAAAAAACGTGCTCCACCTTCTGATTTCAATAACGTACCGTCGGCGTACATTCCCTTTTCCCCTAAGACATCTTTAACAAATTCTTTGCCTCGCTCTGTGTTACTGATATATGGCACTTGTTCAAAGAACCTCGCCAAAAGGTCACGACGGGCCTGCTCCGGCATTTCAGAGACAAACTTCTCGAATGTTTCTCTGTTCAGGCCGCTCCCACGCCACCACTCTTGAAGAAGATGTACCCGCAACATGAACGGGGTGACATAGATGAAATATTTGCCTTGGATAATGCCCCTCTGCTTCTGCTCATCAACAACTTGTTTGAAATCATCCATAGAAATCGTGAAGTAAGTGGCGAGCCATTCTGATTCGTGTTGTACTTGGCCTTCAAAGCCGATTTTCTCGAATAGTGAAATAGCAGTGAGCACCTTCTTAGTCTTCCTGAACCAGTCGGAATTAGCCTCAGCCCCTCCACCAATAAGTCGATTCATTAAATTAGTGTCGCTTATACCAATGAAATTTTGAGAACTTGCGGAAGCAATAAGACTCTGAGCAAGAAGGTGGGCGATGCGAGGATAGCCGTCTGCAAATTCACTTATTCGTCGGATCGTGTCGTCAGGAAGTCCTGTAGATTCTCCTTTAAGAATCTGCTCTATAGAGTCTTTGGAGAGTGGCGTCACTCTATAAGAGCTTGTGGGAGGGGAAACGCTTCCCATGTCATAGGATGCTGTAAACACAGCGAGGCGGTCTCCTCTGCTTCCAAGAGCGCGAGCGATTTCATCGTGTTGTGCGATGTTGCATTCATCGACAACCAAAACTGCATGGAGTCGTTCATCGTTCTGGAGCCGATTGAGTAAGGCTGACCGCAACAACTCATCAGCTTTTATATACAAAACTCTATTTCGAATATCGTGCGGAGAAAGTGTTTCGAAAACAAAACGGGTTTTTCCTATGCCGGGCAAGCCGGTGATTCTGAATATTGGACACTGCCCGTTCGGGTTTCTCAATCGCTCTTGGATTTCTGATGCACATTTCTTCCTGAAATCATCTGCAATGTAGGTCTTCGGATATTGGATATCAGACCTCCCGGCCCATACTCCGTAGGAGATATATTGTTCCGTTTCTCCTTTGAGCCAGGATACTAGTCCAAGATATCGTTCTGAAAAACCAACAAGCTGATTGGCTGTGTAGATACGGATCTTGGGATTAGGGTGGCTTTGCGAGGTCAGCGCCTCTCTTAATGCATTTTCTCTTGCTGTCGTCTGTGCAGTTGTGAGATCGGCACAAAGGACTAGAATGTAAGTCCCTCCACTATCTAGCAGTCTTCGTACTTCGGGTTTTAATGGCTGGTTAAGCTGTCCGTTTTGATGGAGCTCTTCTTTGCATTCCATCGGCTGCAAGTCAGACGATTTGATTTGAAAGCCGGTTATTCCTGCGGGGATGACTTCGTGCGAAGAGGGCTGGCCATCCCTGATAAGAGCATCTATGCCACCATCACCCACATTAATGCAGTCGGGCACATTGATGAGGTTCTTACCAATGCCCACTCGGGCCGCTTCACTCCATAAGAGACGACGGAGGAATTCGACTGCTCTGGTAGCATCCAGGGTTGTTACGTCTTGAATTGTTATGGAAAAAGGAGTTAGTGTTGCCATGTAAATTCTTTGTATATGATCAAATATAAATGTATTTTGTTTTACCCTTACGCCTGCAAGGATTTCCTCTAACCCTCAACATGATAACCATTTAACCTCTTCAAAATCCCTAAAATCGTCGTACGGTACTTGCACCAACGGCCAGCCCCAAGTCTGAATGAAAATTTTTTTCGTAAGTTTTCCCATTTTAATGCCTTATGATTTTTTGGCTAAATGTCTAAAACTGTCTAAACCGATGAACGTATACGACGCTGAATTTTTCTAACTTCTTATGCTTCAGATCGTTGATTAATTTTTGTCTATTTTCAGAAAATCTTCAGTTTTTATGTGATTCTTCCATTTGATCATGGACTCAATGTCTAAAACTGTAAAAACCGGATAACGTCGATAATCCCGCTTTGGTTTTACCCATCCTTTTCTTATCCAGTAATACACTGTTTGCCGATGAACTCCTAAAATTTGTGCGGCTTGCGTCAGGTTGTATCGCTTTCTTGATCTCTTTGCTGTCTTGCGAAAAACTTTCTTGTCACATTCCTCAATTTGGCTTTCGATTTTCTGTTTCTGCTGTTCCCTTGCCTCCAGCAACTGCGCTAAACGTCGCTTATCTGCCTCGTGCAAAATTTCCAAAACCTGCTGAACTCGAAAGTATTCCTCACTCCCGTAAGGACAAACCGCAATTATTTCGCCTTGCTTGTTACGAAAAACAAACTCTTTTTTTAAAATCGTTCATCTGTTATCCTCCTGTCTTCTTTTCCTGAATCGGCTTAAGCTCAATCACTCCCAAGTCAATCACATCCGGTGATTTATCGTCAATAACGATTGTCCGTTTTGCTCCCTGATATTCTTGCATGTCCGGAAAAATTTCCTCACGACCTTCCCTGCGATTATTACGTTCTTGCTCCTGTTTTTTCTTTTCTTCACTAGAAAGGATTGTCAATTCATATTCACCCAGCGGCAGACCACGATAACTTCTCGTCATGTAATCATAATTAACTGACCAAGAGTTGACACCCGGCGTCCTACCTTCTTTGGTTAAAAGATTAAACGAAACATTTTGATCTCGCTGAGATTCCCCTGGAGCAACAACCACAAATTTCACATCGGCACCAGACTGTAAGTCAACCTTCGACTTTTGAGGTTCTTCCCCTAATTTAATATTCTGTTGAGCCCACATTGCTGAACCGGGAACGAAGATTGTGATGTAGTATTCGCCAGATACCAAACGTGGAAATGTGATTTTTGAAGTAACAGGCAATTTAAATTCTTCACCAACGGCCTGAAAATAGACTAATCCTCCTCCACCCGGGCCATTATAATGAAGGCGAATCCCCATCTGCTTATCTTTGTAATAATCATCTGGATGATTTAAATGAAGGCTTAAGGTCAGCGCCGATGTTTTGAGTGGGATATCAATCGGTTTGTCAAAATTTTTCGGTAAATCGGATTTGAAATTAAAGAATACATCCCTTATATTCTTCATGTTGCGGCCAGAGGAAACAATCAATTTCCAGTTTCTGGTTGGATCGACCAAGTAATTCCTTTGCAAACTAAATTGACCATTCTCATCCGTGTGAACAGAACTACTCACTTGCTGGTCTTTTTGTTCAAGCGTCCATTCCACATCTTGGTTAGCTAAAGGTGTGCCATTAACGAGCAGACGAAAATGGACAGGGCCGGGATCTATCGGAATCTCAACCTTTTCGCCTAATGCCTCTAAAGCAATAACTGCGCGTTTGCGCGGTTCAGTATACGGTGATTGTAAAATTTTTTTAAGCGACTCTTTTGTCTCCGGACGACACAGTGGAGTTAAAAGGTGACTGACTGTATCCATCATATTGCTATCAATATCGGGGTTGACTGGCGAGGTTAAAATATCCAAAAGTTTCTTTTGTGTTTCTTGAGGAATTTCATTCTTGGCTTGACGAGTGATATCGGCAGAACTGGCCGTTCCGTAATTACCGACTAGACATCCCGGCGTAATAAAAGCCGCTACCGATCGCAAATACGTCTCTTTAGTCCAACTATCCATCGGTAGCGCCCCCATCAAACTTAAATACTGCGCTGTCTTTTGAGAACCATACGTTCCCAAAAATCGAAGATATTCGGCACGACCGTCTAACACCGCTCCCACCAAAAGTGTTTCCCAGTTGAAACAACACCATTCAATGAATTGCTTCTGCCAAAGAAAATCTTGATCGGCATTGAGCATCATTCTGCTCCCTTGATTCATGTAGGATAAAAGCGCGCCCAAGGCCAAAGGATAATTACGCTCTTTTAAAAATGCCATCCAAATGGTACGCGTCTTCGGAGTAAACAATGTATCGCTTCCAGTCCCGCACCAACCGCCCCATTCAAACTGCGTCATCTTTCCTATAGCATTTTCTTTCTTATCATGGAGAAAATCTGCAATCACTCCATAAAAAACCGGCCAACTGTTTTGTGTGTATATCCATTTTTTATCTTTATAAGTTTCCAATTTATTTTCGTACGTCGTTATGACTTCTTTATACATCATCCAAGTATTTTTTAATTCTTCACTGGCATTAGCTAATTGTGGCGGCAGTGTAAAATTACCTTTGACAAAAGTGATTTTCTTAGGTCTTTCTTCACTGAATACTTTCGTTAACTCTTGCTTGATCCAAAAAGCACTGAGCGAATCTATAAATGGCGACTGACGACGAGATTCGGACGAAACTGTATCGTAAAGGGCTAAAAGTTTTTGATAATCTTCGTTACCACCGTATTTTAAAATTGCCGAGGCCAAGTACTGGGTGGCTAAGAGGCTTTCAATACTTTCATCTTTATCAGTCTGTTGTTCGAGATGATCCAAAAGGCGCCAAAATTCCGGCAAACGGCCGGTACATTCCTGCCATAAACATTGGGAAGCAAACTGGTTGGCTTGTCGGTAAAATTCTTGTCCTTGAAGAGTTAATAACTCATCAACGGTTTTTTGTTGAGGTTGGGCATTGGCGGGATGGATAGAGGCCAATAAATAGAGCATAACCAAAATCCCACTCAAAATTATTTGTTTTTTTACAACTCTTTTATCCATAGCCATTTATCCTCTTCAAAATCCCTAAAATCGTCGTACGGTACTTGCACCAACGGTCATCCGTAGGTCTCAATAAAAATACGATTTTCAACCTTATTCATATCAATCATTTATGAAACCATCTTTTAGGTGTCCATCTCATTTGTGAGATGAATGATCATGACATTCATCTATTTCTCTTCAGAGTAATCAACACAATTCTTGCTGTTGGATAAACTCCTTACTCTTTGTCATCTTCACGGCGATCTTCAATGCTATCTTTATAGCCTTCCTCGTATTGAGCGTTTGGATTTTCCTTCATAGGCTTCCCTTCACATCCATCTTTAAATCCCTCGTCGTAATGAAGATCTTCAACGCCATCTTCATAGCCTTGAATATATTCGGCACTTTCCTTTTCCTTCATGGGTTTCCCCTCGAATCCCTCTTCAGCACCTTTATCATAATCAGTTTTATTTGCTTCATATCTCTCTTTGAAATTGGTAACAGAATCTTCACTGACTTTTTTTAAATCAAACTTTCTCATATTATATAAAACCCTTTTTGGGTTCATGGGATCAATCAATATAGGCATACTTTTTATATTCTCATGACTAATATCTACCGAAATGACTTTAGTGACTTCTCTTCCGTTGATTTCGTAATGGATATGAAGATCTCGCAGGCCACGGAATGCCCATCCTTTCTTGATGACATTTGCCTGCATTTCGACGCCATAATTTAATAAGTCTTGTTCAAGCTTTTTTCTTTTAGAAAACCATTGAATTAAGAGAACCCCTCCTATTATTCCAATTGTTACCAGAACTATACGGGGATTCTCAGTTTCCACCTTCACACCAATTTTTGATTAAGAGATAAGAGTTTATTGATCTTGAATTGAATGTAAAAAATCTGAAAGAAGAACGTCGCAATATTGGAGAATTCTGTACTAGCTTTTAAAATCTCTTTTGTATCAAAAACCGGAGCGACATTACTTTGAAGCCAGCGAGAAGCCTTTAGACCGTTTCTAAATATCGTCTGCATCTTCAATAAGTTCCACCGGAAATGTCCTCTTTTGCCACTTCTAATCTAACTTCTTGAACTCCTAAGTATAAGTCAGAAACGGTTTAAAAACCTTTCTTTAAGTGTCGGGCTTGCTTCTCCACGATTCCAAAGATCAAACTTGGGGAACCTTTTGCGCATATCTTCTGCGCTATGGCCAGACCTTTCACAAGCCCAGCTTAACATTTCAGGTTTTACAGTGACTCGACTCATAATTTCATTTTACCCTAAACAACATATTTGCTAAACAGAAAGTATTTGTATCTAACCTTGCCTATCACACAACAGCTTTCTCATATAAATACTTCTGAAACTCAATAAACGTCGTGCGGATATTGTCCACACCACCCAGGATATCCTCCGCATCACTGATGGCTTGATATTTGAGCGTCAAAAGATCTGGGAGTTTTTCCTGATCCAATTCCTCAACGCCGGTTTCAATATATTTGGAAAGCACAAATTCTAAAAAATCTTTTTGTTTATCACCCAAGCCTGCAAAAATTTTAAATTGTGCCAAAGCAACACGTTTTTCTCTAGTAATCGGCTTCAACGCAAAAGAGACGAACTCGATAACATCAAACAGATCACTTTTTTCAGCATCAATTAATTTCTGTAAAGTAGTCAATTCGTCCTTGCCGTATCCGGCAGAAGCGAGATTTTCGAGCAATGCTTTACGTGTAATAGGACTAGACCAGATTTTGCGCAGTTCATCTTCACTTTTAAAAAAATCAGGCAGTTTCCCAAACAGACCCTTCAAAAATTCTTCGGCTGAAATCGGCTTGCCGTCTGCACTCCAAAAAGAAGTTGCGATCATATGTTGAATTTCGCGCTCCTTGCCGTCACGCAATTTGATTTTCACTTTTCTGGGACACGCGCAAGGATTTTTTCCGCATCTTGGACAGGGCGGTTCTGGCGGTTTCTCACATACACAAGGCCTCTGTCCACATCGAGGACATGGACGCGGCGGTGTTTTCTCGCAGACACAGGGATTCTCCAGACACTTAGAACAGACCTCAACAATCGGCTCACCGTCCCATTCGGGATCAGCAAAATGATGATATGCGTCAACAAAATCATAAATGGTAAAATATTCTTTTCCATCGAATAATCGTGTGCCGCGTCCAATAATCTGTTTAAACTCAATCATCGAATTAATCTGGCGCATAAGGATAATGTTACGGATATTGCGGGCATCCACGCCGGTGGACAGCTTTTGTGAAGTTGTTAAAATCGTCGGGATAGTTTTTTCATTATCCCGAAAATCACGCAAATATTGATCACCTAACGCGCCGTCGTTAGCGGTAACCCGCACGCAGTAATTTGGCTCTGGGCTTTTTTTATACTGGTTGATCAAATCCCGCACCGCCGCCGCGTGGTCTTGATTGGCACAAAAAACTATCGCCTTTTCATTCTGATTGATTTCAGAAAGAAATATCTTCACCCGTTTGGCTTCGCGTTCTTTGATCTCAATAATTTTATTGAAATCAGGCTCTTTATAAATCTTGCCTTCTTCAACTTCACCCTCAACAATCTGATCGTCGGATGTGTAAATATAATCGTCTAGGGTTGTCTTGATCCGTTTAACCTTAAACGGCGTTAAAAATCCGTCGTTGATGCCTTCTTTAAGCGAATAAATATAAACCGGATCGCCGAAATAGCGATAAGTGTCCACATTGTCCCGGCGTTTGGGTGTCGCGGTCAACCCCAGTTGAACAGCAGGCGAAAAATATTCTAAAATCCCTCGCCAGTTGCCTTCGTCGTTGGCGCCGCCCCGATGGCATTCGTCAATGATGATAAAGTCAAAATAATCCGCTGGGTATTCCCCGAAATATGGCGTGTTATTTTTGCCGCTCATAAATGTTTGAAAGATGGTAAAGAAAATACTTCCATTGGTCGGCACACTTCCTTTTTTACTGATTTCTTTAGGATTAATCCGCACTAACACGTCTTCGGGGAAGGATGAAAAATCATTGAATGCCTGATCAGCCAAAATATTTCTGTCAGCCAGAAACAAAATACGCGGCCTGCGCGCGCCGTCACGCTTTAAATTCCAGCGGGCATGATAAAGTTTCCACGCAATCTGAAAAGCAATAAAAGTCTTTCCCGTACCTGTCGCGAGTGTCAGTAGAATACGCTGTTTGCCGTCGGCAATTGAAGACATGGTATTATTGACGGCGATTTCCTGATAATAGCGGACGTACTTGGTACCGCCAACATCCTCAAAAGGCACATGGCTGAATTTATCCCGCCACTGATTCTCTTGGGCAAATGTTTTGTTCCAGAGTTCCTGCGGAGTGGGGAATTTGGCAACCGGGCCTTCCTTGCCGGTCTTCATGCAAACTTGATAAATCTCTTTGCCGTTGGCGGCATAAGTCGTTTCCAAACACATTTTTTCGGCGTAATTTTTGGCCTGTGCGACACCTTCGCCGACTTCTTCTTCATCGCTTTTAGCTTCAATCGCGGCCAGCTTGCGGCCATGAAAGACAAGAACATAATCGGCAATAAGCGGCTTAGCCCGGCCCCCGCCAACTTGGATTTTGCCAGCAGTGATGTGATATTCCCGAAGGACTTTGGAGCCCTCAACCACGCCCCAACCGCTTTCCTTGAGTTTCGGATCAATCAGTTCCGCTCTTGTTTCAGCTTCGTTCATACGTTTGCCTCTACAAGTTCGCCATTGAACGCTTTTTGTAATATTGATTTTCTTAACTCTTCCAAGTTAGCGAGCTTTTGCTGATAGATAGCTTCGAGTTTTTTGGTTTCGGCTGAAATTTCTCTAAGGCGATCAACGATTTTCTTTTGCTCATCGATACTATTGGGCACGGGAATCGTAAAATTTACCAAAGTCTTAATCGGTAATTGAGGCTGAGCCGCGCCCGACACATGCCGAGAAATTTGATTTTTCATAATTCCAGACCGGAATACCTCAAAGAGAAAAGAAGGCAATAATTTTTCTACCTTCGGTCTAAAAACAAGCATACCCGAATTGATTCTGATATTCTCATAACTAACGTTGCTATCATAAACAGCTAGATTACCGATTGTTCCTCTGGTCGTGAGGATTACATCATTTCGCTGAAGTTTCCCTTTGCGTAAAGCATTATCTTTTTCTTTCGAAATAAACATTGCTGTATCAAAATTAAACCCATCAGGACGTACATTCTTAGTATTCAGAAAAAGACAATAACCTCGATCTAGAAAATCCGACTTCTCAGGATAATTAACTCCTCGGTCGCCATCGATAATTTCAAGAATATTGTTATCCCCCAGCTTCTTTTCTTCCCATCCATCGCCAGAATCAGCAAACACACCCTGCAAATACGATTCAAAAAGTTCCCGGGTGTTTTGCAGATTCTTCTCGGCATTTTCTTTGGCCTTGGCGGTTTTTTCAAAAACATCATCTAAAATCTTAACAATCCGTTTCTGTTCGGGGAGCGGGGGGATTGGAAGTTTAATATTGCCTAAATTACTTCTGCTGATACGTTGACGTGTCGCTCCAGTGACCTCTTTGTTAATTTCGTTTTGATAGTCTGGAGACAAAGAATAATAAATAAACCATTTAGGCAAAGTATCTTTTTTGAAACGCATGATTGTGCAATCAACCGCAGTAATCATTTTTTGCCCTGTATCAGGGATAAGACCTGCCCTTCCTACTGGATCGGGTAATCTGGAAAGCAAACAATCACCCGGCAAAACTTCTGTACATCGCAATCTTTTAAATGTACCTTCTGAAATATACCGTGCTTTCTCACCTCTATCTAAAAAATATCCATTCCCAATATTGCCAGTCTGTATAAGCCGTATACCGCTTGTTGCTTGGTCTTTCTTCTCTATCCAATCCCCATCGGCAAAGACTTCGCAAGCCTCGCCAAGCGTTTTGGTTTGCCAAGCAGTGCTTGCCTGATTCGACTCTAATTGTTTAATTGTTCTATTCATTTTTCTGCAATATTTCTTCCTGCAACTCTTTCATTCCCCATGACGCCCAAGAATCTGTGTCTTTCTGAAATTGATGCCATGCGTTACTTAAAGCATCCACTCCCTCTGCGGAAACCAAAAACTCATCAATATGTTCAAAATGGTCATATTGCGGAACTGGCAAGAAGCTATAATGGGCTCTCGAAAGCATATATACATCAACAAAATTAGCGACCTGACAAATTACTTTATGCGCGCCCCATAAATGATCTAAAGTAATAGACACCTCGCCTGCTTTAGAATATTCGCGGCTATCAGGCGTTGCGGCATGAGCGATGTATTTATTAACGTGCAGATTAACGTCTTCTGAAGCATCCTTTGTCCGCTTAAGTAAATAATCAAAGATTTCTCCCCGAATAGTATCAGATGGCTTGCGCTGATCGGCGGATGTTCCACAAAGAACGTCAATCTGATCATGTCTGGACGTTATGTCATGACTACTTCCTTTAAAAGATGACCAATATGCGCCTTTCCCATTTTTGGATTGTTCAAAAGCATATTGCAATTCTCGTTGCTGAATTCCCGTAGGATCATATTCAAGGTTTTCAACTGCGAAAAGATTTGCGCGAGTCATTAGAGAGATATTTGCTTTCATATCATTTAATAATGCAGTCAAAGAAAATATCCCTTTCTTGGCATCCTCTAATGTGTATGCCGCATCTGTCAACCGTCGAACAGCCAGAAACTGGCTGTCAAAGAAGCACCTGTCTAAAAAATGATGCACCATCCCATTAATTTTAATCTGACCTTTTGTATCTGTCGGAGAAATCCTGCGTGCCTCGTTAATTATTTTAAAAACTGCGGCATTCCAAACCATCCGAAAGATTTGATTGAACACAGAATTGCGATCTTCACCGGAAAGACACTTTTTCCATGCTTCATGCTTTGCTTTAAATTGTTCAAAGTTCTCTGGAGGCATACGCTTCGTTGATTAGAAAGATTAATCTCCTATTATCCGACTGATTTCTTGCATTATTTCCTTATTCTCTTCATCCAGCTTTTTCATTGAAGCCAATATTTCCTTCGGTTCGCGCAAAGTCGTTTCATCTTTTCTATGCGGATTCTTGACGGACAAATCGAAAGTAACCTTATCCACATCCGCCACATTGACCGTCCATGAATTTTCCGAATCCGCTTTTGATTTCTGCAATTTCACAAAATCGGCCAGATCGTTTTCATTGAGCGGGTTGGTCTTGCCGAGGTTGCGGCCAAGGTTAAGTTGATAAAACCAGACTTTCTTGGTCGACGTGCCTTTCTCAAAAGACAAAACCACAGTCTTGACTCCTGCGCCGGTGAATGTGCCGCCGGGAAGATCAAGTACCGTGTGTAAATTACAGCTTTCTAAAAGTAGTTTGCGCAGGCTGATCGAGGCATTGTCAGTATTGGAAAGAAATGTATTCTTAATGACTACACCCGCACGGCCGCCGGCTTTCAAGATCTTAATAAAATGTTGAAGAAACAAAAACGCGGTTTCGCCGGTTCTTATCGAAAAATTTTGCTGAACCTCGGCTCGTTCTTTACCGCCGAACGGCGGATTGGCAAGGACGATTGTATAACGGTCTTTCTCTTGAATATCAGCGAGGTTTTCAGCCAGCGTGTTGGTATGCACAATATTGGGCGCTTCAATGCCGTGCAGAATCATATTCATCGTGCCGATGATATAGGCGAGGGATTTCTTTTCTTTGCCGTAGAAAGTGTTTTTCTGAAGCGTCTGCGCGTCTTTGGTTGTTAGATTCTTTTGAGATTTAAGATACTCAAAGGCTTCGCACAAAAAGCCCGCTGACCCGACCGCACCATCATAAATTTTATTGCCGATTTCAGGTGCAACTACCTTGACAATCGTTTTGATCAGCGGACGGGGCGTGTAGTATTCGCCGCCGTTACGTCCGGCGTTGCCCATATTCTTGATCTTGTCTTCATAAAGATGCGACATTTCATGCTTCTCGGCATGAGAACGAAAACGAAGCTGATCAATTAAGTTGATGACCTCGCGGAGATTGTAACCGCTCTGGATTTTGTTTTTAAGTTCGCTGAAAATCTCGCCGATTTTGTATTCAATGGTGTCGGGGCTCTGGGCGCTGGTTTTAAACTTTTTCAGATAGGGAAACAATTTGTGGTCAACAAAATCTTTAAGGTCATCGCCCGTTAGTGCTTTGTGATGATCCAGCTTGCCATCATTGTCTTTGGGCGTTGCCCATACATCCCAACGATATTCCGGACCGATAATATTTGAATACGTCTTGCCCGCCAATTTGGCCGCGGTCTTCTTGTCTTTCTCAAGATCATCCAAATATTTCAGAAAGAGAACCCATGAAGTCTGCTCCACATAATCAAGCTCGCTACTGCACCCTGCATCTTTGTGAAGGATGTCGTCAATATTCTTGAAAACTTGCTCAAACATTACGTCCTCTCTTCTTCTTTTAGGTTCCCCGTGCGCAACAAAATTGCCAAGAGTTCAGAATTACTCAAAGCGTCCGCGCCTTTTTTAAGCAATTTCTCTCTTGGCCTGTCATCCAATGGCCATGATTTGATGCCGGTTGATTTATTTTTGGTCATTAATTTTATCTTCTATCTCTTTAAGTCTTTCTATAATCCGATCAAACGCCGGTTGATCCTTGAAAAACATTTGCTCCATTTGCCGGTAGTCAATTTTCAGGCTCTTAATCCGCTCAGCATCCTTAGGAACCAAGCGGAAAGTCCCGCGCTTGGCCTCGTCATAATTTAGCCAAGAATATCGAAAGAAAAGTCTATTGAACTCAACGACACTGCGCATCAACCCAACATCCTTAAGCGCCCTATCAAATATTCCAGCCTTACTCATCGCATATAGATCATAATAATGCCGTGACATACGTTTTGAAACAGTCTTCTCTTCGGGAGAGTGATAAAGCCGGTGAAGGATCATCGCCTTCTCCCAAAATGTCCTCTCCGCCGATAAAACCTTGACGGTGATGGGCTGAACGACTAACGCATCATGTAAAACTTCAGCTACGTAGGGGAAGATATGAACAGATTGCGCCGGCCAATCATCTGAACGGGCGCCTAACTCAATCTTAACTATAGGCATTACATATTCGCGATCCGTTTTTATGACAGCTTTTGGAAAAACAAACAGAAGTGTCTGCTCGAGCGGATCTTTGGGATCCAAATCTATCGACCATTGACCACTCTTTCCAAGGATCTTTTCAGCTTGCCGTCGTAACTCCGGAAGAATCTGCTTGCGAATGGCTGTCCTGGCGGAAGCCATCAATTCTTCGATGCGTCGCTGATTTTCCTTATTGCTGACATCAACCGACGGCTCAATATCTTTGCCATGTTCCAGATATTTTCTTTCAATGGCAATATCAACATCTTCCGAGAAACGTTCAATGGCGTTGTAGCACTTGGAGAGCGAGGTGCCGCCCTTAAATGTGATGTGCGCTCCAATATCCTTTAATGTGAAAAGTTTCTCCAGTGTCCAGCAACCCCAAAAATCTTTCTCGACCATCTCCGGCGAGATCCCAAGTTTACCGGCCATTGTATCGAAATAAAGAATTTTCTCTGAAGCAGGCAAGACTGCAAATCGATCCATTATTCCACCATTTTTCTGAATATTGCGCCGATCCAAGCCGGAGCGCACGAAATATCTTTGAGAAGCTGCTGTTTGTCATCATCACTCAATCGCGTTTTAAGCCTGTCGATGGTATCATCATCCACATTATTCTTTCCCAAATGGCGTAAGGCCTGAATAACTAAACCGCTAACACGGCCTGCGGCCGCCATGTTTTTGGGGGTGGTTCTTTTAAAGATGATTCGCTGATTGCCGATAGTTAATTTCCGATTGGGGCCATCAGTCAAAAAAACGATTTTGGCCGGAACCTGCTCGGTTAAACCTAGAAGATTGGCAGCGTAGGCTCCGGAAGGTTGCAGCCTTAATTTATACTGTCCGGCCAATGCCTTACCAATTTGCTCATAGTTAGGAACCAAATCTCCCAACGCAGGATGGCGCCTGGGATAGTCATAAAGCCCTGGGGAAAGGCGCCGGATTGTTCCCTGCTTCGCTAACCTCTCAAGGGCTTTTCTTACAGCAAAGTGACTTCCAAGGTCAAAAAAATGGCTTGGCGTAAAAACCCATCCCCTACCATGGCCATGTATTCTGTTAACTACAATATCATTAGTATATTGCATAAATATACCTCACTATTATTGTCGCAAAAAGTATATAATTTATGCGACATAATGTCAAGATTTTTTCGGGTAGCAATTTTCGCCTGTAGAAAACCTCGTCACTTATTAACAAGTGCACAGATTTTATACGCTTCTTATATTTCGACTACATAAGATTGTATAAGATTAGCAAATCGATGGAATGTTCACTCAATAGTGAACATTAGCACCTGAGTGAACATTTCCCTAAGCGTATACACTTATAAATAACTGTCAACAGTTAGGGAAATTTGGAATTTACCTTTCGCATTATACTTTTTGAAATCTATATGCCAAAAGGTAAAAGGCGGGAATTTAACCGCTTCAAATTATGAAGCGATTAGGCGGGTTAATTGCTTCATCCATTACCATCCAGCAACAGCCTCAATCAGCTCTTCCATCGTGCGTCTATATTGTGGCCATCGGCCAGCCGTAGGTCTCCACTCATCCACCTACTCCCGTTTGCTGAGCCGGATGTCGAGCTCCCGCTCGACGAATTTCCACTCCGGTGTCCGACGCAATCTTTGCACCAGATCCTCAAAGGCAGAGGCATCCGCCGGTGCATACTCAAACCAGGTGAGAAAATCGAACGGCTCGCCCAGATCGCGGCTGTGGTAAAGGCGCCGGGCAACCGCCGGGAGATATTGCAGTCCGGTGGCAATATGATGCGATTGCTCTTCGAAGATTTCCCGACGCTCATCTTGAGTCAAGTTCCACCAAGCGGCAGATTTTTTGATGGGGATGAGCGCGGCGTGCGTTGCCTCAACCCGCCCAAGCTCAGGCTGGCGGGCTACCAGCTGCTCTCGTTCGGATCGATGCACATACCGCTCATAACTGGTCACGCCGCGCAGCCGCCATACCGCGTTTTGATTCGAGGAATCTTTGCCCTTAGCCACGGCCAGGCGCTTGACCATTTCCAATGGCGGACCAATGACGGCACGGATATGCTCAACTTGCCATGATCCCGTCCTGCCACCCGCAAAGGTCGTCATCTGGACCATGGCCCTGCCTTCTCAAAAAATTTTTCCGCTAATTTTTGAACGTTTCGAGGGAGATGATGGTAACATTCCCAAAATGATGGGCTGGCAAAATGCCTCATCATTCCTTAAATTTACCTTTTTTGGAATCTTCCAGCGCTTGATCGCCCAAGGAATCAAGTTTTCTTGCCCTCATATCCTTTTCAACCCTATTCCTTTTCCCTATAAATTTTCGCCCCCATCGTTGCCAATTTCTCGTCGAGATTCTCGTAACCGCGCTCCAGATGATAGATGCGATGGATTTCGGTCTTCCCCTTGGCCGCCAGCCCGGCGATGATGAGCGCCGACGAGGCCCGCAGATCCGAGGCCATGACCGGAGCCCCGTGAAGGGTTTTGACTCCTTCGACAATCGCGTTGCTGCCTTCCCGACGGATGCTCGCCCCCATGCGGTTGAGCTCCGCGATATGAATAAACCGATCGGGATAAACTTTATCGGTGATGACGCTCACCCCCGGGGTCATGGCCATAAGCGCCATGAACTGGGCCTGCAAATCCGTCGGAAAACCAGGATAGGGAAAGGTGGTGATGCTGGTCGGTTTCAGATGCCGGCTGCATTTGAGACGAATCAGATTGTATTCTTTTTCGAATCTCATGCCGGCTTCCTCCAATTTATCCAGAAGCGCCAGAAGATGCATGAAGTTCGTTTCCCGAATCGTGATGTTGCTGCGCAACGCCGCCGCCAGAAGGATGAAGGTCCCGGCCTCGATTCGGTCCGAACTGATGCGAAAATTCGCCCCGTGCAATTTCTTGACGCCTTGGACTGCAATCTGCGGGGTTCCCTTTCCCTTGATCTTTGCCCCCATGGCCATGAGAAAATTGGCTAAGTCTTCGATCTCGGGTTCGCAGGCGGCTGATTCGATGATGGTTTCTCCGTCGGCCAAAGTCGCCGCCATCATCACATTCGCGGTGGCCAGGACCGAGGAACCAAAACCTCCGCCGAGATACATGTGATTGCCTTTGAGCCGGTGGGCGCTGGCGACCACATACCCGCTGTCAAAATCAATTTTGGCGCCCAGGGCCTTGATGCCTTTGATGTGCAAATCCACCGGCCGGATGCCGATGACGCATCCGCCCGGCAAAGAAACCTTGGCCTTGCCAAGCTTCGCCAGAAGCGGACCCAGGACGCAAAATGACCCCCGCATCGTCGACACAAGTTTATACTCCGCAACATGATTGGAGGGACCTTTGCTGACGGTAACCGAATCCTTTCCGATATCGATCGTTTTTCCCAGAGAGCGCAAGAGTTTCACCATCGTCATGGTATCGCGCAGGCGGGGAATATTCCTTAACACACATTCGTCGTCGGTCAATAACGTTGCCGCCAAAACCGGCAAGGCGGCATTTTTTGAGCCGCTGACCCTGACTTCCCCTTTGAGGGCATGGCCTCCCTCGATCACGAGTTTTTCCATAATTTATTCGCGCCTCACTTTGACCAAACGATCCTTTTGGTTTAAATCTTTAAAAATCCGGCAATCCTGAAAACCGGACATTGGCTGGAAAATCTCCCTGATCTTTCCTGCCTGTCCGTCGCCGCACTCAACCAGGAGACAACCTCCGGGAACAAGAAAACGCCCGCCATCTTTGATCATGCGGCGCAAAAAATCCAGGCCATCGGTTCCTCCATCAAGAGCCAGTCGAGGTTCTCGCTGCACCTCGATCGACAAGCAGGCGATATCCTCCGTCGGAATATAAGGGGGATTGGACACAATCAGATCGAATTTCTTTAAAGGCTCACCTTGTAAATGAAAAGCCTCCAATAAATCCGCGCAGACAAAATCAATTTGTTCGTCGACCAAATTGATTTTAGCATTCTCAAGGGCCAAATCAAGCGCCGCCTGCGATCGATCAATGGCCCTGATCTTGCTCTGGGGAAGTTTTTTGGCCAAGGCAATGGCCAGATTGCCAGACCCCGTTCCCATATCGAGAATCCGCAGGGAACGCTCGGCGAATCGACGACATTCTTCCAAAGCCAAATCGACTAAAATCTCTGTTTCTGGTCGCGGGATCAGGACCCGTTCGTCAACCTTGATTCGGAAACCGTAAAATTCGGTTTCTCCTAAAATATATTGAAGCGGTTCACCGTTTTGTCGGCGGCGCTGGAATTCTTCTAAGCCTTGACGCTCCGAATCCGTTAAGGGGTGTTCGTCCAGATAGAGTTCGATCCGGTTGCAACCCCGACGGTGGGTCAAATAAAGTTCTGGTTCGGTCATTGAGAAGCCTCTGTTTCACGTTCGGCTTTGATCAAGGCGGTCGTGATTTCGTCCAGATCTCCGTCCATCACTTTCGGAAGCTGGTGGGTGGTAAATCCAATCCGGTGGTCGGTGACGCGGCGGTCGGGAAAGTTGTAGGTGCGGATTTTTTCGCTGCGATCGCCGGTGCCGATCTTCGAACGCCGCTCGGCCGTTGCCTTCGCCAGGGCCTCCTGTCTCCTTTTATCTAACAAGCGAGCCCGCAGGACCCGCATGGCCTTCGCGCGGTTTTTTAACTGCGAGCGTTCATCCTGGCAAACGACGACCGTTCCCGTCGGCAAGTGAGTCATGCGCACGGCCGAATCCGTCGTATTGACACTTTGCCCGCCCGGACCGGAGGAACGAAAGACATCAATCTTTAAATCTTTTGGATCAATCGTCAGTTCAATTTCTTCCGGCTCAAATAAAACGGCCACGGTCGCCGCAGAGGTATGGATGCGGCCCGAGGCCTCGGTCGTGGGAACCCGCTGCACGCGATGAACCCCGCTTTCCCATTTGAGGTTGTGCGCCGCGCCTTTGCCGCTGACGCTAAAGATGACTTCCTTAAAACCCCCCGTCTCCGACGGTGAACTGCTGATCGATTCCACCCTCCAGCCTTTCGAATCGGCATACTTCGTATACATGCGGTACAAATCCGCGGCAAAGAGGCTGGCTTCCTCTCCTCCGGTTCCCGCCCGGATTTCCATAATAAGGTCCTGATCCTTTTGCTGCGAAGAGATGTTCGTCAGATTTTCCAATCGACCTTTAAGCTCACGCTGTTTTTGTTCAAGTTCTTTGAGCTCGGTCCTGGCGAGATCTTCAAATTCCTTATCGTGCTTTTCACAGAGAAGCTTCTGGAGTTCTAAGATCTGCGATTCGTAGCCGTGGTAGGTTCGGTAGGCACTGACCGTCGGGGAAATTTCGGAAAGCTCCTTGCCCAGCTTCTGGCACGCAGCCTGATCGGCGCTGATTTCGGGGTCGGCCAAAAGGCGCTCGATCTCTTCGTAGCGTTTTTCCAGCTTCGCCAGCTTGTCGAGCATTTGATTTACTTCTTGTAGCGTTTGGTGAAGCGTTCAATCCGGCCGGCCGTATCCACGAATTTCTTCGCCCCGGTGAAAAAGGGATGGCACTGGGAACAGATCTCGACGCGGATATTCTTTTTGGTCGACCGGGTATGGATGACCGCCCCGCACGCACAGGTGATGGTCGTTTCTTCATAAGGCGGATGAATATTGGCCTTCATACTAAAAACCTCCTTCCAGTTGCGACACTGGCAAAATCTGATTCGTCAAAAACTCAAACGGTAAAGGATGACTGAAGACGACCGTTGACTAAAATTTTGAGAATTTAGTATAACGACAAAGAGGGGTTTTCACAACAATAAATTGGATCAGGCGTCGAGATAGAAGCTCGGAGATTAGGGGAAAACTGTATCCTATTTGTTCATATTTTGCAAAAATTCTTTGTTACTTTTATACTTTCCGATCCGATCGATCAAAAGCTCCATGGCCTCGGCCGAGTTAAGATCGTTGATGGCCTTGCGCAATAACCAGGTCCTTTGCAGATCATCCTTGTCGATCAAGAGCTCTTCATGGCGGGTGTTGGAGCGCTTGATGTCAATCGCCGGGTAAATCCGACGCTGAAAAAGATTCCGATCCAGCTGCAATTCCATGTTGCCGGTGCCTTTGAATTCCTCAAAGATGACTTCATCCATCCGGCTGCCGGTGTCCACGAGCGAGGTCGCAATAATGGTCAAGCTTCCGCCTTCCTCGACGGCACGTGCCGCGCCAAAGAACCGCTTGGGTTTGTGCAAGGCATTGGAATCAACACCACCCGAAAGGATTTTCCCGCTATGAGGCACGACCGTGTTATAGGCCCGGGCCAGGCGGGTGATAGAATCCAGGAGGATGACCACATCGCGTTTGTGCTCAACCAGGCGTTTGGCTTTTTCCAAAACCATCTCGGCGATCTGAACGTGCCGTTCGGCCGGTTCATCGAAGGTCGAGGAGATGACCTCCCCCTTGACGCCCCGCTGCATGTCCGTGACTTCCTCCGGACGCTCGTCGATCAATAAGACAATGAGGATGACATCCGGATTATTCGTCGTGATCGCATTGGCGATCTTCTGCAGCAGGACGGTTTTGCCGCTGTAGGGCGGGGCCACGATGAGCGCGCGCTGGCCTTTTCCTAGCGGCGTAATGAGATCCATGATCCGCATGGAAATTTCTTCGGGTTTCGTTTCCAGGATGATCCGCTCATGCGGGTATAACGGCGTCAAGTTGTCGAAGAGGATCTTGTCCTTGCATTTTTCCGGATCCTCGTAATTGACCGCTTCCACCTTCAAGAGCGCGAAATATTTTTCCCCTTCCTTGGGCGGACGGATATGGCCGCTCACGCTATCGCCGGTTTTTAAATCGAATTTCCGAATCTGGGACGGTGAGATATAAATATCGTCGGGGCAGGGGAGATAATTGTAGCGGGAACTGCGCAAGAATCCAAAACCCTCCGGCAGGATTTCCAAGGTGCCTTCCCCGAACATCAATCCTTCCTTTTCAGCTTGTCCCTGCAGGATCTTGAAGATCAAGTCCTGTTTTTTGATACCGCTTAAGCCGTTGATGTTCATGTCCCTGGCCATCTTGGTCAGCTCGGCCATCTTCATGTCCTTGAGCTTGGTGATGTCCAGCTGAAACACCACGTCGGTCCCCTCTTTGGCCGACTTCGTTGCGGTTTTTTCCATAATTTCTTCTCCTTCACTATTTTTCTTGATCTCTTTTGCTTCCTTGGATGTTTCGTTTTTAGTTTTGGTTGTCATTTGTCCTCACCTTGTTTTTTCTGAATCCTTTTGGCGTTACGGAGAATTTTAAAATAATCCTTAAAACGCTTTCACTGGGGCGCGGGGCGTCCCGACCCCTGACTTAGAGCGCGAGTCGGGACGCCCCCCACCGGATGATCCTAAAAATGTTTTAGCTGTTCCCAAATCCTTTCCACTTGTTTTTTTGTAGCTGGCAGCGATCCACCGTTATCAATCACAAAATCCGCATATTTCATTTTCGTCTTCGTGCTCATCTGATTTTGAATGATTTTAAGCGCCTGGGTTCTCGACAAACGCCGGCTTTTTTGCAGCCGCTCCAATTGCTTTTTCCTCGACGCCTTGACGACCAGACAATGATCGACCCAACGATCCAGACCGGTTTCAATGAGGAGCGGCACTTCGATCACAATAATCGCGCGGGGATGGCGCCGGCCAATGCCGCGAACATGGCTTTTGATCGCTGAAATCGTCGCCGGGTGAACAAGCCGGTTCAGAATCCTCAACTTTCGAGGATCTGCAAAAACCATCCTCCCCAATTGAGCCCGATCAATCCGGCCGTTTTTAAGAATCTGTGGGCCAAATTTTTTGACGACCTTGCGGAAAACCGGCTGATTCGGTTCCATCAATCGATGCGCCAGCGAATCGGCGTCGAGCACCGCGGCTCCCTTTTGGCAAAAAAATCCTGCCACCGTCGATTTGCCCACTCCCAGTTCTCCTGTCAAACCGATCGTGACCATCGGTCAATTGAGCAAAGACAGGTACAACTTCTGATATTCCTTGGCCGAGCGTTCCCAGGAAAAATCGCTGTTCATGACCTTCGTCATCAACCGTTCAAAACTCGGACGATCCTGATAAGCCAAAAGCGCCTCTTGCAGGGATTTTAAAAATGCGTCTTCCTTATATTGGTCAAAGATAAAACCTGTCCCCTCTCCCGTCGCCGGATCAAAAGGAAAAACAGTATCGGCCAGGCCTCCGGTTCTATAAACCAAGGGAATCGTGCCATAACGGAAGCTGATCATCTGGCTCAAACCACATGGCTCAAAGACGGATGGCATTAAAAACAAATCCGATCCGGCATAAATCTGATGCGCCAATTCCTCGCTGAATTTTAAAGATACGGCGATCTTCGCCGGATTTTTCTTAGCCAAACGCCGCAACGGCTGTTCATACTTGGGTTCCCCCACTCCCAGAAAAACCAGTTGAAGATCTAACGCCAAAACTTTATCCATAGCCTTCATCAAAAGCTCAATGCCTTTCTGATAAGTCAGTCTCCCGACGAAGGCCAGGATCGGAACATTCCTTTTGACGGGCAGACCAACAAGCTTCTGTAAATAAGATTTATTTTCGAATTTCGATTTCCAATTGTCTTTGCTGTACCGGTGTTTGATATGGACGTCGGCTTCTGGGTTCCAGGTCTCGTAATCCAAACCGTTGAGGATCCCCACGACGCCTTCTCTGCGGTTGGCCAAAACTCCTTCCAGGCCGCAGCCGAATTCTGGAGTCCGAATCTCCCTGGCATAATGAGGACTGACCGTCGCCACCCGGTCGCTAAAAATGAGTCCGCCTTTGAGGAGGTTGATCTGGTTGTAGAATTCCAACCCGTTCATCGAGAATAACCGGCGATCGAAACCTAATTTGGGGAATTGATCCTTCGGAAAAATCCCCTGGAATGCCATATTATGAATGGACAAAATGCTTTTGGTTTTTTTATAAAATAGGTCCGAACGAAAAATTGACTTTAAAAGGACAGGAATGAGCGCCGCCTGCCAGTCATGGACGTGGATGATGTCCATTGTCTTTTTTTGGGTTTTGAATAATTCGAGGGCTTTCAAGCAAAAACAATGAAAACGCTCGAGATTGTCGCTGTACTCGCCGCCGTCTTCACCGTAAATCTCCTTGCGGCCAAAATATCCTTCCTGCTCGATGAAATAAACCGGAATGTTTTGCCCCGCCGTTCCGATCCACGCCTCGGGAGAAATTTTTTTGAGCTGATATTTCTGAGGATCGATCATTTGGTAGCGGGGCAAAACTAACACGGGTTCGATTTTTAATTTTTCCAGGGCCAACGGCAAGGTCCCGCAGACATCCCCGAGCCCGCCGGTTTTAGCAAAAGGCGCAATCTCCGAAGAGCAAAAGGCAACTCTCATGGCTTGATTTCTTTCAGCTCAAGCCAGTTGGGCCCGCTTTTGACCGTCACCTTGATGGGGACCGACAAAGAAATGGCTCCTTCCATTTTTTGCCGCACCAATTCCACAATGGTTTTCTTCTCGGAGTCAGGAACATCAAAGACCAATTCGTCATGAACCGTAATAATCATCTTTGTAACAAATTTTTTCTTCTCCAGCTCGCGCTGGATATGGATCATGGCGAGCTTCATCAAATCCGCGGCCGAGCCTTGCACCGGCGTATTGATAGCCTGACGCTGCGCCAATTGACGAACGGCCTGATTCGAGCTAAGGATTTCCGGGATATACCGACGACGGTTCAGTAAAGTGAGGACAAAACCCTGCTCTTCCGCCTTGCGCACGGCGTCCTCCATAAATTTCTTAACGTTGGGATAGCGTAAAAAATATTTTTCGATAAAGGCCTGGGCCTCGGACTGCGCAATGTCCAGGTCTTTGGAAAGGCCGAAAGGACTCATGCCGTAACTAAGGCCGAAGTTGACGCGCTTGGCCATGTTGCGCATCGGCGGCGTGACGTCTTTTTCTTTGACCTCATAGATGAGGGCAGCGGTGTAATTATGGATGTCCTGGTCATCCCAAAAGGCCTTTTTCAAGGTTTTATCGCCGGAGAGATGAGCCAGAATTCGCAATTCGATTTGAGAATAATCCGCGGAAACGATGCGGTGATTCTTTTGAAAAGGAATAAAGGCCTTGCGGATTTGCCGGCCGATCTGTGTCCGGATGGGAATATTCTGCAAATTGGGATCGCTTGAGCTCAAACGTCCGGTCTCGGTCCCGGTCTGGTTAAATCGCGCGTGCAAGCGGCCAGTCTCGGGGTTGATCAGCCTCGGCAGGGCATCGATATAGGTGGATTTCAATTTGGCCAGCTGCCGGTACTCCAAAATCTTCGCCGGGATCTCATGGGTTTTTGACAGCCGCAAAAGCACATCCTCATCCGTCGAAAAACCGGTTTTGGTTTTTTTAATAACCGGGAACTTAAGCTCGTTGAAAAGGACCTGGGCCAGTTGTTTGGGACTATTGAGATTGAATTCGCGGCCCGCTTTCTGATAAATCTCTTCGATCAGGAGATTGATTTTCCTTTCGGCATCCTTGGATAAACCTTTGAGAAGCCCTTCATCCAGGCGCACGCCTTCGCGTTCCATCCGGTCGAGGACCTGCGATAAAGGGATTTCAATGTCCTCATAAAGCCGCCAAAGATCCTTGGCCTTGAGCTCCTTCTCTAATATGGGATAAAGGCGCAAAAGACATTCGGTCTCCCGCGCTAGACGGTCGACCGTCGCGATGGGTGACCTTAAATAAATCCAAGACAGAGTGTCGACGCTAAAAGACGTCTGGGAAGGCGCTAATAAATAACCGGAGAGCATCACATCAAAAACCTTGGCATCAATCGCGCATTGTTTCTCGGCAAACACTTTAAAAACTTTTTTGGCGTCATAGGTGATTTTTAAAATGTCCGGGTCACAAAAAACCGATTTGAGCTCATCCAAAAGCTCAAAGGAAATGGAATACACCTCGCCCTCCTGCACGGCGACCATGATGCCGGCTCCGGTCAAAGTTGGTTCCGCGGGAGCGTCCACCATAAAGACCAAGCGGCCGGCCTTTTTGATTTTGTTCACCAACTCTGTCTGGTCGTCGGCACGATGAATTCCCTTGACCTTGATGGGCAAGGCCTCTTGATCAGCCACGGATAGCTCATCCGCGAATTTTTTAAATTCCAGGTCGCGGAAAAGCTCGAGGAGCCTTTTTTCATCCGGCTCCCGGACGGACATCTCCTTGAGATCAATATCCACCGGAACCTTCGAATCCAGAAGCGCCAACTCTTTGCTGAAAAACGCCATGTCTTTTTGCTCGCTCAATTTTTCCTGAACCTTTTTTTGTTTGATCTGCGACAGATGCTGGAAAATATTTTCTAAAGTTCCATAATCGTTGATGAGCTCTTTGGCGGTGACCTCTCCGATCCCAACGACCCCCGGGATGTTATCGGTCTGATCGCCGGCCAGGCCAATGTAATCCACAATTCGGGAGGGATCGATCCCCAGCTCCTGTTTCAATTCTTTCGGATTAAGGAATTGATCCCGCCGGATGCTAAAAACTTTGACACGATCAGACAATAGTTGCAGCATATCTTTATCATCACTGACAATGACGACCTCGGCCTTCGCCGATAACTTCTTAGCGAGAGTGGCGATAATGTCATCGGCCTCGAAACCTTCGGCCTCGAAGACCGGCCAATGATACGCGGCCACGACCTCCTTAATGAGCGGGATTTGACTGACCAGATCGTCCGGCATGGGCCGGCGATGGATTTTGTATTTGGCAAACTTCTCCTGACGCTGGGTTTTTTTGCCGGCATCAAAACAGATCGCCAAATATTCGGGTTTGTGATCGCGCAAAATCTTCTTAAGGGTTGCCAAAAATCCATAAACCGCATTGGTGGCTTGTCCTTTTGAATTGGCGAGATTCCGAATGGCGAAATAGGAACGATAGCACAGGGCATGCGCGTCGATTAAAAAAATCTGTGTGTCCGGCATGAATCGACCTTAAACGCCTTTGGGGAAATCAATGTGCGAGGACATTCCATGTTCTATGATTTATACGGAATTCAGTAACGTGTCTCTTGAAGTGGATTGTCGTCTGGGATTAGGGTGAGTATTTTTTGGATTTCGTCGCTGGCCCGGGCGTTGTCATTGTGATCCCAATAGTCCATGGCGGCATTGAAATGATTCTGAATTTTTCTTTTGGTGTCTTCTTTGAGCGCCATGGTTCTGGCTTGGGCATAGCGGGTGTTGCTGGGAGTAATGGATAAGGCTTGTTCAAAATCCTCCGCGGCCTCGGCGAATTTTTTTTGTTCCAACTTTTTCATCCCTTCTTCATAATGCCCTTCCGCCTTGGCCAATTGATTTTTGAGCTGGGCAATTTTTTCGGCCTTACGCTGTTCGGCAATTTCTCTTTCTAGATCACCTTTTTGTTCATCCACGAGCCGCTTTTTAAATTCGGGGAACTGATTATAAATCTCGGCCAGCCGCTGTCGGGCCTTTTGGGTCCAAATGTCATCCGGGGCACCGGCGTCGATCCGTTTTTTAAGATATTCAATGGCCTTGGCGGTATCGCCTTTTTTCTCGTACAGGGAAGCCAGATTCATTAAGGGAGGCAGATAATTTGGATCAAGCGCAACGGCCTGCTGATACATCAACTCGGCGCGGTCGATCAAACCCATCTGCTCATAGATCACCCCAATATCGTTTAAGACATTGACCTTTTTGGGATCGAGGTTGGAAGCCTGCAAGTAGTATGCTAACGCTTCGTCAAGATTACCTTCTTCTTGCTTGGTAAAACCAAGCATACGCAATTCTTCGAAAGTTGGTTTTTGGGCCTCGGCGAAAACGTTTGAATGAAAGGTTGCAACAGAAAAGGAGCAGAAAAGAAGAAAAAAGCAGTTTCGGACTTTTAAAATGGACATCTTCTTGTTGGGGGTAGAATAATACATTCTATTTTATTTGGCAAGAAAAATTTTCATCCGCCTTCGCGCAATGGCTTGCGCGTTGACGAGATGGAATTCGCACCCAACGACAAGGGCGCACTAAAGCAATTCCTGTTCGCGGCCAAGAACGCAGACTCCTTGACGCAGCCATTGCAGGCACTGGTCTTTTGAATTCAAGGCATTAAAGAGAATCGCTCCCCGCAAAATTCCCTCTCGATCCAAAAAGATTTTTTTATAACTCCGGTCAGCCTCGACCAAACGATGGTGGATTTGTCCACCCAACGGCAATTTCACCTCACCCAAAAAACCGGCCGTCAATCCAGGCAATTGGATCAGCTCCTGAAAAATGATCGGAGGATAAGCATACGCTGCTTTTCCAATGGCGGCAGCCATGATCTTGCCCTGTTCCTCGAGGGTATCGGTGGACCGACCGCCAGCCTCGCCAGATTTTGGTGAGATCATTCGGTCGAACGCATAAACATGCTTTAAAGAAGTAACGAAATTTTCATCCACCGTAAGGCCGAACGTCGTTTGTAAAGGCGTATCCGCCAGTAGACGAAAATCCGGCCGGGCTGATCCGAGGACCAAGGCCTCGCACGCCAAAACCTTTTTGGATTTGAGCCGCACCGCTTTGACATCGTTTTCGCCCAAGACTTCCACCACTTCATTCTCCGGCAAGATTCGCATTCCCTTTTCCTGGAGAAATTTCATCAAAAGGAGCGAAGATTCTGGCTCTAAAACCTGCGGCAAAAAAGACGCGCCGGGACACAGAACCACCACCTCTTTTGCCGTCGACAATAAAGCAGCCGCAAGCCTGAGACTTTCCCAATCGCTCACCTGGATGATAAGGGTATCGATCGCCGGTAAGGAATTGAGGAGATTTTTTATATCGGATAATCGCCCCGCCGAAAAAACTCCTGCTTTGCCGCCCCCCTTCAAGTCAAAAAATTTCACTTGCGGTGTATCGGATAAAAGCAGCATATCAAAGGGAAAGATTTCTTTCTCTTCGGTCACGATCTGATTTTTTCGGAAATTGATGCGGGCAATTCTTTTTTCAAAAATGAGTTCAATCCGGTTGGTCTTATAAAAATCCTGAGTTTGACAATAAAGGTCTTCTTCCGGAATGTGTTTCGCCACCCAGGCGGCCAACCGCGCCGGATGATAGGGCAAAACATTTTCGGTCGCGAGAACCGAAAGTTCACTTTCTGGTCGCGCGGCCCGAATGAGTTCAAGCGCCTTCATTCCAGCCAAAGAGTTTCCTAAACAAATGATTCTGTCCATGAGGATTACTTTCTATTCTGAATTTTAAATGCCTCAATGGCATTACGCATCAACATGACAACCGTCACCGGCCCAACCCCTCCCGGAACCGGGGTGATGTACGCGGCGTTGCGGCGGGCGCTTTCGAATTCGACATCCCCTTCGATGCGATCGCCCACGCGGTTAATCCCCACGTCAATGACGACGCTGCCTTTTTTAATCCAATCGCCTTTGATTAAGGCGGGTTTTCCGACGGCAACAATCAGGATATCGGCCTGACTCACATGCTCCCGAAGTTTTCCTGCCTCGTGGGTGGCCACATGACAGACGGTGACGGTCGCATATTGTTCCAGCAACAACAGACTCAACGGTTTTCCCACGATCTCGCTATGGCCAACCACCACCGCTTCTTTTCCCCGAATATTGATGCCGCTGGATTTGATGTGTTCCATGACCGCCGCCGGCGTGCAAGGGATGATCCGGGTTTCTCCCAGAATCATTTTGCCAATGTTCTCGACGTTGATGCCTTCTAAATCTTTCGCGGGGTCGACATGATTGGCCACCAGGCGGTAATCAATTTGTTTGGGAACCGGCTTGTGCAGCATGATGCCGTGAATATGGGGATCTTTATTGAGTTTTTCAATGTACGCAATCAGATCGCGCTGGGAAATCTCCAGAGGCAGACTGGTCAATCGGTATTCGATGCCAATTTCGCCAGCGACTTTTTTTTGGGAGCTGGCATACGCGCAGGAGGACGCCGGCTCTCCGATCATGATATTGACGAGGGCCGGGACGTGACCAAAACGCTCCCTCAGATCCGACAATTCTTTTTTTAATTGTTCTTTAAGCTGGGCGCTCAACAATTTTCCGTCGAGGAGTTTGGCGGGAGCGGCGAAGCCCGATTCAGATTGAGACGTGGATTCCGGAATTTTCATTGATTGATCTCGACATTGATCTTGGCAGCGCGAAACGCCGCCCACAATAGTTCCATGGCCACCTCCACATCGCTGAGCAAAGAGGGGTTTCCCGATTGGACCAAAAAAGGGGCGAGGTTCGCCGCCTGATAACAACGTTCGCAGATCTCTAAAGGGACTTCCCTGGCTTTTTTGAGCGCCCTTTGCCGCCGGGCCAGGGATGCGCCCCGGGATTTTACAACCCGCCTGTAGGCCTGGGCATCTAAGTCCACGAGGGTGGTCAGGCGGTGGCGCAGGCGTTCACTTTGACTTAAAGCATCCTGCATTTTTTTTTCTTGAGCTACCGAAGAATTTCTTCCCAGGGAATACTGGGCCACCATGGATAATAAAGCTGCGCCTAAAGCCCCGCAAAGGGCTGCCGCCGATCCCCCGCCGGGGACTGGAACTTTCCGTGATAGTTGTGTCAGGTATTCTTTGAGGGTGTGATGCTGGAATTTGTTCATGCAAAAAACGGTGGATGAATGAATTCAAGTGGCAAGAAATCAAGTCCTACGTCGAAAATTTGGAAAGATGGGATTATCATAACCTAAAGTCTTTTTCATTTCAATGAAAGCGCCAAAATTTTGTCGGCGTAGCCAGCAGATTCCAATGGATCACGAAGAAACTTCGAAGGCATTCTGGATGAGCTCTACCATAGGTTTGCCCTGCGCCGGCCAAAGGATACCGACGGCATCCAACCGTACCTTTCTTTCCTGCCATCCGCGCGATTTCAAATACCACCAAACCAGCTGGGTTAATTTGCGCCGCTTTAAAAAGGATAACGATTCCAAGGGATGGCCTTTATCCAAATTATGCCGGGTCCTGACCTCGATAAAACAGATCGTCCCTTGATGAACCGCAACGATATCAATCTCTCCCAATCGCGTTCGGACGTTACGTTCCAGGATGCGGTAACCCTGTTTCTGCAAATAGGTGCAGGCCAGGGTTTCTCCTCGGTGGCCAAGGACAGTCTTGAAATATTGCGTCATCAATCGGTGTGCGTTTTAAGCAACCCGCCGGGGGCTCTATTCATCCCATCACCTTCTTGCGTATTCGAGAGCACGGACTAAAAGCTCCTCCTGCAATCGAGGAGACTCAACTTTAGAATTGATGAGGCGGAGAAATGAGTGGCGGTGAATGGGAGCCACGCCAAACTTTTTGATGGCCGCTCGATGCTCTTTTGTTGCGTAACCCTTGTGCTTGGCAAAACCCCAATGGGGAAAAATACAATCGTACGTATGGAGAATCCGATCGCGGATCACTTTGGCCACAATCGAAGCGCAGGCAATCGAAAGGCATAGGTTATCGCCATCAATGATCGTTTTATAGGAATAGGGCAGATCCGACTTAAAAGAATTTCCATCGACCAATAAATGCACCTTTTGTTCAAAGTCGGGTTGGCCAGTAATTTGGGCGGGCATTCGCCCAATGAGTTGGGTGACCGCAACCACCATGGCATGGTAGGAAGCCCGCAGGATATTGATCGAATCGATGACCGTCTCCGAGACCACACCAACACCTACGGTCGCTTTGTGCATAATCTCATGAAAGGCGACTTCCCGCTGTTCCGCAGAAAGCCGTTTGGAATTGCGAATAAGCTCGCAAAACTCGTGATCATAAAGAAGAACGGCAGCCGCCACGACCGGCCCGGCCAAGGGTCCGCGGCCGGACTCATCAATACCCACAATGAAGTGAAAACCATTTTCTTGGGCTGCCTTTTCAAAACGAAAGCCTCGGCGGCCATTGAGGCTGCCGGGCCTTAATTTCACCGATTTTTTGCCGACGAGCTTTGCAGCCGTCATGTTATTGTGCCGCTTGATCCTGTTTAACTTTGGATTGCTTGCCGACCATCTTGCGCAGGTAGTAAAGTTTGGCGCGATTGACCTTGCCTTTGCTGACGACTTTGAGGCTCTCGATGACGGGAGAATGCAGGGGAAAAACTCTTTCGACGCCTTCGCCAAAGGAAACTTTGCGCACGGTGAATGTCCCTTTCAAACCGCGGCTGGTCTTTTTGATGACCGTCCCTTCAAAAGGGTGCAGCCTCACCTTGTCCGCTTCGGCGACCTTGATCCGCATCGCCACGGTGTCGCCGACATTAAATTCCGGCAACTCCTTGCGGGCATATTTTTCTTCCATCAATTTGATTTTCTCCTGTGCGCTCAAAGCCATATCATTACCCCCGAGTCTTCTTAAACCTTTGCGAATTGGATTGATTGAGTGGGATTTTCAGCAAATCCGGACGGAGTTTTTTCGTGCGGGCGAGGGACTGTTGTTTTCGCCACGTTTCAATCTGTTGATGATGACCCGATAATAACACATTTGGAATTTTCATTCCATGAAAATTTGCCGGACGGGTGTACTGAGGATACTCCAGCTGGTTGGATTCAAAGGATTCGCACAAGAGTGATTCTCTTCTGCCTAAAACACCCGGAACCAGACGAGACAAACAATCAACCAAAACCATCGCCGGCAATTCCCCGCCGGTCAAAACATAATCGCCGATGGAAATGCTTTCATCAACCAGTTTCTCCCTGACCCGCTCATCCACGCCTTCATAATGACCGCAAATGAGGATGAGGTGTTTTCTCTTGGCCAGCTTCTTGGCAAGGGCTTGAGTCAGAGTTTTTCCCGTCGGGCAAAGGAGGATCACCCGGGCTTGCTTTTTTCGTCCGCGGATTTTCTCCACGGCCCGGAAAATGGGCTCGCACATCAACACCATCCCCGGCCCTCCGCCAAAAGGACGGTCATCGACCTGGCGATACGGATCCGTCGTAAAATCCCACAGGTTATGGACACCGATAGAAATCTTTTTTTTAGCCTGGGCCCGTCCGACGATGGAGTCATTAAGAACGGAGGCAAACATCGTTGGGAAAATGGTGATGATATCGAATCGTAGCATAGGGACTTAAGCTAAGAAAATGGAAATAAATTACTGGTTATCAGGCAATCCGGTCATCCGGAAATAATGACCCGGATGACCGGATTGCCATTTGATCTTCACGCTACAATGCTCCCTCGGAATTCGGTTTGAAATGCGCCAAAAAGTTGTCATGGAATTGTTTGAATGTCCCTTGTTCGATCGCCTGACGGATCCGCTCGAGCAAATGAATATAGAAGAAAACATTGTGATAGGCCAGCAATTTTAATCCCAGGATTTCTCCGGCGTTCAACAAGTGCCGGATGTAGCTGCGCGTGTATTTCTGGCAAACAATGCAGCGGCAATCTTCGTCGAGCGGATGAAAATCTTCAATGTATTCGGCATTACGCATGGCCAATCGGCCGCAGTTGGTAAAGGCACTTCCATTACGACCAAAGCGCGTCGGGATGACCGTATCAAACATATCCATGCCGGCGGCCACGGCCCGGACCATTTGATCCGGATAACCAATCCCCATGAAATAACGCGGTTGTGCTTCCGGCAACAAAGGCTCAACCCAGGCGAGGGTTTCAAACATGAGCGAAACCGGTTCGCCGACACTCACGCCACCGACGGCATATCCATCAAAACCGATTTCGACAATCGCTTTTGCCGACTGCTCGCGCAATTCCTTAAAAGAAGACCCTTGAATGATTCCAAATAATAACTGGCGATCTTTAGCTATCTTTTTGCTCAAAAAAAAATCCTTCGAGCGCCGGGCCCAACGCGTCGTTCGCTCCAACGCTTCTTGCGCATGTTCGGGTTCGCAGGGATACGGCGCGCATTCATCCAACGGCATCATGATGTCCGATCCGAGAATGCCTTCGATTGCGATCACCTCTTCGGGAGTCAAAAAATGGGTTTTCCCGTCGAAATGGGATTGGAACTGCACACCCTCATCGGTCACTTTGCGTAATGGGGCCAAAGAAAAAACTTGATAGCCCCCGGAATCGGTCAAAATAGGTTTATGCCAATTCATAAACGAATGCAGGTCTCCCGCTTTTTTGATCACCGCAGTCCCTGGCCGAATAAATAAGTGATACGTATTCGACAAAACAATGGGGGAATGCATCTCCTGCAAATCTTCCGAGGAAAGCGTCTTAACGGTGCCATTGGTGCCGACCGGCATAAAAAAAGGCGTCTGAATGTCACCGTGGGCCGTACGCAGGATTCCCCGTCGGGCCAGGGTCTCGCGATCCTTGGCCAATAATTGAAAAGAATTTGAGCCTGTCTTGAGAATTGGCTTCATCAATTTCCTTTTTTAAAGTCAGGGGCCGCGGCGTTGACATCTCTTTCTTGAAATTCTAAAGAGTCGACCAACCGTTGAAAAGCCAAAAAATCTTCCGGAAATTGATAATCCGTATTGTGGTACTGCACCGTCAGAATCACCTTCTCAAATGGAATCTGATACCAGGCAAATCGGTACTTGATGCCGTTATGGCCTTCACTGAAAAATTCCAGGTACGCGACATTGCGCCCCGCCCGATTTTCCAGTTTCGGCTCACTGATAGTAACCTTGGCCTCGGAAGGAGAATTTTCCTGCATAAATTCCTTGACGGTCTGAGCATATTCTTGGATCGAAGACATCCCGTGGGGAAATTCGCTTACGCTGAGCAAAATACGGGGGATTGCCTGCTGCGCCGATCTGCTGTACTGCAGAAGGGCTTGGCCGCCTGGATAGTTCACCTTTGTTTCTTTCTTCCATCCTGCCGGCGGATGAACATGAATCGTTTTCCATGTCGAGAAAAGCGAATCTGGCTCATTGTTCTGACCCAGTCGAATTTCATTGAAGAACGAATCTGACGAACGCCCCGCATCCGAGGCGGACGACAACGGCTCACGCCCAGAATCCTTTTGGCCGGATTTCTCTTGTAAGTTCTGCAGGAATTGTTCGTCGAGGGCTGCGCCCAGCGTTCGGACTTGCGCCACATCACTCCAACTTCTTTCATATTCCCCCTTCTCTAAATAAATCCGGGCTCGATTCATATAACCGTTGGCGTAGCGCGGATTAAGAATAAGCGCCTGATTCAAATCCCGCAAGGCGAGATCCCAATCTTTTTTTTGCGCGTGGATCATGGCGCGGAAATTGTACACAGAAGGATCCTTGGAATTAAGCTCGACGGCCTTATCCAAATCGGCTAACGCTAAAATAAAATCCTTTTTGAAAACATCAAGCCTGCCCCTCTGTTCATAAAGGGCAGGGCCGTTGGGATCCATCGCAATCGCCTCATCGAAATCTTTCTGGGCTTTGTCCCAATCCCCGATGGAGAGCTCGATCGCGCCTTGGTGCAACAACCAATTTTTATAGAAGCCGGGGTCTTTGGCCCGAATCAATTCCCGATCTTTTTGCGCTAGATCGGGCTTGCCCAACTCTTCATAAACCTGAATGCGCTTAGCGAGATAACGCATATTCGCAGGATCCAATTCCATCAGCGTTGAATAGTCTTCTAAGGCCTTGGTAAATTTTTTTTGCGCAAGAAGAATTCGGATGCGCTCCTCATAAGCCTCCTGATCTTTGGGATTCAACGCAATCGCATGGGTATAATCGGCTAAAGAGTCTTGCGAATGACCCAGAACCCAATGCAGACGCGCCCGCTCGCGGTAGGCCTGATTGTCCGTCGGAGCTAAACTCAGATACCGATCATATTGTTCCAGGGATTCCTTATTTTTATTTTGAGCCGCATAGGTCAGAGCCAAATAATGAATCGCCTGCGCCTCACGGGGATTTAATTCCATCGCCTTCGTGAAATCAGCCGCCGCCAATTCGTTATTGCCCATGCCAAAATAAAGTTTTCCCCGCTGCACATAGCCGGAAGCCTCCCTCGGCGCCAGTTCGATGGCCTTGGCAAATTCATTCAAGGCTGTCTTAAAGGCCCCTTGCCGGGCGGAGAGCATGGCGCGATGTTCATACGCCGGCGCACAATGCGAGTCCACGACCGTCGCCTGATTGTAAAGTAAGAGGGCTTCCGGAAGCTTGCCCTGCGTTTCCAGATTCCAACCCTGCGCCACCATCTCTTGCGCGATTTCCAAACTCGATGGGAATGGGGCTCTGTGTCCTCCCCTAGGACCAATGGAAAAATTCGATCGGATATAAACGGCCAATAAGGCAATGGCGATGGTGAGTAAAATTTCTTGACGTTTCATTTAGGGTAAAAACTTTTAGCTTATCCTTTCTCTATAAAATCAACATCGCATCGCCGTAGCTAAAAAAACGATAGTTCTCCTTGATCGCTTCCTCATACGCGCGGCGGATGAGGCCGATTCCGCCAAATGCATAAACCAGCATGAGCAGCGTGCTCAAGGGTCGATGAAAATTCGTCAGAAGAATATCGGTCTCAAGGAATCGATATCCAGGACAAATGAACAAATTTGTTCGACCTTCCCATGGCCCCCTCGCGGCCACCGTTTCCAGAACCCGGCAGCTGGTTGTTCCCACGGCCACAATTCTTCGTCCGCTTTGCTTCGCCTTGGTCAATTCCTGCTGTGCCGACGATGAGACCGCATATTCTTCTTCATGCATCACGTGCCGCGTCGGATCTTTTTCTTTCACAGGCGCAAAGGTGGCATAATTGACATGCAGCGTCACCTCCACCAACGAATGCCCGGACTTTTTTAATTCGGACAAAAGCTCGGGCGTAAAATGCAAACCTGCCGTCGGAGCCGCCACGGCTCCATAATTTTTCGCGTAAACGGTTTGATACCGTTGCCGATCAAGTGGCTCATCCAGACGTTTGATATAAGGCGGCAAAGGCATGTGCCCGATGCGTTCGAGGTCACTCGTGATATCCGTTTTATTAAACTGAACAATCCTTCTTTGGCAATCCACAACCTCGGCGCGCAGATCACTTTCGTCAATGGCAATGGTTTCGCCATTCTGTAAACGGTTCAGTGGTCTAAAAAGCGCTTCATAACCTTCGCCTTCGTTGCGCTTGCGCAAAAGAAGAATCTCCACCCGGCCGCCGGTGGCGCGACGACCCCAGAGACGGGCCGGGATGACCTTGCTGTTGTTGATGACGAGGATGCTGTGCGCTGGCAAATATTTTCCCAGCCGAAAAAAGGAATCATGCGAGATCGTCTCTGAATGCCGCTCCACGACCAAAAGCCGGGAATCGGCCCGTTCGGGCAAAGGGAATTGGGCAATCCTCTCTGCCGGTAGGTCATAGGACAAATCATCCAGCTGCATGGCTGCCTTCCTTAATCATTGATTTGTTCCATATTCACGATATCGACCCCGGGATAGTAATACTGCAGAATAGCCTCGAACTTCTTGCGCTGCCTGGCCATTTCGTTGGCCCCCCACTGGCACATCCCGACGCCATGCCCCCACCCTTTGCCAGTGAGATCGAAATAATATCCTTTCATCTCAATTTCGAAATTGTTGCTGCGAACCTCATTAGGTCCAATGATATTGCGGAAATCCTTTCCGGAAATAAAGACCTCTTTGCCGTCGCGAGTCGTGATTTTCAGTCTCCGGATCCTTCCGCTAATGTTGCGGTCAACCACTTCCATGGCTTTGATGAGTCCGAGTTTGTAACCATTGGCATTGAGCTTGTCCTGCACATCCTTGGACCGGAAATTTTTTTTCCAAGCATAGTGCGGGCTCGTCCGGCAAAAGGAACAGGGGACACCTTTTAAGGGAAGAAGGTCATGTCCCCACAGCTCGCTCGCGTCCTCCGTATGTCCGCCGCATACAGAATGAAAGTAGGCCGGCAGGATTTGGGTCCCATAGACCATGACGAGCCCTTTCGTGCGGTTGGCTGCCATCGTTGTGCGGTATTTTTCCGAGTTTCGGCCCCCATAGACTTGGGAATAAATATCACTGGTGACATCATAGTCGCCTCTTTTTTTACTGCGCATCCGAAAAAGGGCATACGTCCTCGTGCAAACGGCTTGCGCCTTGATCGCCTCCAAAGGCCAGCGATTCGAAACCTCGTGATACAGAACCCCCTTGACGTAATCTTCCAGCTCGATCGCATTGACCGCCGTGACCAAACCATGCTGGCCGCAGACCACTTCCAAATCCCCTCGCAGCCGTCGTTTGCCAATCGAGATGGATGCATCCCGACGGGGGACAATCCGCAGGCGCGTTACGGGAAAGCCATGTTCCCCAACGTGGATTCCCTTCGGACCGCAAGTCACCACAGATTCATTCAAATTTTGACCTAAAAAAATCATCCCTCCGGAACCAGAATTACGAATCTCAAATTTTTCCCGGACGCTCAAAGAAAAATTGGACTGTTCGAGGACGACCGCCACCCGCACAATGGAGGCAGAGGCATGGGTGGAGCGAGACATCCATAAAATTCCAAAAAGAATACCGATCCACAAAACAACAATCGTCCGCTTTAGTCGCGTGGCCATAGGAAAATGATGAGTAGCGCTACCACAATCAATGTCACCATCGGTGCTCAAAAGGCAGACCGGTCAGAAAAACTTTATCGCCGCCGAAAAAAAATCATGATCAAGCTCATGATCAAACTCAAAAGCAGACACGTGGCCAGAGGAAAATAAAAGGTGAAATTTTCTTTTTTGATCAAAATATCGCCGGGAAGCCGCCCGATGCCGGGAAACTTGCCCAACACCAGGAGGATCATTCCGGCGAGGATTAAAAATCCTCCCATCACAATTAAAACCTTGGCCATCTCTGACATCCAACAATCCTTTTCTTGTCGGCGTTAAATTGTGAACGAAGGATTCTTAAAGATCAATGGGCCGGAATGATTAGAAGGAGCGGTTTTTCGGGAAGGACGGCTGTTCGACCAAATGCGATAAAGAAGATTCGGTCAATTCACGGCCGCGGGCCGTGCGTCTTAAAAAACCAATCTTCAACAAAAATGGCTCGATGACATCGACGATCGTGTCGATCTCTTCATTAAGGGTCGCCGCCAGGGTTTCGACCCCAACCGGGCCTCCTTGATAATGCTCTTTGATCACGCGGATAAAACGCCGATCGGTTTCATCCAATCCGGCGGTATCGACGCCGAGCGTCTGCATGGCCTGTGTGACCAGGGTGTTCGTGATTTCATTTTTTTGTGCCTTCACCTGAGCGTAGTCACGCACGCGGCGCAGCAATCGATTGGCGATGCGGGGAGTGCCGCGGGAGCGTCGGGAAATCTCCAGCGCCGCGGTCTGGTCAATAACGACATTCAACTTAACCGCAGAATTTAAAACAATCTGACTTAATTCTTCCTCGTTGTAAAAATCCAAATGGTGGAAGATACCGAAACGATCGCGCAAGGGCGATGCCAAAAGACCGCTGCGGGTCGTGGCCCCGATGAGGGTGAAGGGCTTCAAGTTGAATTTGATCGTCTTGGCGTAGGGGCCCTTATCCACAATAAAATCAATTTGAAAATTTTCCATGGCCGGATAAAGGAATTCCTCCACGGTCTTCGAAAGCCGATGGATCTCGTCGATAAAAAGCACATCGCCTTTTTCCAGGTTGGTCAAAATTCCGATGAGATCCCCGGCCCGCGAAATCGCCGGTCCCGAGGTGATCGTGATCCGGGCGCCCATCTCATGGGCAACGATATTCGCCAGAGAAGTTTTGCCCAAACCCGGCGGACCGGAAAAGAGGATATGTTCGATCGGCTCCCCGCGTTTGAGGGCAGCCTTGATGGAGACGCGCAGATTCTCCACCAATTCTTTCTGACCAATAAAATCCGTGAGCTTTGCCGGCCGTAATGACAGGCTCACCACTTGATCTTCTTCGGTTTCTTGATGGATCAACAGGCGCTTGGTTTCTTCGAGCATGAGTCTATTCTCCTTCGCAAAAGGATAGGACTGGTTCGTTTGCTTCGGAGCAATTATCCTACTCAAGAATATTGCCGCATTCTTCTTTGCTCAAATGCCGGCAGGCCGGCGTGAAAACATTGGGGCGAAGAAGACCGAAACCCCGCCCGCGGCGGGGCGTAGCAGAATAAATTTTTCGCCGACCTTAAGCCGGCTGGGCATTTTCCTTATTGCGTTGCAGCTCAATCTCGCCGAAAAGCTGCTTCTGCAAAATCACAATTTCTTTTAAACGGATGAGCTCCAGGATCGCCATGAACGTGACAATGATTTCCATTTTGCTTTTGCACTGGCCGAAGAGCTCCGAAAGAAGGACGCTGGCTTGATCCATGAGGACATGCAAGATGTTATGGATTTTCATTTCCACCGTATATTCTTCCTTGGTCAGGGCATAGACGGGTTTTTCCGCAACCTTGCGCAAGGCCTTGGTGAAGGCATTGATCAAATCAAAAAGGCTTGCCTCAAAATAAACTTCCTTGGCGTCATTTTTGATTTCTTTCATTCGGGCTTCATCCACCATCCGGGTGAATAAGTCCTGCCGAAACGATTCTCTGCCCTTCAGTTCCTCGGCGACCTCCTTGAATCGTTTGTACTCGAGGAGCCGGCGGACCAGTTCATCGCGCGGATCTTCTTCCTCGGGAACCACCTCGGCCGGATCCGGCGGCAGAAGCATTTTGGACTTGATGTGCATGAGGGTCGCGGCCATGACCAGAAAGTCGCCGATCACGTCGAGATTCAACAGTTTCATCATCTCGATGTATTCCAAATACTGCTCGGTCACCTGCGCGATGGGAATGTCATAGATATCAATCTCATCTTTTTTAATGAGATACAAAAGCAGATCCAGCGGGCCTTCGAAAATTTCCAATTTGAGTTTGTAGCTCATGGCTTTATCCGTCATGTCAAGGCCTGGACCTTCTTATGAAACACGGCGTCTTTGACCTCGGCGATGGTTTGCCGGGCGATCGCTTTGGCTTTTTTTGCCCCTTCCTGTAAAATCTCTTCCACCTTCTCTTTATGAGCTTCGAGCTCAGCCCGTTTGGCGCGGATGGGCGCCAGGTGCAGCAAAATTTTTTCCGCTAAGAATAGTTTGCATTCGGTGCAGCCCTTTTTCGCCCCGGAACACCATTCGTAAACTTCTCGGGTGGTCTGTCCCGGCGCAAAGACTTGATAATAGTTGTAGACATTGCACTCCTGCGGATGGCCGGGATCGGTCAATTTGATCCGACGAGGATCCGTGAACATGCCTTGGACTTTCCGGCGGATCTCATGTTCGGAATCAGACAGATTGATGGCGTTATGGTAGCTTTTACTCATCTTGCGGTTATCGATTCCCAAAAGCCGGGGAGTCTTGGTTAAGATCGCTTCACAATCGGGAAAAATGTCAGCCTGGTAAAAAAAATTAAAACGCCGACCGATTTCCCGGGTCAATTCAATATGAGGAAGCTGATCCTCTCCGATGGGAACGGCCTGCGCTTTGTACAAAAGGATATCGGCCGCCTGCAAAACGGGGTATCCTAAAAAGGCGTAGGTCTGCAGATCGCGGGTGGCAATCTCGCGCAATTGTTCTTTATAAGTGGGATTGCGTTCCAGCCAACCCAGCGGCGTCAAACACGCCAGGAACATGAAAAGCTCGAGGTGCTCAGGAACCCGGGATTGGATGAAAACAATCGATTGCTCCGGATCAATCCCGCAGGCCAACCAATCTAAAGCCATCTCCTTAATATATTCTGGAATTCGGCCGCTGTCCTCATATTCTCCCATGAGGGCGTGCCAGTCCACGATGCCGAATAAACAGTGGTACTCTTTTTGCAATTTGACCCAGCCCTCCAGCGCCCCCACCAGGTGCCCCAAATGCAATTTTCCCGTCGGACGCATGCCGCTAAAGACGGTTTTCTTCATCTTAGAGTTTCCTGGCAATTTTTTCCAACTCGTAGGCCTCAATCGTATCGCCGGCCTGGTAATCGGTAAATCCGCTTAGCCCAATCCCGCACTCCATGCCCTCGGCCACTTCGCGAACATCGTCCTTAAAGCGTTTGAGCGATCCAATCGTTCCAGAAAAAACCACCTCCTCGTTACGGATCAAATCCGCATTGGCCTTGCGCGCAACCTTGCCTTTCTGGACAAAGCAACCGGCGATCGTGCCGGACTTGCTGAGTTTAAAGACCTGCCGCACCTCGACGCGCGCCAGAAACTTTTTACGGGTCTTGGGTTCGAGCAAGCCTTCCAAGGCATTTTTGATATCATTGACCGCATCGTAAATGATCCGGTAGGTGCGCACGTCGACGGGATTGCGTTCCAACTCCTCCTTGGCGCGGGGATCCACCTCGACATGGAAACCGATGATGATGGCGCTCGAGGCGCAGGCAAGGATGCAATCGGAGGCATTGATATCTCCGACCCCGGAATGAATGACATTGAGCTGCACCTGATCGCTGGGAATCTTTTTTAAGGAATCAATCAAGGCCTCGAGTGATCCTTGGACATCCGCCTTGATGACGACGTTGAGTTCTTTGATCGTTCCCTGCTGAACTTTTGAATAAAGATCTTCCAAGGTGATTTTGGAAGTCAAAGACATCCGCTGCTCTTTGCGCTGATCGCGACGACGGTAGGCAATGTCTCGAGCGGTGCGTTCGTCTTCCATGACATAAAAAAGTTCCCCGGCATCGGGAACACTGGGCAATCCCAAGATTTCAACGGGCGTCGAAGGACCGGCCTGCGTGATCGGACGTTCGTGGTCATCATACATCGCCTTCACCCGGCAGTAGTAAGGGCCGACGACCAGGATGTCGCCTTCTTTCAACATCCCATTTTGAACGATCAACGTGGCAAGCGCCCCCTTGCCCTGGCTCAAATGCGCCTCGACGACAATTCCCGAAGCCGGTTTTTCTGCATTGGCCTTCAACTCCAACAATTCCGCTTCCAAAAGGATCATCTCCAATAATTGATTAACCCCCTCGCCGGTCTGTGCGGAAACCCCGACGCAAATTGTCTTTCCACCCCATTCCTCCGGGGTCAAATCGTGTTCTTGCAATTGCTTCTTGACTCGATCTGCGTTGGCAGTTTTTTTATCAATTTTATTTAAAGCAACCACGAGGGGAACCTTGGCGGCGCGGGCATGGTCAATGGCTTCCTCCGTCTGCGGCATGATGCCTTCATCGGCGGCAACAACCAGAACCACCAAATCGGTGATGTGCGCTCCGCGCGCGCGCATCGAGGTAAAGGCCTCATGGCCGGGCGTATCCAAAAGCGTGATGCTGCCTTTGGGCAATTTGACCGAATAGGCACCAATGTGCTGGGTGATGCCCCCATGTTCCTCGTCGGCAACGCGGCTTTGCCGAATCCGATCCATCAAGGACGTCTTTCCATGGTCCACATGCCCCATGAAGGTGATGACTGGAGGTCGCGGTCTCAATTTGCTGGGGTCATCTTTTTCCACATCATGCTGCTCGACCAATTGTTCTTCTTGAGTTTTGACCTTCACCAGATTAAACCCGAAATCCCGGGCCAGCTTCTGCACAACCCCCTCGTCAATATTTTGATTGATGTTGGCCATAAGCCCCATTTGCAAAAGCTGTTTGAGAACAACGCTCGGTTTTTGCTGCAGCCGAAAGGCCAGATCCTTGACAGAAATGGGCAGTTTGACTTCGAGGTCCTGAAAAGTTGTTGGAAGCGCGAGTCCATCTCCGGGGAGTTTACCCGGAATTTCTAGCGCCCCCGGTTCCCGGAGGGCGGTCTTTGCCGCCGTATCCTTACCATCGGTGGAAAAGCGCGGTTTGTGAAAATCCCGATCGCGGCCGCTGTCTCGGCCCGGAATTATTTTCTTCCTCTTCGCCAGGGGCTTGACGCTGACAAAGGGTTCGTCGCTAAATTGAATGGTCGGCTTTTGCGCTGCGGGCGCGGGCGGTGGCGTCGGAGGCTTCACGTCTTTAGCCGGGGCTAACGGTGCTTCAGGTTTAGTTGGCAGCGGAGGCTTTTCCGTTTTTTGGGCTGCAGGTTTTGCCGGTATCACGGCGGGAGGCTCAGCCAATTTTTTAGGCGCAGATGGTTTGGGGATTTCTTTGAGGTCGGCTTCCCCTGCTTTTGGCTTAACGCTCGCTTTTACTGCCGGTTTGATGGGTGATTTTTTGCCGTCGGCCTTGGCCCCGACGAGTTTCTTCGGCTCTGCCTCGATGGGGGGTTCTTCCTTTGCGGTGACTTTTTTGCGCACCTCGACCTGATCCCATCGGGGACGGCGCGAAGGATCCACCGGCGGAACCGCCTTGGGCTTGACCGCAACGGGCAGCAGTTTCAATTCGCTGCGCAGGACACTCACGACGGCAGAGCTCAAATCCTGATGTTCATCTTTGGCCTTGAGCTTAAGCGATTTGAGCTTCTCGAGAATAACCTGGCTGGTGACTTTATATTCTTTGGCGAGTTCGGATACTTTCATGTTCATTCATTTTCTTTCAAAAAGTTTTTGGCCTCTTCCACCATTTTGGTCGCCCTGACTTGCCCCAACCCTTTGATGGCGGTCAGATCTTCCACGGATGAGTGGGCAATCTTCTCCAGCGAATCGTAACCGGCATTTTGCAAATTCTCGAGCAGCTTTGCCCCCACGCCGCTCAGATCCGCAATGGTCGCCTGCGCTTGCCCTTGTTGGGGTTCTAACAGAAGTCCTTCTTTCGCCCGCTGTTTTTGTTGATCTTCCTTCTGGGCCTGCCATTGATCGGCGGAGAAGATGTTCAACTCCCAACCGAGCAAACGGCTAGCCAGGCGAACGTTCTGCCCGTGTTTGCCAATGGCCAATGACAATTGATCATCGGCCACAATGATGTTGGCTTTTTTATCATTGGCATTGATCTGAATCTGAGAAATCTCGGCGGGTGAAAGCGCCGCTTGAATATATTCTTTCATATCGCTCGAGTAACGGACAATGTCAATTTTTTCGCCATGCAATTCCGAGACAATGTTTTTGACCCGGGAACCACGCATGCCGACGCAAGCCCCGACGCAATCGACCTTTTCATCTTTCGAATAAACCGCGATCTTGGTTCGTTCACCGGCGTCGCGAGCAATGGATTTGATCTCAACGATGCCTTCGAAAATTTCGGGAACCTCCAATTCGAAAAGCCTTTTGACAAAACTGGGGTGTGCCCGCGACAAAATGATTTGCGGACCCCGCGTCTCTCTTTTGACATCCAACACATAAGCCCGGATCCGATCTCCTTGGCGAAATTCTTCCTTGCCCGATTGTTCTGATTTGGGGACAAAGGCCTCCGTCTTACCCAAGTCCACAATGATGTTGCCTTTGTCAAAGCGATAAACCCCGCCAGAAATGATTTGGCCGACGCGGGCCTGATATTCGGTAAAGACCACATCCTTTTCCGCCTCGCGGATTTTTTGAATGACAACCTGTTTGGCGGTTTGGGCGGCGATCCGGCCAAACTCATGGGAACGGATTTCTTGCCCGCCGGCATAAGTGGTCAGTTTTCCGGTTTTCCGGTCAAGGACAACCTTGATCTCTTCATCTTTATCCACGGTCCAAACCTTTTTCGCCGCCGAGGCGACCGCCATTTCCACCGCCTCAATCAAGATATCCTTATTGATGCCCTTATCGCGTTCGAGTTGTTCGAGGATGACCAAAAGTTCGCTATCCATACAGACCTTTCTCTCGTGTGATGTGCTGCTTAGCCCGGTTCATCTTCGCCAAAGGAATCGACACCCGGCCTTCTTGGTTTTCAATGACGATCCCTTCGTCGTCGACCTGATCGATCTGCCCGGCGTACTCCCACTTTCCGTCGATCGGTTCCTCTAAAAAAATTCTTACCTCACGGTGCAGAACCCGCAAAAAATCTTTTTTGGTCTTGAGCGGTCGATCCAAACCCGGTGAGGACACTTCCAACAGATACGGTCCATGGAAAACATTTTCAGTCTCCAAGAGGGAATTTATGGACTGATTCAATTGAGCGCACTCTGCTAAGGTGATGCCTCCGGTCGGTTGATCCGCCAGGATTTCAATAGAGGTCTGCTGGCCCTGCCGGCGCAGGTGCAAATCCACGAGCTCAAGATTCATTTCCTGACACAACCGTTGCGCGATCTGGTGAACTTTCTCCTGGATGGAGAATTCAATTGCACTCATCAGGCGTTCGTCAGTAATTCCTGCAAGCGCGAAATCGCTTCTCGAATAGGAACCACCCTCGTCTCTCCACTTCGCCGGCTTTTGATTTCAATCGTTTGATCGGTAACGGTCTTTTTGCCGAGAACGATGCGCCAGGGGATACCAATCAGATCCGCATCATTAAATTTCACCCCTGCGCTTTCCGCACGATCATCCATCAAAACCTCCCAGCCCTTTATTTCCAATTCGTTTTCCAATTCTCGAGCCAGATTTATGACCGAACTATCATCAGTTTTTAAAGGCAGGATCTCGACATCAAAGGGAGCGACCGGCTCTGGCCAAATGATGCCTTTGGCATCGTGATGCACCTCCACGATGGCGGCGATGAGGCGACTGACCCCGATTCCATAACAGCCCATGACCAAAGGTTTTTGATCGCCTTTCTCATCGAGGAAGGTGGCCTGCAAGGCATCGCTATATTTTAATCCCAGCTGGAAAATATGTCCCAGCTCGATCGCGATCGTCTTTTCCATTTTTCCACCCTGGCAGACACTGCAGGCCAAGCTGGCTGGGTCGCCTTCCACGGAACGGCCTGCGCCGCACTGGTTGCACAAAAGGATCTCATCCTCTCCGATCGGAGCAGGAATGAGAAACTCATGGGAAATATCACCTCCCATAGCGCCGGAATCGGCCTCTATAATAACAGCTTTCAAGCCGCATCTTGAAAAAATCTTTTGATAGGCCTCGTACATGAGTTCATAATTTCGCTTTAAACCTTCTTTGGCACGGTCAAAACTGTAGGCATCCTTCATGATGAACTCACACGCGCGCACGACCCCGAATCGAGGCCGAATCTCATCGCGGAATTTGGTTTGGATTTGATACAGATTTAAAGGCAGTTGCCGATAGCTTTTAACAAAGGCCTTGACCAAATCCGTAATCACTTCCTCATGAGTCGGCCCCAGGCACATGTCCCGGTTGCGTTTGTCCTTAAAACGGATCATCACCTCGGCGAGGGTTTTGTCCCGGCCGGTTTTTTGCCACAGGTCCAAGGGTTGCAAAACGGGAAGAAACAATTCCAGCGCTCCGGCATTGTTCATTTCTTCCCGAATAATGGCTTCGATGCGTTTGAGGACCCGAAGCCCCAAAGGAAGATAAGAGTAAACCCCGGAGGTGAGCATATGAACCAGCCCACCTCGCAAAAGCAGTTGATGGCTGATCGCCTCGGTGCCGACGGGAGTTTCTTTCAAGGTCGGAATAAAATATTTGGACCAATCCATTGTTTTAACTTTTCTTATCCTCGAAAAATCCCGGCAATTCCACGTTTCTTTTGGCGAATTTTTTCATGAAGGTGGGCCGGCGCGGATTGAAATGCCATTTGCCCTGGATCCGGCCATCCTTCAATTTTTCCTGCTCGAAATGAAAGATATCCCGCAAGTAGGTTTGCTCTTCTTCCGGCTCATACTCCACATCCGTAATAGTGGTGATCCGCCGGATACCGTCCATATACAATTCGGTATAAATGATCAGATCAATCGCATTGGCGATTTGCTTTTTGATCTCCTCGGAGGCCAAGCGAATGCCGGTCATGAGCGTCATCGTCACCATCCGATTGAAGCAATCTTCCGGGCTATCGGCGTGCACAATGGCCAAGGAACCGCTGTGACCGGAAGCAATGGATTGAATGAGATCGAGCGCCTCCTCGCTGCGGATCTCGCCAATGATAATGCGGTCCGGCCGCATGCGCAGGGAATTCAGAAACAGATCCCGGATCGCAATGACTCCCTTGCCTTCGATATTGGCGGACTTGGTCTGCAAACTCACCACGTGGTCCTGCATCAGACGCAATTCAGCCGTGTCTTCAATCGTGACCACTCTCTCCACGGCGGGGATATGACGCGACAGGACATTAAGGAGAGTGGTTTTGCCGGTACCGGTCGCACCACAAAACACCATATTGAGTTTGGCCTTGATCCCTCCAATCAGTAAAGCGGCCATTTTCTCATCCAGCATTCCCTTATTGATGAGATCATCGACGTTTTCGATATCCGTAGAAAATTTCCGGATCGTAATGCATGGACCCGTCAGGGATACGGGGGGCAGGATGACATTCGCCCGGGAACCATCCCGCAGGGAAAAGTCAACGTAAGGAGAAGATTCATCCACCCGCCGGCTCGAACCCGAAGCCGCCAGAATTTTTTGAATCGTATGCATGAGATGGTGATGATCCGTGAACTGGATGTTCGTCAATTCAATCTTGCCGTGACGCTGGACATAAATCCGCTGCGGACCATTGACCATGATCTCGGTCACGGATTTGTCTTCCAGCAAAGGACGTAAGGGACCATAACTGACCATGGCCCCTACGATTTCGCGAACAACGGCGGCCCGCTCCATTTCTTGCAAAGGGATGTTGTGTTCTTCGCAGAGTTCATCGATCTTTTCGGTGACGTATTTGCGCAATTGCTCCTCGGTCAAACGGTCCTTGACCGCCAGCAAATCCGTCTTGTCGATAAAATATTGATGGATCTTTTTCTTGATATCATCCATGAACCGCTCTCCTTACCACGATTTTCTTCCTTTTATAATCCCAAATGCTGCCAAATACCGACGATCTTTTCGATCCAGCCAAAACGTTTAAAATCGATATAAAAAACAAATAAGGCCAAACAAAGAATGAGACTCATGCCGACTTTGTTAATGGCATCATCCGTCTTCTGCGAAAGGGCCCGGCCCCGAATTTTTTCAATTCCCAAAAACAAGAGATGGCCTCCATCCAAGACCGGCAACGGCAAGAGATTGAAAATGGCCAGACTGGCGGAAATCGTTCCGACGATATAAACGAGATAGGTGAATCCCAAGGCCGCTGCCTTTTGCACGATAAAGAAGATTCCGATAGGCCCCGTCATGGTGTCCTTGGGACTCATTGCGCCGGTCATCATCCGATACAGCGCCTTGTAGGTCATCCAGGTGACCTCCCACAGACGGTGAAAGGCATTCGTCAAGGATTGACCAAATCCATATCGCAGCAAAATCATTTCGTCGGTCGGTTTAATCCCTATGACGCGCACGTTTTCTTTCTGACCGAAAATATTTTCCAGGACATCCTTGCGCGGAATGATGGTTAAGGACAAAGTCTCATGATCCCTTTGGACATCAACGACCAATGAATCCGTCTGGGAAGTGGAAATATATGTCTGCACATCTTCCCAGTGATCCATCGGTTGGCCATTGATTCGAAGGATCCGATCTCCGGTTTTAAGACCTGCGGTTTCGGCCGGGTAGCCCGTCATCGCTTCGCCGATTTTATTGGAAAGGCAAGGATATCCTAAGAGAAAAACCAAAACTAAACAAACGTAGGCCAAGGCATAATTAACGACTGGTCCCATGAGAACGATGAGCGCCCGATGCCCGATGGGCTGGGAACAAAATTCCTGGGCCTCGCCTTTGCACTGGGTGCGTTCATCGCCGGCCATTTTCACATAACCGCCTAGGGGAATAAGACACAAGGCAAATTCCGTTCCGTCATAAATCCGAGACAAAAGTTTGGGACCGAATCCTAGCGCAAAACGCTCCACCTTGACGCCACAGCGTTTGGCCACGATGAAATGACCTAATTCATGCACGAGGATTAGGATACTCAGGACGATAAAAAAGGTAATAAAATCCATAACAACCTCACTTGATCAGGTTCCGGGCCGCTTGTCTGGCCCACGTGTCCGCCGCCAAAATATCCTTCAATTGAGGATTAAGTCTATTGCGATGCTTGTTCACGACTTTTTCGACAACCGTGTAAATATCGGTAAAATCCATCGTTCCCTGTAAGAATGCGTTCACGGCGATTTCATCGGCCGCATTAAGAACACAGGGCAGCGTGCCGCCCTGACGGGCACAGAAAAATGCCAATCCCAGGCAAGGAAAGCGCCGCTCGTCGGGTGTTTCAAACGTCAATTGCCTGACCCGACCAAAATCCATAACCGGCAAACCCGAATCCAGCCGATCCGGGTAAGTCAAGGCATACTGGATGGGTAAACGCATATCCGTGACTCCCAGCTGCGCCAGGATAGACCCATCCTGAAATTCGGTCATGGAATGGATCAGCGCCTCGGGATGGATCACCACTTCAATCTGTTCAGTTCCCAAACCAAAAAGCATCTTGGCTTCGATCACCTCAAAACCCTTATTGATGAGCGTCGCCGAATCCACCGTAATTTTTTTCCCCATCTTCCAGCGCGGATGTTTGAGAATCTGCTGCACACTCAGTCGAGGAAATTTTGATTTGGCCATCCGGTTCAACGGCCCGCCGGAAGCGGTCAATAGGATTTTTTTTAACCCGCTTCGGTTTCGGCCTTCCAAACACTGAAAGATGGCGCTTTGCTCGCTGTCGATGGGAATAATGGTCGCGCCATATTTTTTGGTCGTTTCCATGATGATCGTTCCGGCCATGACCAGCGCCTCTTTGTTCGCCGGAGCGATCCGGGCGCCCTTTTTGGCCGCGGCCAAAAAGGGCGCCAACGCGGCCCCACCGCTAATGGCGAGAACGAAAATATCCGCCTCGCAGGATTCGACGAGCTGGGAAACTTCAGTGACGTCAAAGAACCGCGTTCTTTTGGGTAACCCCAAACCTTTTCGATCGACAATTTTTTCTTTATTACAGGCAACAAATTTCGGTTTAAACCTTTTGATCTGCCGCGACAATAATTCAATATTATTGTTGGCCGTCAATCCTTCGACCTCAAATCTTTGCGGCAGACGGTCAAGGACTTTGAGGGTGTTGATGCCGATCGACCCCGTCGATCCTAAGATAACAACTTTTCTCTTTCGCATGAACGTTCGGCTCTCATATCCTTTGAAGCGCAGAGATCAGCCGGAATTCAGAGCCGCGCTGATATACATATAAAACGCCGGAGCCGTGAACAAAAGGCTGTCAATAATATCCAGCACCCCACCCATTCCCGGCAAAAGCTTCCCTGAATCTTTGACATGACAATCGCGTTTGATCAAAGATTCCGAAAGATCGCCCAGCTGGCCGATTCCACCGAAGAAGGCGCCCAGAGATGCCACATGAATCGTTGAGAAGATATTCGGCAATAATGGTTTTGCCACCAACGCCGCGGCTGTACTAAAAAGAAAACTGCCGAGGCAACCTTCGACGGATTTATTCGGGCTGATGCGCGGTATCAGCGGATGCTTGCCCAAACGGCTTCCGATCAATAACGCCCCGATGTCGCCCATCTTCGTCACCAGGATAATAAAGCCCAGCAAGTTGATCCCAGCCTGGCTGGCGCAACCGTCGGGAGACGGAAGGATGAACCGGATCTTAATCAGAAAGCTGAAAAACCACGATACATAAAGGATGCCAAAGAGCGTCGTTGCTATTCCCACGACCGCATTGCTGTTGTCCTTGCGGGCGAATTGCATTAATAAGATCAACAGAAAGGCGACCAGGATGAATAACAACTCCCATTTTTTCGTCAATTCGAATCGGGTATAAATGGAAGCCGGCAAAAGGATCCCGATAAAAATTCCGACATAGCTGTAAATCGGAATCCCCTTCTTCTTAATCAAATAAAAGAACTCATAAAGCCCGCCGATCGTCAGGCCCATGATGACGATGATGAAAAGCCAGTCATTGAAAATAGCCAGGGTTGTTACTAAAATGCCAAACGTAGAACTGACGAAGCGTTCTTTGGTCATCTTTAACCTGACTTGGCCGAAACATTTCCGTAGCGGCGTTCCCGGTTTTGGTAGTCGGCAATCGCCTTGCGGAATTCTTTCTCATCAAATTCCGGCCAAAATTTATCGGTAAAATAAAATTCGGCATACGACAACTGCCACAGAAGAAAATTGCTGATCCGTTTTTCTCCGGAGGTGCGAATCAACAGATCAGGATCGGGCAGATCGCGGGTATACAAGGCCTGGCTAAAGGCCCCTTCATCGATCTGATCGATGGTCAGGCTTCCCTCCGTGATGGCTTTGGCGATCCTTTTGACCGCATCGAGGATTTCCAATCGGCCGCCGTAATTGAAGGCCAAATTCACAATGAGTCCGGTATTGTTTTTTGTCAGCTCCATTGCGGCGTGCAAGCTCTTTAAAACCTGGTCGGGGATTCCGGTTATGCGGCCAATGAATTGCAAACGGACGTTGCGTTTGTTGAGGCTTTTCACCTTCGAGTTAAGAACGGTCATGAGGGTGCGCATGAGCATGGAAACTTCTTGGCGGGGCCTGGTCCAATTCTCCGTCGAGAAGGTAAAAAGCGTCAAGACCTTGATGCCCATGACGATCGCGGTCGAGACAACCTCCTCGACCCGTTTCACTCCTTCTAAATGACCGCGCGTCCGGGGCTGATTGCGCTTCTGCGCCCAACGGCCATTGCCGTCCATAATGATAGCGACATGTTGTGGCAATCGGTCAGAATTCATATTATTTGTTTTTGGTAAAACCCGCTTCCAGCAAATTTTTTGACTAAGAAAAATGGGGGATTGTTGATCCCCCATTCGCAAATCCTTAACGCATCACGATCGGTGATTTATTTTGGAAAAGAGATTCGCGTAAAAGTCCCTTTGCTCTTTTACTGCGCCGGCAAAGGAGCCACGGTTGCCCCCACCGCCGGCAGGCTCACGACGGCGGTCTGCGCGGCTTGCGCCTTCTGCACCTGATCCAATTTCTGTTCGAGGGATTGTTTCAACTGGGCGATGGCCTCCAACTGTTCTTGGAGATTGGAATTGGTGGATTGCCCCTGCTGCATGACCGCCTGAATGCTGACAATTTTTTCCGTAGTCTTTTGCAGTTCGCCTTCCAAAGAAGCAATTTTGCCCGCCGCCTTCTCTAATTTCTCTTCCACTTCCATCCGATTGTAACGCTCCAAATCCAGACCTTGTTGAATCTTACGGGCGGACTCATTAGAACCAATGGCCATCAAGCAACTGCCCACGGTCAATACCACCGCAGCCAAAAGAATAAGGTTTTTCATGGTGTCACTCACCGGATCCCTCCGTTTTTGGGTCATGTTATTCGGCTCCCGATTAAGGCTTTTCCACGTTCGTTTTAGGCAAAATCACAATTTCCACCCGTCGATTTTTTTGGCGGCCTTCGGCGGTAGCGTTGGAGGCAACCGGCCGATACTCGCCGTAGCCAGTGGCCGAAAGTCGAGATGGATTGATTTTGGCATTGTCAGCCATGTAATGCAAAACACTCATGGCCCGAGCCGATGATAATTCCCAGTTGGAAGTCCAACCAGAGTGCTTGATGGGCTGATTATCGGTATGGCCTTCGATTCCAATCGAGAGATCCTTGACGGTGGTTTGCAGGACATCCGCGACCTTGTCCAATTTTCCCAGCGAGTCATTGCGCAGTTGCGCCTTACCCGAATCAAAAAGGACTTCGGCGACGAAGGTGATGACGAGTCCCCGGTCCATCATTTCGACCTTGACTTCCTTATCCTGGATTTCCTTTTTGAGCCTCTCTTCCAGTTCGGCCTTGGCCCGTTCCAAGTCGCTTAATTCGCCCTTGAGCTGAAAAATTTTTTCAATATCGCTGCGGCGGCCCTTTTGATAAATGATGGTGCATCCACTGGCATTCATCCATAAAAAAACTGATAAAGTCAGAAAACCTATTCTCCTTCGCAAAAGTAATTGAACTGGTTCTTTTGCTTCGCAGCAATTATTCTTCTCTAGAATATTGCTGCGAAGCAAAACTAACAATTCTATTAGTTTTGCGTAGCAGAACAAAAGGAAATTCCTAGACGACATTTGTTCCTCCATTTTGATGAACCCAAATTAACATAGGGGTATATCAAAGTCAAGGCTTTTTCCAAGCAAAACCACTTGATCGGCAAAAAGATATAGACTTGGGGGACTTTTGAAGAGCGAACATATCGTATATCTAGAGAACAATGATCTCATCGCGTTTGGTGCCGATGGAAATGTATTTGATTTTGACTCCCAAGAGTTCTTCTAAACGCTCAACATAGGCCCTTGCATTTTTAGGCAGCTTGGAATATTGGCGGATGCCGCTGGTGGGGGTCTGCCAGCCGGGCATTGCTTCATAAACCGGCTCGGCCTTACTCAAAACCTCAAAATCCATGGGAAATTCCCGGTAAATTTTTCCTTGATAGCGATACGCCGTGCCGATCTTGATCTCTTTGAGTTCATCGAGGACATCGAGTTTCATAATGGCCAGCTCGGAAACCCCATTAATGATGGAGGAATATTTGACCAGCACGCTATCAAACCAACCGCAACGCCGTGGCCTGCCGGTCGTCGCCCCGAATTCATGGCCGCGGTTGCGGATCTCTTCTTTTAATTGGTCGGCGAATTCCGTCGGAAACGGCCCTTCCCCCACGCGGGTCGTGTAAGCCTTGACACAGGCGATCACCTTGTCGATTTTGGTGGGAGGAACACCGGTCCCGGAAGAAACTCCTCCCACAATGGAATTGGAGGATGTCACAAAAGGATAAGTGCCAAAATCAATATCGAGGAAGGTGCCCTGGGCGCCCTCAAAAAGAATCGATTTCTTTTTGGCGATTTCGCCATTGAGATAAAGCGCGGCATCACAGACATAGTCCTTCAGCTGTTGACCGTATCCCAAGTATTCCTTATAGATATCGCCAAAATCAAAATTCGTTTGGCCGTAAACCTTGGTAAAGATTTCATTTTTTTCCCGCAGATTGTCTTCCAGTTTTTCTTTAAGAATGTTGGGATTAAGCAAATCAATCACCCGGATCCCGCAGCGCGACACTTTATCCGCGTAACAAGGCCCGATGCCGCGTCCGGTCGTGCCAATCTTATTGACGCGTTTGGCTTCCCGCAAACTATCCAGGATGCGATGATAGGGCATGACGACATGAGCCAGCCCGGAAATTTTTAAGTTTTTTTCGGTGATGGCGATCTGACGCTTGATCAAACCGTCAATCTCTTCTAAAAGCGCCTTGGGATCGATCACCGCCCCATTGCCAATCACACAAATCTTGCGCCGGTGCAAAATTGCCGACGGAATGAGGTGAAATACGTAAACCTGCTTGTCGACGACCACGGTGTGTCCGGCATTATTGCCTCCCTGATAACGCACGGTGATGTCGGCATCCTTGGAAAGGATGTCAATCAGCTTTCCTTTTCCTTCATCACCCCATTGGGCTCCTACCACCACGACATTTGACAATTCGATTCCTGTCTTTCTTACGAATCTTATGGATTAATCGCGCTCATGATATCTTGCAGGGTTGATTGAGGTGTCACCCCGAAAATTTCTACATTATCCAAAACAAACAAGGGCCCGTACTGAATTTGCAATTCCTGGGACAATTGAATCCTCTTGGCATAAAGCTTTTTTCCTTGATCGGTACGAGCGCATTGAACAACCTTCTCTTTCTTTATAGATTTGTCCGTCAAACAGTCCTCCCAAAAAAGATTGTCGGAATCCGCGAGCCGGCATAACAAGTAATCCCAGAATTTTTCTGGATAAAGATTTTCCATGCAGGCATACAATTCCCCTTCTTGTAATTCGTGCTTGCCCAGACCCGACTTGGCCTCCTGGTTCTCCTCGATTTGGCCAATGAGATTCAAGATAAAGCTCCGATTATGACGCTTTTGTGGAATGATTCCTTCCACCATTTTCACCAGGGGCAGCGTCTCGGCACGGGTTATAAAAATCAGCAAATCCAGTTTTCCGGGAATCACCTCTCGCCCCAAAAAATAAGACACGCCCGTCATCGACGGATTGACGTAATAGGAGTCCTGCGCTGGAATGAGCGCATTTTGAAATTGGCTGAAATTGGCTTCTTTGGCGAGAGACTTGGAAAAAATATAAGCGGGCAGCATGGTGATTTTATGTTTTTTGATGAGCTCTTGAGCCAGAGGGTCATCCGGTTTGAGCGATTGGATGACGACCTTCGCAAATAAGGCCTTAAGGGAATTCACGACGGGTTGGATTTTACAGGTTCGACAAATCTCGGGAGCAATGATCCACAGGGTTAAAGATTCCTGACCAGCCGGGGCCGAAGCCTGAGCCAAAATAAAATCCGGCTGGAAGACGAGAAGGCAAAAAATAAAAATCAAAAAAAAACTTTTCATGCGTTGGTCAGTATTTCCCACCCTATCCTCCCAAGAAAGGCTGGTTCAAAAGATAAATCAATCCGACCCCAAGAGAAAAGAATACCGCCGAGGAAACTGCTCGGATGAGGCTGGGTCGGCGGAAAAAAAATAACTGGAATGGTTTTGAATCAAAGAGTTTGGAGGACACCCAAACCATCCCCAGGAAAGGCAAAATGAGGGCAATGCTATAAACGGCAACATAAATTTGCAATTCCATCCGCAGCCGATGAACCAATAAAGTGCTGATCATCCCTTGCAGATATGGTGAAGAAGGATATACGGATTGCATCAATCCCAGAAAAAGCCCCAGGGCAATCGAGGAAACCGCAAGCAGACTCCAGACAAACCAGGGTTGGTAGCCAGACGTAGGGGCAAACGTTGGCAAGGCAAAAATTGCTTTATGGCTCGTCGGATAGCGGCGCAGCATCCACCAATCGTAAAAATTCAACCCCCCGATGACGAACGCCATCAAGGCGGCAACAAAATAAGTCAATTGGGTGAGGCGGTAATAAATCACGGTATCAATATAATCGTCAAGCCAATTCATTTTCACCCAAAACACCATGAGCGCCAGCGACAATCCGATGAGGATCCCCGAAGAAAAAATTTCCCGGGAATTTTTTCGTAAAAACAAAAGCCCCAGGATGACAAAAGAAATCGTGGTCAGGGCCAGAGGATTGAGACTGTCTTCCAATCCAAACCAAAAAAATGGCAAGGGACCAAAAATCACAAAATGCCGCGAGTCCCGAGATCGTTGTGGTGATTGTGGTGAATGGATAAGCGGCATAGACAAAAGAGCCTTAAGGTTATACCTTAATCGGTTTCACAAACAGGATATCTTTGGTTTTTTTAAGCTGTTCGATCGTTTGAGTCGGCACTTCGCTGTCAACGTTGACAACGCTGACGACGAGCCCTCCCTGCTCTTCCCGGCCAAAACTGATGCTGCCAATGTTAATCTGTGCCGCAGCGAGGATCGTGCCAACAGCCCCCACAATTCCCGGCCGGTCATGATTATTAATGAAAAGCATATGCCCCTCGGGAATCGCCTCGACATAAATTTTATTGACCTTCACGATGCGCGGTTTATTGTTGGCGCTCAGGGTTCCCCACAACGAAAAAGTTTCTTTGTCGGAAATGACCTCCAGACTCACCAGGTTTAAAAATTCTTCTTCTTGGGTAGAAATGATTTCCTCAACCTTGATTCCGCGTTCGCGGGCGCAATCGACCGAATTGATGAGATTAATCGTTTCTCCCAAAATGGGGGAAAGAACGCCAAAGACGAGCGCCATGGTGACGGGCGCCAATTTCTGGTTCGTGACCGGACCGCTGTAGGTGATTCGGATTCCTTGAATGCGTCCGTTCACCAATTGACCGGCGAATTTGCCCATGCGTTCTCCCAGAGAAATATAGGGTTCTAAAATTTTATACTCTTGTGCGGAGACCGACGGGAAATTGACAGCATTGATAATGCCTCGGCCCAGAAGGGCATTACGGACACACTCGGCGATCTCAATGGCGACATTGATCTGGGCTTCGGACGTTGAGGCTCCCAGATGCGGAGTCACCACGCAATTGTCAAATTTGAGCAAGGGATGATCCGCGGCCAAAGGCTCCTTTTCATAAACATCCAACGCACAGCCGGCGATTCGTTCTTCGGCCAAGGCCTGCGCTAATGCCTTTTCGTCAATGATACCGCCGCGGGCGCAGTTAATAACCCGGGCCGTCTTTTTCATCAATCCAAATTCCTTTTCGCCGATGAGGCTTTTGGTCTCATGACTTTTGGGGACATGAATAGTGATATAATCCGCTTCCTGCAAAACATCGGCAAATTCCATCATATCAATTCCCATTTTGCCGGCAACCTCCATTGATAGATACGGATCATAAGCAATGATTTTCATCCCAAAGGATTTGGCCATGCGGGCAACCGTCGAGCCAATGCGTCCCAAGCCGATAATCCCTAAAATTTTTCCGTAGAGTTCAACGCCGGTGAATTTCGAGCGTTCCCACTTGCCGCTTTTTAAGGAAGCACAGGCCGCAGGAATATTGCGCGATAAGGCCAGGATGAGACTCATGGTGTGTTCGGCCGTCGATGTCGTGTTTCCGGCGGGCGTGTTCATGGCCACGATGCCTTTCTTGGTCGCGGCCTTTAAGTCCACATTATCCAGGCCGACCCCGGCTCGGCCGATCACCTTCAATCGGTCGGCTTGTTCGATGATGTCGGCCGTCACATTGGTCTCGGAACGGATGATCAAGGCATCGTAGTTTTTGATAATGCCTTTAAGCTCCTCGGGTTTCATCCCGCTCCGACTGTCCACCTCGAATTCTTTAACCGATTTGAGGATATTGATTCCTTCCTGCGCCAATTTGTCGCTAATCAAAATCTTCATGAAGGATGACTCCAATAATTATTTTTGATTATAAATTTTTTGCGCCGCGGCCAGGCCTGATCCCAGCGTGAACTGGTGGCCCATCTCATGCAAAACCTTTTCCAGGCACGCGATTCCCGTCAGGATATCAAATTCATCGACACAGCCCATCTGACAGATCCGGACGATTTTGCCTTTGAGTTCCTCTTGCCCGCCGGCGATCGTAACCCCATAGGTGTCGCGCATGATCTTCGTGAGTTTTTCTCCGTCGATACCGGAAGGAACTTGGATGGCGGTTACGGCATGCGAGGCACACGCCGGGTCAGCATATAAAGACAATCCCATGGCTCTGGCAGCGGCGCGAGTCCCTTGCGCCAATCTGGCATAACGGGCCCAAAGCTTTTCAATGCCTTCATTTTTTATGAGAAGCAGACTTTCATTGAGCGCCATGATGATGCCGATGGCCGGAGTAAAAGGCGTGTCGGTTTTCTGGGCCGCCTTCTTCGCCGCTTTCAGATGGAAATAATATTTGGGGCAGGTGGATTTCTCCGCCAAGGCCCAGGCCTTGGGGCTCACACTGACAAAGGCCAGGCCCGGAGGCAGCATCAGTCCCTTCTGCGAACCAGCAACAACCACATCCACGTTCCATTCATCGGTTCGCAATTCGACCGCACCCAAACCGCTGATGGCATCGACCACGAGAATGACATTGGTGCCGGAGAGCGCTTCGCCGATGGCGCGAACGTCCGTGGTTACCCCCGTCGAGGTTTCAACCAAGGTAACGAAGAGGGCCTTGATTTCTTTTTGTGCACCGAGAATTTTTTTGATATCAGAAACCGCGCCCGCTTTCCCCCATGGAACTTTGATGACATGCGCTTTGATGCCATACATCTGGCACAGCTCGGTCCAGCGCTCCCCGAATTTGCCGCCCTCAAGGACAATCACTTGATCATGGGGTGACAGAAAATTGCTCACCGCCGCTTCCATTCCTCCGGTTCCCGACGAGGTTAGAATCAAAACGTCATTCTTTGTCTGAAAAACGTATTGCAGGCCTTCGGTGACTTCTTTGAGCACCCCCTGAAACTGCGGGGTGCGATGATGGATGATCGGTTCACCCAAAACCTGGCAGATCCTCGCTGGCAATTGCGTGGGTCCAGGAGTTAAAAGCAAATTTCTTTTCATTGCCGTTTCCTTTGATCCTTTCTTCTTGAAAGCAGCTTAAACCTTTTTACTGGGATTGACGATCACCTCATCGACCAATCCATAGGCCTTCGCCTCGCGCGACGTCATAAAAAAATCCCGGTCGGAATCCACTTGAATCCTTTGGAGGGGTTGGCCCGTATGCAGGGCCAGGATTTGATTCAACTCTTCCTTGACGCGAAGAATTTCCTTGGCCTGGATCGAAATATCGCTCGCGGTTCCTTGCGTTCCTCCCCAGGGCTGATGAATCATGATCCGTGAATAGGGAAGCGCAAACCGCTTGCCCTTCGTTCCCGCCGCCAGAAGGACCGCCCCCATGCTGGCGGCCTGGCCCACGCAATAGGTATTCACGTCGGGTTTTAAAAACTGCATCGTATCATAAATGGCGAGCCCGGCCGTGACCGAACCACCCGGACTGTTGATATAGACATTGATGTCCTTGTTCGAATCCTCGGACTGCAAAAACAAAAGCTGGGCGATGACCAGGTTCGAAACAGTATCATCGATCGCGGTTCCGATAAAAATGATTCGGTCTTTTAGCAACCGGGAATAGATATCGTAAGCCCGTTCGGCATGACCAGTTTTTTCGATGACCATGGGAACAAGGATTTGGTTTCGAATGTCCATAAGCGTCTCCTTTTATCAAGCGTTAATTTCCATCATCGGGATGCGAATTGGGTCTCGTTATTCCTCTTGCCACTGGGCATTCTTTAATAAGAATTCAATCACCTTTTGTGGCAGGCTTTCTTTTTCGCCGATCGTAATATTTTCCAGTTCGGCAATTTTTTCCAGGATCAAGAACAGTTTGATATCGCGCTCGGCGACCGGTTTGAGGTTTTTATAAAGTCCCTCTTCTCTCTTTTTGATTTCCTCCTCGGGAACGCGGCGGCTTTTCAGGTGCCGGATGTTTTCCTGAACTAAGTGCTCCAGCTGTTTTTTCGCAGCGGAGGCCGGTACGGCGAAAGAATTTTCCTTAAGCAGGGTCTCCAGGATCTGGTTTTCCACGTCGATGCGATTTTGCCGGTCCTTGTCCATTTCCATCTGGCGTTTCAAGAATGTCGTAAATTCCACGATGGTCGGGTAACCCAACCCTTTGGCAAAATTGTCGTCCAACGGTGCGTCTTGCGCCTCGCCTTTTCCCTTTTTAAAGATTTCGAGGGTTTTGTTGATTTCCTCGTCGGTCACTTGCGAACTTTTTCGTTGAACCTTGATTCCTTTATACTCTTGGAGTTTGATCTCAGGTTTGATGTCCAATACGGCCGTAAAAAATAGCCTCCCATCCTTGAGCGAAACATCGTTGATCTGCGGGTAATCCATGGGAGAGATATTGTGTTGTTTCAATCCTTCCTCATAAACTTCCGGAATGAGCTTCTTGATCACCTCTTCTTGGGCAAGGTTTCCGTGTTCCTTCTGAATAATTTGCCGAGGCGCCTTGCCTGGCCGAAAACCCTGCACCTTGGCGACTTTGCCAATCTCTTTATAAACTTCCTCTAGAGCCTGAGAAACCCGCTCCGGCGGGATTTCAAATTTCAATTCTCGTTTGGTGGCATCAATTTTTTTGACTTCGAGTTTCATGAGTGAGTGCTCCTTGGGGGATCTTGGGATTTAGGGATTTGGGGGGGTTGGGGGTTATTCAATCAACCTTATTCCCCAACCCCCCAAATCCCTAATCCCCTTAATCCCTAAATCCCTACATGCTAAACTTCTCCCCCAAATAAATCTTCCGTGCCCTTGGATCGTTGATCAAATCCTGAGCGGAACCGGAAATAAGGACTCTTCCCTCGGCGATCAAATAAGCCCTGTCCGTGATGGAAAGAGTTTCCCTCACATTATGATCGGTCAACAGAATCCCCAAACCGCGATTTTTTAATCCCTTAATGATTTCCTGCGCTTCGGCCACCACAATCGGATCGATGCCGGAAAAAGGTTCATCCAAAAGCAAAAATGAAGGATTCGTGACCAGGGCCCGGGTGATTTCCAAACGCCGCCGTTCTCCGCCGGAAAGCGTGTAGGCCTTACTCTTCGCAAGATGCGCAATTTTCAGCTCCTCGAGAAGCGAATTCAACCGCCGACGCCGTTCCCGGGGACTTAAGCGAAGGGTTTCCAGTATGGCCATGATGTTTTCGGCAACGGTTAATTTCCGGAAGATCGAAGGCTCCTGAGCCAAATAACCCATTCCCAGCCGGCAGCGGTCATGGATGGGTTTACGGGTAATGTCGTCCTGATCGAAAAGGATCTTGCCTTCATCCGGGCTGATGATGCCGACCGCCATATAAAAGGTCGTGGTTTTTCCCGCTCCGTTGGGGCCTAGCAATCCGACGATTTCCGAGCGCCCGACGGAAATGCTCAATCCATCCACGACCCGACGGCCCCCGTAACTTTTGACGAGCCCTTTAGTTTCCAAGAGGTGCAAAGCTGTTTTCTCCGTTGATTTCCAGAATCAGTTTGGGCTGACCAGAAAGGGTCAGCCGTTGCTCCCCGGCGCGATAGATTGCCATTTCGGAATAGGTCACGTTTTCGCCCTGCTTGATGGAAACATGCCCGGTGCAAATCATCTGTTTGATTTGTTTGGTCTGGGTATCAAAATACAATTCCGCTTTATCGGAGCGTAATTCCCGCCCTTCCTGAACCGCCAGCACATTATGGTTGAACACGGCCTTTTGCCCGACCTGATCGACCTCGAGAGGCCCATCGCAGGTGATGGTGAGAATTCTTCCGCCGGGTACCTTTGGATCAGTTTTCACCTTCACCGTGACGTCCTCATTCATCTGGGCGGTTTTGAGATTTGGATGAGCAATGGCGCCCATGGCCTCGGCGACGATTTCATCCCGGGTCAAGGTCACTTTTTTATCCGTCGTGACCAGATCCTTTTCCCTTTCCCAGTTGAGCTCGTCGGTTTTGAGTTGTGAGCCGGTTTCCGTTGTAATGACCACATCTTTCTCTAAATGCATCTTCCCAGTATCTTTATTGACCGTGCCGGTCTTGGCCTTGAGATTGACCTTTTCATCGCCATAGGAATTGGCGTTGACGTTGGTCATATTGATGTTGCTGCCTTCGATGTTGGCCGAATCGCCTTTGACATCCCAGGATTTGCGTCCTCCGTCGGAATAACCATCCAGAGTGAATCCTTCAAACTGCTGGGCCGACTCCTCGGCAAAAGCCAACGTCGTCCCTAAAAAACAAATAACCAATAGGACTGTCTTTTTCATTTCTTTCTCTTTTCTTTCGCGACCGGCCAATTCCACAATGTCTGGGCCTTCATGATCATTTCAATCACTTCCCGCACGGCGCCACGGCCTCCACGGTGCGTGGTCACGTAATGAGCGGATTGCCGAACTTCAGGACGCCCGTCGGGAACACTCACCGCAAAACCGACCTTTTGCATGATGTCCAAATCGGGTAAATCATCTCCCATATAACAAGCCTCTTCATCCTTGAAGCCAAATTCCTTCAACATGGATTCATAAGCCCCGATTTTGGGATAGGTGTCGGTCACCACTTTGTCAATGGAAAGATCTTTGGCGCGATGCAAAATGGTCCTGGATGGCCGGGCGCTGATGATGGCGGTTTTAAAACCGGCTTTGCGAAACATCACAATCCCAAACCCGTCGCGCACATCAAAAAATTTTGTTTCTCGCCCCTCATCATCCATGACAATGCGGCCATCGGTCAAAATCCCGTCGACATCCATAATCAGAAGTTTAATTTTTTTAAGCTTATCTTTCAAATCAAACCCGTCTTCAGTAAATCCTGCACATCGAGAAGACCCACGAGCCTGCCGTTGGCCACAACCGGCAGCTCATCAATCCTTTTTTCTTGAAGAAGATGCGCGGCCTCGAGGGCCAACTTGTCTTTTTCGATGGTCAGAGGATCTTTGGTCATGACCTCCCTGACTGGCCGATCAGTTAAGGTCGGATCGGTTTCCAGATGCCGGCGCAGATCACCGTCGGTAAAAATTCCCAAAAGCCGATTGCGCCCATCCACCACGCAAGCTGAGCCACAGCGGGACTGAGTGATCGCCAAAAGGACTTCCTTCACCTTCATCTGCGGACGAACCCGGGCCAGGGTTGCACCCGTACGCATGATGTCTTCCACTTTGAGCAAAAGTTTTTTTCCTAACGTTCCGGCAGGATGATAAAAGGCAAAATCTTCTTTCTGAAATCCTTTGCGTTCAATCAAACACGCCGCCAGACAATCGCCCATGACCAAAGTCACCGTCGTCGAAGCCATGGGAGCCAGGCCCAATGGACATCCTTCCTTGCGCACGCTGACATCAAGGACCACGTCGCTGTATTTCGCCAAAGACGACCGCGGATTGCCGGTTAACGCAATCGATTTGGCGCCAATTTTTTTGATGAGCGGCAGCAGGCGTTTGGTTTCGTCGGTCTCGCCGCTATTCGACAATAACATCAGGATATCATTTTTTGTCACTTGACCCAGGTCACCGTGTTCGGCCTCGGCACTGTGCATCCAAATGCTGGGAGTTCCCGTGGAAGAAAATGTGGCGGCAATCTTACGGCCGATAATTCCCGCCTTGCCCATGCCGGTGACAATCACCCGGCCGCGGCATTTGGCAATCATGTCGATCGCTTTTAAAAATTGCCCGTCGATGGAGCGACTCAGGGCCTGTACGGCCTGGGCTTCAATCCGGATAACGTCTTTGGCCAATTTTATGGACATACCTTCCTTGAAACTGGATCAAACCTTTTTTTGCCTGACGATTGAATCAATGGCTTTCAATTCCTCCAAAAGCCCTTTGACCAAATCCAGCCGCAGCATGTTGGGCCCGTCGGAAAGTGCCTTGGGCGGAAAAGGATGAACCTCCATAAAGACGGCATCACAGCCGGCGGCAACCGCACAGCGCGCTAGTAAGGGAATGAACTCACTATTTCCGCCCGACGCCTTTCCCAACCCGCCCGGTTCCTGCACACTGTGCGAGGCGTCAAAGACAACCGGATAACCGGTCTTGCGCATAATGGCCAGGGAACGAAAATCGGAAACCAATTGGTTGTAGCCAAAACTCACGCCGCGTTCGGTCAATAAAATATTCCGATTGCCCGTCGATTCAATTTTTTTAACCACCTGTTCGATGTCCCAAGGCGCCAAAAACTGTCCCTTCTTGATGTTCACTGGTTTTTGCGTCGAACCAGCCGCGAGCAAAAGGTCGGTTTGCCGGCAAAGAAAGGCAGGAATCTGGATGACATCCAAAATCCCGGCGGCCAATTTGACTTCGGCCACCGAGTGCACATCGCTTAAGATGGGCACCTGAAATTTTTGTTTCACCTCCCGAAGAATAGCCAGGCCTTCTTTCAACCCCAGGCCGCGATATGACGACACGGAAGTCCGATTCCCCTTGTCGTAGCTGGCCTTGAAAATGAAAGGAATTCCCAGCTGGGTCGTGATTTTTTTTAGCGTCCCGGTGATTTTGAAGGTGAGGTCTTTATTTTCGATGACACAGGGACCGGCGATGAGACCCAACCGGCCTTTTCCGCCGATCGAGATTTTATCAATTTTAACCGCCTTAGGCATGCGATCATTCCTTTTTGGGACCGGCGATGAACACGCGCCGCACACCGTTGCCTGTTTTAACCCATCCCACACTAACTGAGTTTGGCAAGCCTCGCCTCTTTTTTCAAAAATTCTTCCACTTTCTGCAAATCTTGCTCGACATCGACACCGATGGTTTCCACATCTGTCAAGACTGCTTTGATCTTATATCCCCATTCCAAAGCGCGAAGTTGCTCTAATTCTTCCGCCTGCTCCAGAAAAGAATGAGGAAGTTGTTTGAACTTGAGCAGAAATTCTTTCCGGTAGGCATAAATGCCCAAATGCTTGTAATAGGGTGTTCTAGTCCCTTTCTTGCGTTCAAACGGGATGAGCGAACGAGAAAAGTAAACCACATCATGGTTGCGGTCAATGACCGCCTTGACAACGTCGGGGCTCGTCAATTCTTCTCCGAATAAGTTGTCGGAGATAACAGTGGCCATGGGGCAATCATAACGGGTCAGGGCATAGGCCAGATCATCAATGACGCAAGGCTGGATGAGGGGTTCATCCGCCTGAATATTGACGATAATGTCAAAGTCCAAATCCTCAACGGCCTCCGCGAGCCGGTCGGTACCAGATACATGATCTGTTGAGGTCATAACGGCCGCAGCCCCAAATCCCTTGGCCACGTCGAATATCCTTTTGTCATCGCAAGCGATGAGAAGTTGATCCAGCATTTGGCTTCTTTTAGCCCTTTCCCAAACGTGCTGGATCATTGGCTTTCCCGCAATGGGCAAAAGCACTTTTCCGGAAAGTCGTGTGGACCCGTATCTGGCTGGAATGACTCCGATGATCGTCTCTTTTCCTTTTCCAAATTTCATGGAATCACCTCTGTAAGCTCCTTAGGACTGATCGCAACCGCCCCTCGGTGTCCGACCACAATCCCAGCCGCATAATTGGCAATATCCGCAGCCTGATGCTTATCTGCGCCAGCCGTCAAGGCTAAAGTAAAAACCGCAATGACCGTATCGCCAGCGCCAGTGACATCAAACACTTCCTGAGCCTTGGTGTTAATATGAATAGGTTTTTTTCCTCGTTCAAACAGCCTCATTCCCTGTTCGCCCAGCGTGATCAAGAGGCTTTCCAGATTCAAATAATTCAACAAGGCCTTTCCCGCCTCGTCAATGTCGGCGTCGGTTTGAAGCTGGTCACGGTGAAGCGGCAGCCTGCGGCCCGATACATATTTGATCTTGATGTCCCGGATGGCATTCTCCGCCTCTTTGCGGTTGGGGGTGATCGCCGTCACCCCGCGATAAAAACTAAAATGCTCAACCTTGGGATCCACCGTGATGATTTTCCGACGGGATAACGCCTGCGAACAAATATCTTCAACCAAGCCGGAGCTAATCAGGCCTTTGCCATAATCCGAAATAATCACCGCGTCATATTTTTTTAAATTGGATTGAACAAAACGTTTGATTTTGTCTTCCAGTTGTAAAGGACAGTTTTCGGTCAGTTCCCGGTCCAAACGCAAGACCTGCTGATGCGAAGCCACAATTCTGGTTTTAAGCGAGGTGGGGCAGGTTCGATCAAGGGCGATAGATTGGGTATCGATTTTTCTTTTTTTTAATTCCCGCAAAAGGATCTGGCCTTCTTTGTCGGCGCCGATGCGGCCGATGAGAGTCACTTTCGCACCCAGGGTCCTCAGATTGGCAGCAACATTGGCCGAACCACCGGGGGTGTAGGTCTGCGATCCTTCTTGCAAAACAATCGGCACCGGCGCCTCGGGAGAAATCCGCGAGACATTGCCAAAGATGTATTGATCCAGCATGATGTCGCCGATGACGAGGATTTGTTTCTGTCGGAACCGGGCAATCGTTCCCTGATACTGTTTCATGAAAAACCTTTGCGGGGCAGAAATTTATAAGAGTTGGATTAATTCCATGGACACTCAAAATGAATTTTTTCCAGAAAAAACGAAGGCTGATTTTATCACAGGGCCAATAGAGCGTCAACAGCTTCTAAGACCTCTTTGGGTTTGATTTCATCGAGGCAACGAAAATTGATCCGGCAGTTATGGGCTAAGCATTGGTGACAACCCACTTCTTTATGCAAAACAAGTCCGCTATGACCCCATGGTCCCCACCGGATAGGACTCAGCCCCGCTTGATTGCGGCCAAAAATGGAAATGACCGGCACCCCCAGGGCACTGGCCATATGGACCGGTCCAGAATCATTGGAAATCAATAACTGACAGCGTTCGAACAGTCCTGCCAATTGCCCGAGGGTCGTTTGGCCAATCGCATCGATGACCGGATGGTGGAAGGATTCTTTCACTTTCTGAATGATGTCTTTATTGTCTTTGGATCCGACCAAAATCACTTTGAATCCTTTTTTTTCAAACAGTTCGTTTGCAACCTCCGCGAACCGTTCAGGATTCCAGCGCTTGGAGATGCAACTGGCGCCGGGATGAATCGCCACCAGCCGGTCGGATTCCTTCACCTGGTTTTGCTCCAAAAATCGTTGGGCCCATTCTTTGGCCGACCGGCTGACGGATAGATAAAGGTTCGATTCCCGGCTCAGGATTCCCAATTCTTTTAAAACATCCAGACAATAGTCCACTTCATGTTTTAGTCCTTGCCAGCGCGTGTCGGCGATGGGTTCGGTCAGAAGAAATCCAAATTTTTTATTTTTATAACCGATGCGGTGCGGGATTCCCGCCAAAAAACACAAACTGTTGGTGCGGTTCTTGGTATGCATGACGAAGGCCGCGTCAAAATTTTTTTGTCGAATCCCCCGGACCAACCGGAAAAATCCCCAGAATCCTTGGTGTTTGCCGTGCCGGTCATCCACGAGGATTTCATTGAGATGCGGGTTGCCCTCGACCAGTTCCAAGGTCGACACAGAAACAAGAACGCTGATCCTTGCCTCTGGATAATTCTGACGCAGGGCCGCCATCATGGGCGTGGTCAGAATCACATCACCCACGCGATCGGTTCGGATGATCAAAATGTTACGGAAATCCATCTTCACGATTTCAAGACATTCTTCTCAAAGGCGGCATAGACATCCTTGGGGTCCAAGAGCTGCATGCATTCGTGCTGATAGCGACAAGCGGATTTTTCGCAGGGCGCACAAAACAATTCCCGCCGAATCACTCGGCATCGCGCTCCCCATGGACCGTACTTTGCCTCATTCGTGGGGCCGAAAATGGCGAGGGTCGGCACATCCAGATAGCTGGCCAGGTGCATCACGGCGCTGTCATTGGCAATAACTCCGGCCGATCGATGCAAAAGCTCCGCCAATTGGGGGAGCGTTGTTTTCCCCGTCAAATTAAGCGCCCGCTGGCGCATCTGTTCGGTGATGCCGATATTCATCGAGATCTCGTTGCGATCACCCACCAAAACAATTTTGTAGTGATCGCGTTCCATCAGCCAATTGCCGACCTGCGCAAATCCGCTCGGGGTCCAGCATTTGAGATGATGGGCGGCTCCTGGGGACATCACGATAAACGGCTGGTCTTCGATTTCGAAGTTCTTCAATTGCTGATCAATGACAGCCTTATCCAGACTAGAGATATACAAGGCCGACCGATGATTGGCGGACTCACGATAATCATAAACCTCTTGCAGCCGCCGCAGATGTTGGGACCGTATGTGTTGCCCTTTTTTCCCATTCATCCGCCGGAATGATGTCCGGTATTTGGCTCCAATAAAAAAAGGAATCGCGGTATGGCGTAAATCAATCACGAGATCAAAACGCTCTTGGCGCAGAAGATTCACCCACCGCCATTTTTCCAGAGGAGAACCTTTCTTATCAAAGACATAGACGTTCTTGATGAGAGGATTCTGGTCCAGCAATTCCCTGGCTTTAGGGCCAACGACAACGGACAATTCCGAATCTGAAAAATCTTCCAGCAAGATATCCAGAACCGGAAACGTCAAGATGACGTCTCCCACATTAGTTAAGGAAACGACCAAAATCTTTTTAACGTTCAATTTGTCGAATGGCTTCGATGACATCATTCACACTGATCGCTCGCATGCAAAGGTTATCCGGACAACGAAGATTATAGCAGGCGTTTTCATTACAACCGACGTCTTTTTGCAAAAGGACCCGCTGGCCAGATCCTCGTGGGGCCGTGATTTCTGGACGAGTGGGACCAAAAATTCCAATGACCCGACCTCCGATGCTATTGGCCAAATGGATTGGCCCTGAATCCGCTGAGATAACGAGCCTGGCCCGTTGCAGGAGGGCCAGCAAATCCTTAAGGCCCATTTCACCAGCCAGGACCGTGAGAGGATGTTGCGTGCGCTTCGTAATCTGCTGACACAAACCTCGATCGTCTTGTGTCCCCGTGAGAATAACCCGCCAACCAAATTCCTCGACGATCCGATCCGCAAGGAGGGCAAAATTCGCCAAGGGCCAGCGTTTCTGTTCCCAGTTTCCGCCCGGATGAAGAACAACCAAGGGTTCCTCATTGCCAATGCCTTTTTGGGCGAATACCGTTTGGATTCTCTGGCGCGAGGAGTCATCCACTTTCAACCTACAACGGCGGTCGGTGACCTTCACCCCGTAGGTTTCCACCAGACGCAGATAGTGATCACTCCGGTGAATGGTACAACTGATCGCATCGACCGGATGGGTCAAAAAAAACCCTCGCCCTTTTTCGTTGTAACCGACCCTTTTCGGGATTCCGGCCAACGCCACCAGAAGGGCTCTGGTCAGAGACCGATGCAGCAAAAAAGCAATGTCAAATTTTTGCTGGCGCAGGTGGCGGATGAGTTTCCACTTAGCAAAGAGGCCACGATCTTTTTTTCGTTCGTCATATAAAACAATGTCATCGATTTCCGGAATGGATTCTAAAATCTCTTTGACTCGCGGTAAGGCAAGGCAAGTGATCCGGGCTTGCGGGTAAGTTTTTCGCAGTGCCTTAAAAACCGGCGAGGTAAAAACGACATCGCCGATCCAGTTGACGTTGACGACGAGAATTCGATTCATTGTTTCAAAATCTTTAAAAATAACTTCTCCAAGCGATTCCCCTTCGGGCGAATGTCGGTAAGAACCATACCAGCACTATTGAGTCGTGACAAAAAGTCATTCATTCTTTCGTTTTTGGTCAGTTCCACCTCAAATGATCCATCGTCAATAAGGGTCGTCTTAAAACCATTGAGGCGATCGAGGGACGTCACCTTCTCGACGTGAACCACATAGGTTTCTTGATCGATGAGGCGCACAAGGTTTTTGACCAGGTCGCTTTTGATGATTTCGCCATTTTTGATGATCGCGGCCTGGCGGCACATCTGTTCGACTTCTTCCAAATAATGGGTCGTCAAGAGAATGGTTGTCCCTTGGCGGTTCAACTCCCGCAAAAAATCCCACATCGCGAGGCGCAGTTCCACATCCACGCCGGCGGTGGGTTCATCCAAGATGAGGAGTTTCGGATGATTGATGAGGGCGCGAGCGATCATCAACCGGCGTTTCATCCCACCGGAAAGCGTACGGGATTGGGCGTTGCGTTTGTCCCAGAGATTCAATCTTCTGAGAATCACCTCTCCATCCGCTTGGGCCTTTTCTCGCGGGATTCCATAATAACCCGCCTGTGAAATAATGATATCTTCGACCTTTTCAAACATGTTGAAATTCATCTCCTGCGGAACAACGCCCATCATCTCTTTAGCCCGAGGATGATCGAGATCGATATCCACTCCAAAGACCTGAACTTTCCCGGAGGTTTTATTCACCAGTCCAGTCAGGATTCCGATCATGGTCGTCTTGCCGGCGCCGTTGGCGCCCAAGAGGGCAAAGAAATCTCCCGATGGAACCACCAGATCGATCCCTTTGAGTGCCTGCACGCCATTGGCATAGGTCTTCTTCAGTTGATGGATGGAGATGGGATTCATCGGAGGAGATTATATCAAAAGGAAAAAGGAAGAGAAAATTATTTGAGGGAGAGAGGATTTGGGGATTTAGGGATTTAGGTTATGAGGCGGGGGCCGAGGCTGCCCCATTTGAGATAGTGCGGCCTCGGCCCCCGAAGGTCATTTCAAATCCTTAATCATCGGCACAAAGTGTACGGACAAAAGCCTTTCTTCCTTAAACCCATCTTTAGTTTTGGTAATCCGTAGGAGTTCTTGCTCAAAGGAACCGATGGGGATAATCATCCGGCCCCCTTCCTTCAACTGCCTGATCAGTTCCTGCGGAATTTGCGTCGGCGCTGCGGTGACAATGATGGCATCGTAGGGAGCGGCTTGGGGCCAGCCTTTATATCCGTCACCGACAATAACCTGAATATTGGAGTAGCTTAACTGTTTAAGACGGGCTTTTGCCGTTTGTGCCAACTCTGGCAGGATTTCGATCGTATAAACCTCTTTCACGATCTCGGCTAATATCGCGGCCTGATATCCCGAACCAGTTCCAACCTCTAAAACTTTGTCGCCTTCCTTCAATTGTGCTGCCTGCGTCATATAGGCCACGATGTAGGGTTGAGAAATGGTTTGACCATACCCGATGGGAAGCGGTCGATCCTCGTGGGCCCAGGCCCGGGATTCCGCGGGGACAAACAAATGCCGCTTGACCTTCGCCATCGACGATAAAACTTTTTCGTCGGTAATGTCACGGCCTTTGAGTTGTTCGTCGATCATTTTTTTCTGCAAACGATCATCATCAGGCTCTAAAGGTTTCTGACCACATGACCATAGACAAAACAACAGAATGGACAAAGTGGCGAATTTGAGCAGCATCGTCGCAAGGACAAACCCGTCGGGGATAAGCGAGATTAAAACAGGGTATAAATGAATGGTGCAATCGCCGAACCTTGAGAGAAAACCACCAACAGGCTCAGGACAACCAGAATGACAATGATCGGCGCCAGCCAAAACCGTTTGCGGACTTTCAAAAAATCCCAAAACTCTTTCATGATGGAAAGTTTCGACATACGTTCACCTTAAAATTGTTGTGTGTAATCGGAAATTTTCTTTTCTTTTTTGATCCAATAAGAATCCTGCCGAGATTTCGGATGCAAATTCATAAAGTCTTTTCCCATGAATCTTAGAATAACACTGATGGGTGTGATCACGACGAAAAAGAATAGAGTCAGGATGAGGACCGTAATGCCGGACCCGATCGCCCCGGCGACCTTCATCCAATATTGAAACAAGATCTTTAACTGCGGCTGGGCAAAACAAGCCATCGCCAGGACAAGGACGGCCACCGTGGTGAACCCAATGACCCAAATGGTCACGCCGTGTTTGGCATATTGACACCAGGCCAAAAAAAGAAAAGTCAAAGGCAATCCGCAGCCAAATACCCATAATTGTTTTTCATCCGGCTTTTTCATGTCGGGGATTAATCTAAAATGGTGGAGATGTGTTCTTTCTTAAAACGATCTTTGTTCGGCTGTTTTTCTCTTTCAAAAAGATATTCGCCGATAAGCAAATAATCCATGTTCGTGCACATAAAGCAGCGGTAGGCATCGTGCGCCGAACACACGATGGGTTCACCCCGGATGTTGAACGAGGTGTTGATCATGACCGGACATCCGGTCAAGGCATCAAACTCCTTGAGAATTTTGTGGAATAACGGGTTCCTCTGTTCGTCGACGGTCTGTATGCGCGCGGAATAATCCACGTGGGTCACCGCCGGCACCTGCGAACGCTTGACCTTCAATTTTTCAATGCCAAATAATCCCTCCATCCCTTTTCCATCCCTTTTCCATCCAAACGTTTATCGGGCTGAACATCGGCAACCAATAACATATACGGGCTTTCTAAATCAAGATCGAAATATTCGTTTGCTTTCTCGGCCAGCACAGCCGGCGCAAAGGGACGGAAGGATTCCCAAAATTTCACCTTCAAATTAAGGACCGCCTGCATCTTCCCGGAGCGCGCATCGCCAATGATGCTGCGGCCCCCCAGGCCCGGGGCCCAAATTCCATCCGGCCCTGGCAAATACCGATCACCTTCTGGTCCTTCACCAATTGGGCAATCTTGCCTGGCAATCGATCCATGGGAATATGTTCATAAACCCAACCCTGCGCATCGGCGAGCTGTTTGATATCCCCGTCGGCATTCGGACCCAAGAATGAACCCAGTTGTCGATCATGCCGATTATCTGCCCGACGGGGATTTTTCAAATGCTGATGCCAGATAAGCAGGGCCGCGCCCAATGCCCCGCCAGCATCGCCAGCGGCCGGTTGAATCCAAATCTTTTTAAACGGTGCCTGCTTGAGAATCTTTCCATTACCTACGCAATTTAAGGCCACGCCTCCGGCCAAACACAAATTCTCCATTCCCGTCTGGGAATGAACGTGCCGCGCGATTCGGACCATGATGTCATCGGTCACCTTTTGAATGGAGGCGGCGATGTCCATATCTTTTTGGGTGACAGGCGACTCGGGCCGGCGCGGCGGCCGCCCAAACAAACGATGGAACCGTTCGTTGGTCATCGTCAGGCCGACGCAATAATCAAAATAGTCCATATTCAAATGAAACGAACCATCGGGCTTGATATCGACGAGGTTTTCGCGAATTAGGCTCTCGTATTTCGATTCACCGTAGGGCGCTAGTCCCATCATTTTATATTCGCCGGAATTAACTCTAAACCCCACATAATAAGTGAAGGCAGAATACAAAAGCCCCAACGAGTGCGGAAATTGAATCTCCTGCTTTAGGTCGAGCGTATGGTCTTTTCCTATTCCCCAGCTCGTCGTCGTCCATTCCCCCACTCCGTCGAGCGTTAAAATCGCCGCCTGTTCAAAAGGCGAAGGGAAAAAGGCGCTCGCCGCATGCGACTCATGATGTTCCGGGAAAAGGATGTCTCCGTCATAACTCAGTTCTTCCTGAATCAAGGATTTTAAAAAAATCTTTTCCTTCAACCATATCGGCATGGCCTTTAAAAATGAAACCAACCCTTTAGGCGCAAAACTCAGATAGGTCAACAAAAGGCGTTCAAATTTGAGGAAGGGTTTTTCATAAAAGGCGACATAGGTCACGTCTTTAATCGCGATCCCTGCTTCTGTGAGGCAATAGGCACTGGCCTGATGAGGAAAATCGGCGTCGTGTTTTTTCCGCGTGAAGCGTTCTTCTTGAGCGGCAGCGATAATCGCCCCCTCACGAATCAAACACGCGGCGCTATCGTGATAGAAGGCGGAGATTCCGAGGATATCAATGGGTTTATTCATATGAACCACTATCAGTTACGGATAAAAAGTATACCATTTCTACCAAAATAAAACACGTAACGGAGTTTATGGCTGAATGTTTCCGGTGAGCCTCAGATCCCTGACGATGGCCCAGGCCAAAAGTTTATAGGCGAGTGGCGAAGGATGCGGATCTTCCTTGGATTGGGCATACTGCCCCTCTTGTGCGTTAAAAAGTTGATCATAATATAAATAGGTCATATTTCTTTTTTTCAGTTCATAAGCCATTAACTCACACAGGTGCCTTTCCTTCGGAAGCGGCGGATAAATCACGATGACAAATTTCCCATGAAGGTATTGTTTTAAAAACTTTGATGCCGCAGCCTGGATGAGATCCGCGGTCAGGGCAATATCACCTTGAGTGATCCGAGGCAGGGAAATTCTGAGCATTTTCAATAAGGAACTTTTTTTGAGGAAACGGTACAACCGCGTCTGAAATGGCCGGGCTGTTTCGAACGTCCCCTGCCTTTCATATTCGTTATTTCCATTTTTGGCATAGTAAACATGATCGTAATTCCACTCGACGATCGACATGGACCCAACTGTGCGGTTGATGTGATCCGGCATGAAGGTATAGACAGCGATTCCGTTTTTCTGCGGGATTTCCTTTTTAAAATCAATTTTATCGAGAAGGGCAAGGACATCATGAGGCCCCCGGCCATGAAAACCGTAGTTATACGGCATGAATTTTTCCGTCAAATTGCCGACATAAGCCGGCAGCGTCTCATGGTCCTCGACCCCTTCTCCGTAAGTATAGGAACAACCCAAAAATAAAATGAACTGATCGCGATCGGTTTTGTTTTTGATCGGAGTCTCGCGGCGGCCAAACTCATCAATAGTGTAGGTCACCTCATAAAGCTGCTTTTTTGTCACGCGGCTGATCGAAACCGATTTGTATTCGCCCGGATTAGGAATTCTTAGACCCGTTTCATCTCGTCGGAAATAATCATCCGGAAACGTGCGGTCATAAAGCACATCATCCCTGACGATCTTTTTAGCCACCCATTCTGCTCCCCAAAGAATCCCCCAACAAAAAATGATCCCGATCACCAACGCGATCCGATTGGCTGTCCACGGCGTCAGGATAAAGTACGCCAAAACAAAGAGCCCGCACAGACCCAACGTTAATAAAACCATGATCTCGTCAGCCACGCCGGTATAATGACTGAGCGTGTGGAGTTCTTGGCCCTGGATCATCGCATTCAATAATGGAATACTCCGGCCTTCATAAGCCGCTTTGACGAATGAGTGGCCAACGAGGGCATAAACCATCCATAGACCGAACAAAAGCAGGGGCAGCCAAAGAAATAGTCTTCGTGGGTTTTTCATAGAATTGGAGATTGAAGTGCTGTTGCGGAAAAGTATAACACTTCATGGCGTGGTACGGAAATTTTCTTAAAGAAGCAATGCGATGACCCCTAAATTTGCGCCGACACAATTCTTCGGTTATAATATCTTCTACTCTTTCGGGGGTGACTGGCCTCGACTTGAGTTCTCAGTATATAAGTGGCATGCCGGGGAAGCTTGGTTGGCCCCGTCAACAATCCAAGCACACATAAACGCAAACGAAAACGATGCGTTGATTGCGCAAGCCGAGGCGATTGCCAACGGCGCTGCGCAAGCCGTCGTCGCTTAAATAGCGGCGCCTCTTTGTGGGGATGGCCCGCTGCCTCACAAAGGGCCCATAGCGGGCTGGCCGCGCCAGTTGCTTTTGTTGGCGGGGTGAGATCTTAAAAAGCTAGTTTCCAGTTGATTCTGTTTGTTGAAGCGGCGGGAAATGAAGTTTCGAAAAAACAAACTAAGCATGTAGAGGCTTATGTATGGAAGCCCAAGGACCCGGGTTCAATTCCCGGCACCTCCACCAGGCTTCGTCAAAGTGCTTTCGCCTTTTACTTCGCCTGGCTTCGCCCAATAAGCAAAGGCGAAAGCAATCCAGAAAAGCCTGGTGGTTACCCGGCGAAGCTGAACGCGCAAGCAATTTCAGCGAAGCCGGGTCCACCAAGAATAATTCAGCCTCCCATCTGAATCGGAAGATAGGAGGAGCCATTTCGGTTCCTGTAAGTTTTAAATGGGTAAGTAATGGTTATTGAGCTGAGCGAAATCCAGTCGTCCTGTTATCAAGAACACAACAGTTCTAAAGTATCGAAACGTGCTGAAGCCCCGGGCCTTA
>JAHFFW010000034.1 GCA_023247725.1 Candidatus Omnitrophota bacterium | reverse complement strand
GAGAGTGGTAAAGGTGAGCGAAACTAGTGGTAAAGGTTCAGCGAAACTGCTGGTAAAGGTTAGCCGAAATCAGTGGTAAAGGTTCTCCGAAATTGCTGGTAAAGGTCCCGCGCGGAACGCAATGATTGGACGTGGCTCAAATTCGACGATCTGCGAACGGCCTTTTTTGTCTGGTCGACCGCTCCGGAGGATCCGGGGGTGCGGACTTTTTTTTCCGGATGGATTTTAGAAAAAGCCGGACACTTGATTCCGGCCGTCAAAGCCTACTATGCGGCCCTGGTTCATTTCCCCCGATCATTCTGCTGGTCGGAGCATCACGATTTTGTTTGGTACATTGCGCAGGCTGCGGTCGAACGAATTGAGTTGATCCTGCGGGACTATCCGCAATTAAGATGGGACCTCGTGGATGCCTCGGTCACGATTGAACATGGTTATGACCCCGATGTCTCCGATGATGTCATCATGGTCAATCCCGGCCGTTTCGTCAAGACCCCGATTGCGAACAAAATTCAGGGGCTGACCGATCTTTCTCGCTTAAAAATTATCCAAACACGAGGAAAGGGGAAGGTGACGCTCGTGCAATTTGAAAACGGACACTGGCAGCTGCGCGTGAACGGCCAGCCCTTTTTTGTCCGGGGCATTACCTATACACCGACGGAGATCGGTTATGGTCCGGACACCGACGCGTCCTTCTTTAACCGATGGATGTTTTCCGACAAAAATCATAACGGCAAAATCGATGCCGCCTATGATGCCTGGGTGGACACGAATCGCAATGACCAACAGGATGCCGACGAACCCGCAGTCGGAGATTTTCAGTTGCTGAAAGAGATGGGGGTAAACACGATTCGATTTTTTATTCCGGTTTCGGGAAAAACCGTTTACAAACCGGAGCTCATTAACAAACCCTTGCTGCGGGACCTTTATGAACGTTTTGGCATCCGCGTCATTCCCGTGGATTTGGTCGGTGCTTACACGGTTGGGTCCGGTGCTGAATGGGACAAAGGAACGGATTATACGGATCCAAAGCAGCGAGCCACCATGAAAGAGTTGGTTCGGGCGGAGGTCATGGATCTTAAAGATGAACCCTTTGTCCTGATGTGGCTTCTGGGAAATGAAAACAATATGCCGCTCGAGTACACGGGAATCAATGCCACCAGAACGAACGCCGCCAGTCATCCCAAAGCCTATGCTCAATTCCTCAATGAGGTCGCCAAGATGATTCATCGGCTTGACCCGGATCATCCCGTCGGAGTTGGTAACGCGGAATTGGCTCTCGTCGATAGTTACCGCCAGTACAGCCCTGCCCTGGATTTTATAGGGATTAATTCCTACCGCGGCCAGAACGGTTTTGGATCCTTGTGGGCACAGGTCAAGAAATTATTTGACCGGCCGGTTCTCATCACGGAATATGGCTGCGATGCTTATTTCACCGGCAAGGGAGAAGACGAGGCCATGCAGGAAGCGTATCACGAGGGAAATTTCCGTGACATCCTTTACGAGCAGGCCGGCGGACCTTACACTGGAAATTCCATCGGGGGTCTCATCTTTGAATATCTCGACGAATGGTGGAAAGACACAGAATCCGGAAGCTGGAGTACGCAGGAAACGCGTCCTAGCTTTCCGTTTCCTTTCGAGGATGGATATGATCAGGAAGAGTGGTTAGGGATTGTGGGACAAGGATCCGGTCAAAACAGCCCTTTTGAACGCCAGCCGCGCAGAGCCTATCAATATTACAAAGATCATACGTTCTAGAAGATATCTTTTGCCAAACCTTCCTCGGTCCTCAATAATCAGAATTTGGATACCCTTCTCTCACCCCGGGGGTGAGAGAAGGTGTGGCCCTCACTTGTTATCCAATCTTTTTGCAATTCTGTAACTTTTATCCCATTCTTAAAATTCTCTCTTGAACAGAATCTATTAAAAAGGTATAGTGTTGTTTCGTTTGGTCGCCCTATCAACCCGCAAACGCGTTGAACGTGATGAAAACCGCCGGCAAAGCCAAAACCTTCCCGCTTCTTATTTTCATCCTTATCGTTGCCTTAATCATCCTTGGACTTTGCAAGGATCAGATCATCAAAAGCGCGGTCATCGCTGGTGCCGAACAGCAAACCGGGACCAAAGTCACGATCGGCAGTTTCAAATTCAATCTTTTTAAACAGCAGATTCGCATCCGGGATTTTAAGGTCTTAAACCCACCGGGATTTCCTTCCGAGGCAATGGCGTATTTTCCAGAAATTTCCCTCGATTATGATCTGCCCGCCTTGCTCAAAAAAACCTTGCACGTGGCTTTGATCGTTGTGAATCTTCGCGAAGTGAGTGTTGTTCGCAACCAGAAGGGCCAACTCAATGTGGATCAGTTGAAATTTTTGCATCCGGAGGGACCGGGTTTTAAACTCGATATCAAGAATATGCAAATCGATATGATGTCGTTGACGGTGGGACGCGTCTTATATCGGGATTTGAATGAGCCGGCGAATGCCCCGCCAAAAGTTTTTTACGTGAATGTCAAGAATAAGACGTTCCGCCAGATCACCGGCGTGCAGCAATTCGCCAGCCTCATTCTTTTTGAGGCGATCAAAACAACCGCTATTAAAAATGCCGTGATCTATGGGGTCGCCTCGCAGTTAGGTTATGGATCCATGGTGACCAACTTGGTCGGTCATTTATTAGCCTCGGATGAATCGTCGATGGATTTTGCGCTTGGCTTTGATCGGATTTTTGCAACCGCATCGGCCGTTGCCAACTCGAGCGGGACGGTGGTGTCCGAGGATAAACAGAGCGGTCAGATCAAACTGGGGGCCCAAGGAGCCGATGTCGTTATCAAAGTAACCAAAATCAGCGGCGGCCAAGTCAACGTGACAGTTTCTGCCCGAAAATTTTTTCTACCGCAGCCGGAGATTGCCGCAAATATTCTATACGCCATCGAGGAGAAATTGAAATAGGTCAAAGCTTTTTAATTCTTAACCCAATACTTGACACCTGATACTTAACACTTTTCACTAATTAGAAACCAACGATCGACTCCCACGGTTGTTGAGAAAAAATTTTTTCTACCCACTTCTCATCCTTCTCCTGTGCGCTTTGGCCGGGCGGATTTTTCCGGCCGATCGAGCCAGCCGGCAGACAACAAGGGTTGAGTCATTAAAGCGCCAGGAAAATCAAAACAAGGTTACGGAACCGGCGCGGATTACGAATGTCATCGACGGCGACACCTTAGAATTGGCGGATGGACGCAGGGTTCGATTAATTGGCATCGATTGCCCCGAATCAAGAATGAACGCGAAATTGAAAAGAGACATTGAGCGAACCGGTCAGGATGAGAGGACCATTGTTAGAATGGGAAAACAGGCGACCAGCTTTACAAAATCAATAGCGCTCAATCAGGATGTCCGAATGGAATTTGATGTCCAAAAAAATGATCGGTATGGGCGGCTCCTGGCTTATGTGTATTTATCCGATGGGACTTTTCTCAACGCCGAGATTGTCAAAAATGGTTTCGCCGTTCCTATGACCATCCCACCGAATGTGCGTTATGCCCAATTATTCCGGCAGCTGGATCGGCAGGCCCGGGAAAAGCAACTTGGACTTTACCATCCGGACCTATGACCGATCCGCACTCAAAGACAGCAAGGTTGAAAACAATAAGAGCATTGAATTTTTCGACATTGAAAGGAGTAACGTTATGAATGGACGTTTGGTCAAATCCCGCGTGCATTGTTTGGCGTTCTTGACGCTCATTTGGTTGGCGGCTGGACCGCTGGGGCTGGCCCGGGCGCAAATGGATACGAGTCCCACCGTCATGACCAACAGAGAAATCATGGTTAAAAAGGATGTGACCATTTGGGACCTGGCCCGCTCCGGGGGATTTGTTCTTGTCATCCTGGTTTTGATGTCCGTCGGAGGAATTGCCCTGATCATCCATAATTTTATGACCCTGCGGGTGGAGCATATGGCGCCCATTCAGTTTGCCGAAAAGGTTGTGGAAAGCTTGGAAGACGGCGATGAAAAAAAGGTCCGGCAATTGTGTTCCGCCAACGACAATATTTTTTCGAATATCGTCATCTCCGGTTTAGCGAAAAAGAATCGTGGGCCGGTATTTGCCCGCGAGGCCATGGAAAATATGGCCCGTCAGGAAATCAGCGCCATCTGGCAAAAGATCAGTTACCTTTCGGATTTAGGAACCATCGCTCCGCTCGTCGGCCTTTTAGGGACGGTTTTGGGAATGCTCCAGGCCTTTAGTGTCATTGCCATACAAACGATTTCGGTCAAGCCGGTTATGCTCGTCGCCGGGGTTTCCAAGGCGATGGTGGCAACCGCCGGAGGGCTCGTCGTGGCCATCCCGAGTCTGCTGGCCTATTCCTATTTTAAAGGCCGAGTCATCAGTATCACGAGCGTCGTAGAAAGTTACACGGCGGAACTCGTCAAGATTATGGAAGAAGTCACTTTCCGGGTGAGGTAGGACCCATGCCTAAACTGACCCCCTTCGAATACGAACGCCGCGGTCCGTACGTCCAGCTTATTCCTTTGATCGATATCCTCTTTTTTATCCTGATTTTGTTTATGACGCTTTACATCTTCAATCAGCAGGAAGCCGAGACCTCGATCAGTGTGCCGCAGGCCCGAGGGACAAAGGTTGCGATCAAAAGCCCCGGGCAGATCATCATTAACATCACCAAAGACGGCCGGTTCATTGTCAGCCAGCAGGAAATGGATGTTGCCCAGCTTGAGAACATGCTGAAAAAAGTTGTGGAGTTATTTCCCAATCAGTCCATCGTCATCCGCGCCGATCAGGATACCTACCATAAATTTGTCATTGAAGCCCTGGATGCCTGCGCCAGGGCGGGGATCTGGGATATTTCTTTTTCCGCCGCGGCAGGAGATTAACGAGGAGTCTGCGTTATGAAAAGTTTTTTTCAGAAGAAATGCCTTATCGTTTTATTCCTAGGTTTTGGATTATGCATCCGACAAGGACGACAACCGAACTTTGTGTTCGCTCAAGAAACCGTGGCTAAAGCCGAGTCTCCGGCGGAGGAACAACTCGATTTTGCCATCGGGCTTTTTGAAAAGGGGCTTTATGAGATGGCCATTTCCGAATACCAAGAATTCCTTGCCAACTTTCCCTCCAACCCTAACGCCGGGGAAGCCATCTTTGGGATCGCCGAGAGTTATTTTTTCATGCAGGATTACCCGCAGGCCTTTGAGATGTATCGCCAGTACAAGGAAAAATATCCCGACGGAGAACGCGAAACTTTATGCACCCTCCGTCAGGGACAGTCCCTGTATCTGGAAGGAAAACCGCAAGAGGCCTTGATGCATCTGTCTTCGGTCAAAGTGGAAGGCCTGAAAGGCCCGTTTGTGCAATCGTTATATTTTTATTTGGCCCGTTCCTATCAAGCCCAACAAGACGAGGACAAGGCCATGGATTATTTCCAAAAGGCCACCGCGGTGCCCGAGGCCACGCGCTACACCGCGGTTTCTTTCCTGGAATTAGGGGATCTTTATTCCGAGAAAAAAGAATACGCCAAGGCCGTAGAACAATATGTCAAGGCCCAGCAAAACGCGCCAACGCCGGATTTGAAGGGCCTGGCTCTTTATAAACAAGGCGAGGCGCAATTTCTGGCCGGCCAATATGAATTGAGTACCGAAATCTTCAAACAAATTCTGACGGATTTTCCCGACGAGCCAATCGCGCAGGATGCCTTAACCAATTTGCTTTTGGGTCTTTTTAATTCCAGCCATTACGAGGACATCATCTCCACCTATCTGGCCTATTCGGATCTTGTGAAAAAAGAAAACCTTTTTGTGGATGGGTACCTCACGGTGGCCAATGCCCATGCCGAATTAAAACGCTACGATGATGCCCTCAAATTCTTGGAAAAGATTCTCAGTACAAAGGGCTTAAACGAAGCCGATAAGCAAAAGGCGCTTTTACGAAAAACCCAAATCCTGGTTGCGGCCAACCGCCCCTCGGATGCGGTGGCTTTTTTAGAAAGTCAGTTGGGAGGCTCGGACATCAATCCGGATAAGACGATGTTTACGAAGGCCGAAGCCCTCTATGCCGCGGCCCAGTACCCGGAGGCATTTAGCCTCTATCAAAAACTTCGGGAAGAGTTTCCTGCCTCGTCACTCGCGGAGCCGTCGCTTTATGGGATGGCCTACGCGAAATATTCCGCCGGAGAGAGCAAAGCGGCGTTGGATTATTTCGCTGACTATTTTCAAAAAGGGAGCGATGAAGAAAAGCGACGTCAAGCCCTTTACAATGCCTTCACCATCGCCAAAAAGGAAGACCTCAATGAAAAGGCCATCGAGTTAGGCGAGCTGTATCTTAAGACGTTTGCAGAAAGTCCGCAAAAGGATGAAATCTTATTTTCCCTCGGAAAACTTTATCCCAAGCTTCAGCAATACGATCACGCCGTCACCGTCTTTAAAGAGTACATGGATCGAAATAAGGATCCCAAGGCCCAGCAACAAGCCAATTTTTTGATTGCCTATAATCTGCAATCCTCCGATCGTTTGGATGAGGCCATACCATATTACGAAAAGATCACCGCTCCCGCTGATGTGGCCGACATCCCGCAGAAAGAACTCTATTATTCGGCGCTTAAGAATATGGCCCTCATCCATCTTAAGAAAGGCGAAGAGCAACCGGCCGTCCAGCTCTTTGACCGGCTGGCGAATGAATTTGAACGCAATGATCTGGACATCAACACCTATTTGTGGCTCGCACAATATTATTTGAACCAGAAACAATATCAAGATGTTCTTCGGATCGTCGAAAAGGCCAAGATCCATTCCGGCAGCAACGAAGTCGCCGCCCAAATCGCTTTTTTCTCGGCGGAGGCGGATCGGGGTCTTAATGACAATGACAAGGCCATTGCCCAGTACGATGTGGTCTTCTCTGGCGCGAATAAAGGGGTGCCGGATCATATGCTGGGGCAAGCGCGGTTAGGCAAGGGGTTGAGTTTAGTTTCCTTGCAGCAATGGGAGAAGGCTCGAGCGGTTTTTAATGAGTTGATTGAAAAGCATCCCGGCGAACATGTGCTCCTGATGAGAGCGAGATTTGAGATCGGGGCTTTGGAACAGGCGCGTCATAATCTGGATGAAGCCGCCAAATTTTATATGCTCGTTGCGGTTTTATATGCCAATGATGAGTATTCACCGCAGGCGTTGTATCGCGCAGGTGAGATCTTTGAGGCCCAGCACAAGGAAGAGGAAGCCCTCAAGGTTTACGAAGAAATCATTCACAAATACGCCCAGAGTCCTTTAGCGGAGAAGGCCAAGGAAAGGATTAAGGTTATCAGTGAAAAAAGCTAACAAGTGGCCGGTCTTTTACTCCGTCTGGGTATCGGCCCTTTTGCATTTGATTTTTTTGACGTTGATTCTGAGTCTTAAGGTCTTTGTGATTGATCCGCATTTCAATCGCCGACCAGAACGGATCATCCCAGTCAAAAAAACTCAGCTTCCGGCGATGCCGCAAGGCGAGGCCGAGCCAAGGCAAGTGGTCGAATCGCCTCTGCAGCAATACTATAATCCGACGGATTTATCGCCGGTCATGTCCTTCCTGGACAGCAAGGAGCCGCAGGTCGCGCACAAACCCTCGGCCATGGGGGAAACCGACACCGCCCGGCCGGTGGTGACTTCCATTCCAGAAAAATTGATTGAATTCAAAGGCCAGCCGGCCCTCGATGCGATTGTCCCGAGAGAGATGGTCCGCGAGGTGACCGCCGTCCCCGCACCTTTGGTGGAAAATCCTTCCAGCCAGGAAACTTTTTTGAATCCTCCTTCCGGAATCAATGCTGAGAATGAAGTCGAGCAAGAATTTGCGGAAAAAATGCCCGGATTTACTCCCGAACCGGTTCTGGGGTTATTCGACTCCGGTATGCCGGCCAATGTCCCGACGGGGCAGGAAGGGGACATCCCCGGTTTAGTGCGCCGCACCGAATTTAAGAATCTGGACAATGTACTGGAATATCGCCTGGCGACCTACGCGGACCAGCGCGATGGCCAAAAATTTTTTGAACTTTCGTTAAGAGTCCACAACAAAGACGTCGACATGCCAATCATTCCGAAGGAGATCATTTTTCTCATTGATGCCTCGATCAGTATCCGGCAAGAGCGGCTGGCCCAATTCCAACAGGGGCTTTCTCAATGCTTGCAGAATTTGAATCCAGAGGATCTTTTCAATGTCATTATTTTTAAAGAGGAGGCGGTCAAATACAACGAAAAGTCTTTGCCGGCCACACCGGAGAATATCCGGGGAGCCATTGCCTTTCTGCAATGGTTTAAGGCCGGAGAAAAAACCGACACGTACGACGCCTTGCACAAGCTCATCAGCGAAGAGCATCCGCGCCCTCCGTCCTATATCATGCTCCTTTCCGACGGATGGCCAACCCAGGGCGTTACGGATTCCCGCCAGCTCATTAACGAGATCACGAATTTTAATGGAGGCCGAACCTGCATCTTTGCCTACAGTGGAGGCTCCTGGGTCAACCGTTATCTTTTGGATTTTATTGCCTACAAAAATCGGGGATGGACCGAATATTCGGCCCGGGAGCATTTGATCGGAAAAAATATGCTGGAATTGTATAATAAAATCCGCAACCCGGTTTTGTTGAATTTGCGTTACCGGGTCAGCGGTGTTCCCGATGATTATGTTTACCCCAAAATGCTGACCGATTTTTTTAAGAATGCCGAGTTCACGCTCTATGGTCGTTACGATCAGGAAGAAAAAATTGTGGTTCAGCTCTTGGGGGATGTGCAGGGAGAGACCAAGGAGTTTATCGCGACCGCCCTTTTCAAGGATGCGGTAAAAGGAGACAAAGAGATCGCCCGCAACTGGGCGTTTAATAAAATCTACGATCTCATCGGTCAAATGCAGTATAATCAGGACAATTCAAAACTGCTTGAGCCAATCAAGATCCTCTCCGATCGATTTGGCATCAAGACGCCTTATTCCAAAGATATTCAATAAGCTGGCAGCTTGAAAAGTTTTGATGAACAAAATTTTCGGTATTTTTATCCTCGTCTTTATCGGGTCATTTCTCATCGGGGCCGATCAACCGACCGTTTCATCCCCTTCAGGAGAAAATCCCATGAAACTGGAAAAGGCCACATTCGCCGCTGGATGTTTTTGGTGCACACAAGCCACGTTCGATAAATTGAAAGGAGTCAAATCCACCCGCGCCGGCTACACCGGCGGACAAAAAAAGAATCCCACGTATCAGGAAGTCTGCAGCGGCACGACCGGCCATGCCGAGGCCGTCGAGGTCACTTACGATCCGCAAGAAGTCAGCTATGAACAGTTGCTCCATGCCTTTTGGCGCAGCATCAATCCCACGCAGAAGAATCAACAATTTTACGACGAAGGGCCGCAGTATCGCACGGTGATTTTCTATCATAACGAAGACCAAAAACGTCTTGCCGAAGAGTCCCGGGACGCCTTGTCCCGCTCTGGAAAATTTTCTGAACCGATCGTGACCGAGATTGCCCCGGTCACGGATTTTTATCCGGCGGAGGAATACCATCAAGAGTATTACAAAAAGAATCCCACCCACTACAATTTTTACAACGCGGCTTCCGGGCGGGCACAGTACGAGAAAAAGATTTGGGATCAAAAACAATGAGGCTTATTCCAAACACTGGATTCATGTTCAAAGAAAGGGGTCTTTCCTAATGCCAACCCAAAAAAATCGGTGGTCCATGGATGCAGATTTTTTCCAAGCTTGCAATTGCAATTTTGGTTGTCCTTGTGAATTTGAGGCGCCGCCCAGCATGGGATTTTGTGAAGGGATGGGGGCCTGGCGAATTCGCAAGGGAAACTACGGAAAGCTTAAACTCGATGGCCTGGGATTGGGATTTTCCGCGCACTGGCCGGCGGAGATCTACAAAGGCAATGGAACCGCCGTCATCTTCATCGACGAAAAGGCCAGTGCCTCCCAGCGCGAAGCCCTGTTGAATATTGCGACGGGAAAAGACGGCGGGCTTCCCTTTGAAGTCATCGCGACGACGTTTTCCAAAGTCCTTGATCCGCAATTTGTCTCTTTTGAATTTAAAATCAAGGGAAAGAATGGAAGTGTGCGAATGGGAAAAAATGCCACGATGGGATTTCAACCCATCAAGAATCCCGTGAGCGGCGAGGAGGAAAGCATCCGGATTAAACACGCGACCGGTTTTATTTTTCAGGAAGCGGAAAGTCTCGCTTCCACGATCTGTGAATCGAAGGTGGGGGAATTGGCTTACTCCTGGCCGGGAAAATCGGCCTTTGTTTCTCGGATCAAATACAAAAATACCTAACGGATGACAACGCCCACCCTGGAAAGTTTTTTGGAGCGCGATCGGCGCCTGGTGATGGCAGGGTTGATGCTTTTGGTGGCATGGGCCTGGTTTTATATCTTTCGTGAGGCAAAAGGACTGCATTGCCTGACCATGTGCATGAACGCAAAGTCCGGGCTTGGCGTCCTTTTTATGGCAATGTTTGAGATGTGGGTCATCATGATGGTGGCCATGATGGTTCCCTCCGCAGCGCCGTTACTGCTTATGTTTGCCAGGGTTCAAAGGCAACGGCGTTTGAATGCCCAGCCCTTTGTCCCGACGGGAATTTTTCTTTTAGGATATATTTTGATCTGGACGGGTTTTAGCGCCCTTGCGACCATTTTACAGATCTGGTTCCAAATTCACGGCTGGCTCTCTCGGGACATGATCCTGACTCATCCCGGTTTCACCGGTGGAATTCTCGTGGGTGCCGGAATATTCCAATGGACGAGTTTGAAACAGGCTTGCCTTAAGTATTGTCGCACCCCGCTTCAATTTATCCTTACTCATTGGCGCGAAGGTTTTGCCGGCGCTTGGCAAATGGGTCTTATTCACGGCGCCTACTGTTTGGGATGTTGCTGGCTATTGATGATCATTCTTTTTGTCGTCGGAGTCATGAATCTGAGCTGGGTCTTAGGATTAACGGCCTTTGTCATATTAGAAAAATATCTAAAATTCGGTCGCGCACTGAGCCGATTTACAGGATTAGGACTTGTCCTTTGGGGATTGATCCTTATTTTCCAACAAACGATACGGGTATCGTGACCGTTACCGAAACACCGAAGCTGTCAACCATTAGTGAGGGGAATGGTACGGATCATCGACAAGTTATTTGGCATTCCCACGCTCAATACGAAGGAATCGGTCTCCCATCTTCGAAATTTTTTTTATTGGTCTCTCACCGCGATCGCCGGGATTCTGCTTTTTCTGCCCTCCATCAATTTCCAGCTTCATATCGCCCAAGGTGACCACGGCAACAACCTCTACGTCTTTTGGAAAACCCTGAAAGGGGCCATCCCTTACCGAGATTACTGGTGGGTCTATGGGCCCCTCATGCCCTATTACTATGCCGCATTTTTTAAATATTTAGGGATCAGCATCCAAAGCGTGCTTTGGGGATATAATTTCTTGCACTACGCCAGCGGTCTGGTGTTTTTTGCGACCACAAAAAGGCTTTTTCCTTTTTTAGCAAGCTTTACGGCCACGCTTTTTTTTTGGGTCGCCCTGCCGCCCTTTGAACATACCTACAACCATATTGGTGGAATCTTCATCATCCTCGTCGTCATTTCTGCACTATGGCGCTACCTTGATGATCCCCGGATAGCTTATCTCTGGCTGGCTGCAGTATCCGTCGGAGTTTTGTGTCTGATCAAATTGAATATCGGGGTTTGCGTATTGATCGCGCTCGTCATCTCCGTGTGGCTGGCCGATCGCGTCAAAGGCGTCCCCTTAACCGCCCATAAAAAACGATTCCTCCTTCTGACCCTTTTAGGTTTGCCGATTTCGATGGTCCTTATCTACTGGTTTTTTTTGAAAGGACTTCCTGCCACCATTATCCAGCAGTGTTTTTTGGTTCCCGAGACCGATCCGAATCGAACCACCATCTTGGGTTCGTTGCACACATTGGCGGCTTCCTATGCTCACGAGATGGAGCGCCACTGGATTGTAGGCTTTGGCCAAATCCTTATGATCCTTACGGCATATTTTTTCTATTTGTGTTTTCGCCGCTTCGATCGAGTCCAGCGTCAGAAATATTTTTTGTTACTCGGTGTCTTATTGATTTTCTGCGCATTTCTTCTCCATGAATTTTTGCTGAGCGGAGTGGCGTACCGGATTTATTGGATCAAGCCTCTCGAGATCCTCTTATTTTTTATTGTCATCTCGGTGGCGATCCTGCATTTGCCCCGAGTGATTTATTGGTTCTCGTGTATTACGATTGTGGCCCTGACCCTTAATATGCACAATCTTCGGCTTTATAACATCCGCAATATCGAAGTCCCATTTTTTCTGGAAAGGGCCAAGGTCTTTACCGGAAATTCGCCGCAATGGGTGCAAACCGTTACGCTCGCCACCCAATTTCTTTCCGAGCACCTGAAAAAAAATGAGTACTTCTTGGCCTTGCCCAGTGAACAGCTCTATTATTTCTTGACGGGAAAAGAAAGCCCGGTCCGCCAAGCGGAGCTGGGGCTCAAATTATCGAGAGACCAGGAAGTTGATTTGATTATGGCCATGGAAACGGGGAATGTGAAATATGTCCTTATTTCCAACCGTTATTACGCCCCGGAAACCGGGATGGGAAAATTCGGCACGGATTATGCGCAGGCCCTGGGGCTTTATATCCGTCAGCACTATGCCCCCTTGATGGCCATCGGCCCGGTTAAGGCTATGCCCGAATGGATTGAACCGCATGGGGTCATCATTTTGCAAAGAAAACCATGATAGGTTTTAACTTTTTTTTAACCTCATTCTAATCTCTCTTCCTATAAAATCTCCCCGAGTTTAAGCCTTTGGAAAGGAGTCTTGGCATGCATATCATGGAGAGGATGCTAGAGGCCCACCCTCACAAAGGGGAAATTGAAATTATGGCTTTGATGGATTCTATTCAAACCTGTTTTGAGTCGGCCCAGAGTTGTACGGCCTGTGCTGATGCCTGCCTCGCTGAAGAATATATTCAGGACTTTTCTCAATGTATTCGCATTAATTTGGACTGTTCCGCCATTTGTCGGGTAACGGGTAGAAATCTTATCCCGGCAAAGCAGGCCGGATTGGAGCCTCATTGCGCAACAGTTGCGCAGTTGTGCGACAGCTTGTGAGATTTGTGCCGGAATTTGCGATGAGCATGCACGGCTTTGCGAACACTGCCGGATTTGCGCGGAAGGATGTCGACGTTGTGAAACCGCCTGCCGCAAGTTGATTGCGATCCTGCCGATGTAAAACCCCGTAAAGAGATGTTTCGCTGGCGGCTTTTCCTCTACGGAGTAAATTGGATTCGATCAGATTTTCAAGATTGCCGCAAAATTGAGGAGTTCTTTACGAAATTTCATGATTTTCGATCCCTCGACTCGTACCTCGGCCATGGCCGGGGGCCCTTCGCTCGGGATGGAACCCAATAATAAGAAATCACGCGAGCAAATCTCCAAAGGGCAAGAAGAAGGTACCACGCCCGCCTGCCGGCGAGGCAGGGGCATGCCCGTGGGGTTCCATTTTTTAACCTTAGAACCTTAGATTGATTAGCGAAAGGAGAGAAAAGACATGAACACCCAGATTGCATTGACCCTAATGACCCTGATCGTTTTCTTGACGGTAGGGGGCTGTAGCCAGCAGCCCAAAGCCGCGAATTCTTCCCAGGCCATTCAGCAAGCCCAAACCAAATCGACGATAGAAGAAAAAGCCAAATATCTGGTTGATCAGGCGCAGGCTTTTCTCAAGAGCAAACAATATGAGGACGCCATGGCCTCTGCCCAGTATGTGCTTTTGCAATTGGACCAAAATTCCAAGGCCGCCCAGGATATCCTGGCCAAGGCACAAAAGGAATTGACCAAGCAGGCGCAAGAAGGCATGCAAAAGGTTCAGGATACAACCAACCAGGCGATGAATAACATGAAGAAACGATTGGAGGGAGCTGGGCAATAACCCCCTCATTAAAATTGGTTAAAGGAATTTGGGGGCCCTGTGCCGCCCGCGAATTAGCTCGCAGGCGGCACAGGGCCCCGCGTTTTTGTAAGTCAAAATATTATAACTTCTGTTCTTTTAAGTGTTGGACTTCGGTTTGATTCGAGGCAAAGTTTTTCATTGCAACCTTGAGCGGCCAGATAATCAGTGCTAGACTATTTTTCCAACTCAGTGGCTTTCACCGGCTCGATTAAAAAGCGTAAGAGTTTCCATGCGAAATATCTTGTTGATTGTTTGCTTGATCATTACGGTCTTTTATGCCTCGGATTGGTTCTGGAAATCCAAGGAAAAGACAGGTGAAAAAGTCCTTGTGCCCGTCGTCAAAGCCCCAGCCCCGGCCGCCTTGAGCGACCGAAAAAATTCTGGCTTGATCCGCATGTATTACGATAATGGCCAGCTCCGGGCAGAGCGCTATTTTCAAAGCGGAAAACTCAACGGTTCCTACCGGATGTTTCATGAAAACGGGCAATTAAAACTGGAAGGTTCTTATAAAGACAACAAGCTGAACGGCGTGTTTAAGCGATACGATCAGCGCGGGCAGCTCACTGCGGAAGAACTTTACGAGGACAACTTCTTGGTCCGGCGCCAGATGAAACAACCGTAGGCTATTACTGTAAAAAAATCTTTGACTCAACCGGCCTTTCCATATCGACGTCTTTGGGCCTTTCTCGCCTTGTGCGGGATGCTGTGGGCCTACCCTTCCTTGACCCACGCGGCGAACTGCCGTGAGCTGGGAACCTTACCTCTGGTCGAATGCCAAACCCAGTGCAGTTTGCACTGTCAATTCACCGGTATGGCCGATGATGGCGCCTGTTACGAATGTAAAAAGAATGTTGACAGCGAATGCGCCAAGCGTTTTCCCGGAACCATGCCGAAAGATCTTTGCGAGATCGAGTGTCAGGGAGAGGGCCGTCAATGCCTGGCCAAGGATGTTTACCGCTATTCTCAGGGGAAAGAAGAATTGGTCTGCTATGAATGCGCTGGTAAACCGCAGACATGTGCGGATCTGGGATTCATTGATACCGATGAATGCCGGCGCTGCAGACAACAAAACAATATTTGCAGTTTTGCCGGAGCGACCAATCTGGGAGAATCTTGTTATCATTGTCTTCAGCGTGAAGATGTTTTGTGTTCCCGCCATTTTCCGGGAATGTCTTCTCCGGAAACCTGCCAGAAAAACTGCAAAGACCCGCACAAGGCGTGTTTGGCCGACGGGGTCATTCCTGCCGATGAAGAACACGGAACCCTTGCTTGTTTTTCCTGTCTGGAGCGGCCGCAAACCTGCCAGGATTTGAATCAGTTGAGTTTTGAAGACTGTGATGGCTGCTGGCAGCAAAAAGGTCAGGAATGTATTCCGGCGGACTTGACAAATTGGGGTGATCAATGCTTCCGTTGTCAAGCCGCAGGCGATTTCGGTTGCAACCTGCGGTTTCCGGGGAGCCTTTCTTTATCCAGTTGTGAAAAAGAATGCCAAGAGGCTGGAAAGATTTGTCAGAAATCGCATGAATTAGAATTTTCCGATGGCCGCGAATCCATTGGCTGTTTTGAGTGTTTGGAAAAACCGCAGGAATGCGTCGATTTGGATCTTTGGGATGAGTCTCAATGCCATACCTGCACCAAAAATCCGAAGAAAATTTGCGCCTCCGCCGGTCAAACGAAACAGGGGCGAACCTGTTATGCCTGCCAGGATAAACCCAATGAATGCCAAGAAATAAATTTTTTGAACAAAGCCGATTGCATAGAATGCACCAAGGACCCCGCCAAAGAATGCATCCCCGTCAAAAAAATTAAGGGGGGAACATGCTATCGATGTCAGGATAAACCCCAAACCTGTGCCGATCTCGGTTTATTGTCCGATTCGGATTGTAAAGCTTGCATGCAAGATCCGCGCAAAGAGTGCCTCGTCGTTCAAAAGACCCGTGAAGGTCTTCCGTGCTTGCGTTGTCAGGACAAGCCGCAGACTTGCGCGGATTTGGATCTGCTCTCCGAGGCGGATTGCGCTACTTGTACCCAGGATCCGCATAAAGAATGTCAACCAGCCAAGCCAACCAAATCCGGGCAAGCGTGCTTTGTTTGCGTGGACAAACCGCAAGAGTGCAAAGATTTCGGCCGCTTGAATCAAGCGGAATGTCAAAACTGTTTAAAGGATCCGAAAAAAGCATGCCGACCTGCGGAGAAAACGAAAGAAGCAGTACAGTGCTTTGAATGCGTTGACAAACCGCAAACCTGTCAAGACCTGAATTTGCTCAGCGAACCCCAATGTCCAGCCTGTATCCAAAATCCGACGAAACAATGTCAACCCGCAGAATCGACCCGGGAAGGAATTCCTTGTTTTCGTTGTGAAGACAAGCCGCAGACCTGCGCTGACTTGGGTTTCATTGATGAGTCCAGCTGCGCGACATGCACTGTAGATCCGCACAAAGAATGCAAGGCCGCGCCGTCGACCAAACAAGGACAATCCTGCTTCCTTTGCCAAGATAAACCGCAGACCTGCGCGGATCGAGAGCTTCTCGACGAATCGGCCTGCGTCGCTTGCCAAAGCGATCCGCATAAAGAATGTGTCGCCGATCAAAAAACTAAAGAGGGCGTTCCTTGCTTCCGCTGCCAGGACAAGCCGCAGACTTGCGCCGATCTGAATCTTCTGACCGAGTCGGACTGTACCGCTTGCACGAAGGATCCGCGCAAAGAGTGTGTCATTGATCAAAAAACTCGAGAAGGGATGGCGTGTTTCCGCTGCCAAGATAAACCCGAGACTTGCCAAGATCTAGGATTGCTCGCGGAATCTGATTGTGCCAATTGTACGACGGATCCGCACAAAGAATGTGTTGCTGCCCCAAAAACCAAAGAAGGAGTCGCCTGTTTCCGTTGTCAGGATAAACCGCAAACGTGCGAAGGTTTGGGCCTGATCAACGAATCCGATTGCGCTTCCTGTCAGAAGAACCCTCAAAAGGAATGCCGCCTCACGCAGAAAATTCGGGAAGGGAAAGAATGTTTTTCGTGTACGGACCGGCCGGAAACCTGTTCTGATTTGGGATTCCTCGACGAGTCAGCCTGTCAAGATTGTGCCAAAGATCCCCGGAAGGCCTGTAAGGAAACGAAAAAAACCAAAGCAGGGCAACCATGCTTTGAATGTTATGACAAACCGCAGACCTGCGCGGATCTTGAGCTGCTTGACGAATCGGCCTGCGGCGCTTGCCAAAACAATCCCCAGAAAGAATGTGTCGCCGATCAAAAAACTCGAGAAGGGATAGCATGTTTCCGCTGCCAGGATAAACCCGAGACTTGCCAAGATCTAGGATTGCTCGCGGAATCTGACTGTGCCAATTGCGTGAAGGATCCGCACAAAGAATGCGGTGCTGCCCAAAAAACCAAAGAAGGAATCGCATGTTTCCTTTGTCAGGATAAACCTCAGAGGTGTGCTGATCTGGGTCTCATCAATCCTTCCGAATGCGCGCTTTGTGCGCATGGCGAGAAAAAAGATTGCCGACCAGCTCAGCCGACGAAAGAAGGACAGCCTTGTTTTGCGTGCGTGGACAAACCTCAAACTTGCGAAGACATTGGCCAGATGGATCAGAAAGACTGCGAGGCCTGCGTCTTCAAAGATCCGCATAAGGAATGCCAGCCTTCCGGAAAAACCAAAGAAGGGATGGATTGTTTTTCCTGTGCGCAAAAACCGCAGACCTGCCAGGACCTCGGATTTTTAAGTCAAGAAGCCTGTGAGGATTGCACCAGAGAAAATCCTGGTAAGGAATGTCGTCAAATTCAAACCACTACAGAAGGTGTGGCTTGCTTTGAATGTGTCGAGAAGCCGCAGGCCTGTTCGGATTTTGGTCTGATGAGTGTGGAAGAATGTGCCGCGTGCGCCCAGGACCCAAAGAAAGAATGCCGTTTGATGCGAAAAACCAAAGATGGTTATGCCTGCCTTGAATGCGTGGATAAGCCGCAAACCTGCCAAGATCTGGGTTATCTCGACGTCAAACAATGCCGTTCTTGTTGGAAGGATCCTAAAAAGGAGTGTCAGGTTTCCATCAAAACTAAAGAAGGCATTCAATGTTACGAATGCGTCGATGAACCGCAGACCTGCGAAGATTTGGGATTGATGGACCAGGATCGTTGCCGGACCTGCGCCAGGAATCCGAAAAAGGAATGCCGTCCGGGTCAAAAAACCAAAGAAGGTTTGGCATGCTTTGAATGCGCCGACAAGCCGCAAACGTGCGCTGATCTGAACCTTCTTGATCAGGCCCAATGCCAAAGCTGTGAACAAGATCCGCATAAAGAGTGTTCGCTGGCGCAAAAAACTAAAGAAGGGCAAGATTGCTTTGCCTGCCGAGAAAAACCGCAAACTTGTGCTGATTTAGGTGAATTAGACGAGGATGGCTGCACGTCCTGCAATCAGCAACCCGGCCAGGAATGCAAACCCAGCCATAAAACCAAAGAAGGCCAGCCGTGTTATCAATGCGTCGAAAAACCGCAGACCTGTGCTGATCTGGGATTTATTTCGGCGGGAGAATGCTCCGTCTGCCTTCGTGATCCCAGGAAAGATTGTTTGCTGGCGAAAGAAAAGACCAGGCAAGGCATTCCCTGTTTCATTTGTCAGGATAAGCCACAGACCTGTCAGGATCTTGGTCGAATGAATGAAACAGATTGTTTAGCCTGCGCCAAACGCCCGAAAAAAGAATGCCGTCCGTCGGAGAAAACCAAGGAGGGGATCCCCTGTTACGAATGTGCGGACCGGCCGGAAAATTGTCAGGATTTAAAATTGTTGAGCGAAGGGGATTGTTCCGCCTGTGTCAGCGATCCGAAGAAGCAATGCCAATTCGCCAAAAAGACAGAAACTGGGTCACCTTGTTTTCATTGTATGGATAAACCACAAGAATGCAAAGACCTGGGATTGATTCGTGAAGAGGATTGCTCCGCATGTGTTCAGGATCCTAAAAAAGAATGCCAACCGGCGCAGCGAACCAGAGAAGGACTTCATTGTTTTCGCTGCGCCGACAAACCCCAACGTTGTTCGGATTTGGGATTGATCACTCGAGAGGAATGTCGTTCCTGCACAAAAAATCCCGGCAAGGAATGTCAGGCGGGCCAACCCACGGCCGAAGGATTGCCCTGCTTTTCATGCGTGGATCGGGCGCAACAGTGTTCGGATTTGAATTTGCTCAATGAAACTGAATGTCGCAACTGTCAAGCGAAACCCGGAAAGGAATGTGTTCCAGATAAAGCCACTAAAGAAGGGCAACCCTGCTATCGCTGTCAGGAAAAACCGCAGCTGTGCTCAGACCTCGGATTCCTGTCGGAGTCGGAATGCGGGGAATGTATAAAAGATTCCCGAAAGGAGTGTCAAGCGGCGCAGAAAACCAAAGAGGGACAAGCGTGTTACCGGTGCGTCGACAAGCCGCAAACCTGTCGCGATCTGCAGCAGATGACTCAAGAGGAATGCAATACCTGTATGCATGATCGGCTTAAGGAATGCGTCCTGGGTCAGAAGACAAAAGAAGGGATGCAGTGCTATGTTTGCAAGGAAAAAGCCCAAACCTGCGCTGACTTCGGATTGTTGACTCAACCGCAGTGTTCCTCTTGCTCGGCGGATCCCAAAAAGGAATGCATTATCGAGCGTCAGACCAACCAAGGCGAGTCCTGTTTCCGCTGTCAGGACCGGCCGCAGACCTGCGCCGATTTGAATCTTTTGACCGAGTTAGATTGCGCTGTTTGCAAGCAAGATCCGCAACAGCAATGCGTCCCGGCGCAAAAAACCAAAGAAGGCCAGCCCTGTTTTCAATGCGAAAAAAAGCCGGATGCCTGCCAAGAGTTAGGGCTCGTAGGGAATTGTAGCGTCTGTCAGGTGGATTCGACCTGCGTCAAATCGAAGAGTGCCCTCACGGGCGAGGCCTGCTATCAATGCCAGCCAAAGACCGTTGATCCCTTGTGCGCCAAAGAAGATTATAAATCCAGCTGTGCGGCGTGTAAGGCCGGGGAAGAATGTTTTGAAATCAACGTCATCAATTTTTATTATGACCGCAAAGGTCCGCTTCTCAAATGTTATGAATGTCGTAAGAAGAAATAAAGAACGCCATCTGGTTTTATGAAAACGGTCATCCTGCTGACTTTTTCGAATATTTTTATGACGTTTGCCTGGTACGGCCATTTGAAATACAGAAATTCCCCTCTCTGGTTGGCCATTCTGGTCAGCTGGCTGATTGCCTTCTTCGAATATTGTCTTCAAGTCCCGGCCAATCGCATGGGTTATACGCAGTTCAGCGCCGCACAGTTAAAAACGATCCAGGAGGTGATTACGCTTGTTGTTTTTTGTGTGTTTTCGATTCTTTATTTAAGAGAAGAATTCCGCTGGAATTATTTGGTTGGCTTCACTCTCATTGGGCTCGCTGTTTTTATTATCTTTCAGAAGTGATCCTGTTTTAGAACTCAGCTTCCATGGCAGGGATCCACCGATAAATCCTCAAAAGACAAAAGTTTTCCATTAGAATTATTTATTATTCAAAAAAGTTGTGGTATAAGTAAACAGCCTCGATGGACCGAGGCAAGATGAGAAGGGGTGACGTTCTGGTTGCCGTGAAATGGGAGGCCTCATGTTAGAGCAACAGATGGAAGTGATGGAAATTCTTCTCGCCGAGGACGACGAAGGCGATATCCGCTTTATCCAGGAATGCCTGAAGCATTCCACTTATAAGGTGAATTTGAATGTGGTGCACGACGGGGGGAAGGTCATGGAATATCTCAAAAAAACCGGCGAATACGCCAAATCGCCCCGGCCGCATTTGATTTTTTTGGATTTGAACATGCCGCGCAAGGATGGCCGGGAGGCCTTGGCCGAAATCAAGGCGGATTACTATTTGAGAAATATTCCGGTCGTGGTTTTGACCACGTCCGAAAGCCGTCAGGATCTGATCAAGCTTTACAGTCTAGGAGCGAATTGTTATGTGACCAAGCCCATGGATTTCGATCGATTCTGTGTGCTCATTAATGAGCTTTTGCATTTTTGGTTTTCCGTGGCCAAATTGCCGACCGGGGATTCTCAAGGCCGGATGTAATCGCCTTCCCGACGGAATATTCCCACCGTAATGCCCAACGCCGGATTTTCCCTCAGTTCCAATGCCTCGTAGCTCTGTTTGATTCTGGCAATCAACTCATCTTTGGCCACAAGACAAAAAGGATCATCGGGTGGATTGCAAGGAAGATCCCGGCTGTCGATCAAGATATAATCGGCTTCTCCCAGCCGCGACTGCAAATCCTCGATCCTTTCTTTATTGAATGTCGGATCATACAGAGGCTCCGCTTTGAGATTGGTGAATACCAAAATCTTGGGGCTGGAGACCCAGATCCTTTCCCCAACCAATTCCTTTTGATGGTCGCTGACAAATTTTTGCAAAAAGGACGGGCGATTTTCCGGAAAATGCATATGGCTCACGGTCCAAACTTGATTTCCAATTCCGAGTGTGAGGCCGAACCAAAGGCTGGCGAAGAGAAAATTTTTCTTGGAAGATTGCAGGTAGTTTTGGCATTGCCAGATCCCCTCGGCGGTCAGTAAATATAAATAAGGCAGAGCCACAATGGCTAACCGCAGATAATCTATTGCAAATTTTCCTATCCAAAATAGCGAAGCCCCGCCCGCCAATAACACAAAAATTTTTTCTTTGCGTCCAGGACCATGGCCGATAAACGGCAGGCTTAAAAGACTAAAAAACAAAAGCGGACATTCCTTCAACACAAGGAGATTCAGGCATTTGGTCATGCCATGCCTCCAAGGAGTAAAAGATCGATAGACTTTGATTCCATCGAAAAGAGGTTTTAGTAAATCACCATATAAGCCTTGCTGAAGGATAAAAAAAGGAATGATCGTGATTACAAAGGCAATAATGAAATGCAGCCGCTGCTTCCCAGAGGGCTTGCTTTCTTGGTTGGGAAGAAAAAAAATAAGAACCAGCATACTCAGAGGAAGAATTTGAGGAAATTTCGTGAAAAAGGCCAACCCCGTGATCAGGCCAGCGAAAAACATTCGCTGAGTTAAGAAAAGGTAAACACCCAAAAATCCCAAGAATGAGGCAGGGACATCGGTATACAGGCTGTTACCCCAAATAAATAAAGCGGGGGAAATTGCGACCAAGAGGGCAGCTAACAACGCCGGTGATCGGCCGTAAATTTTTTCTCCGACGAAATAAACCAACCCAATCAACCCTAAGCCTAAAAATAATTCAATGAGATGGCCAAACGTGATCGGATCAAGTCCCATCTTCCAGAAAAAGCCCAAAACAATCGGCCAGACCAGTGGCCGGAAAGGTTCGATCAATCCTGCCGCTCCGCCGGAAAAAATATATTTCCCCACGGAAATATAGGACGCCGCATCCCAAAAGGGTGGATAGGCGCTGTAGCCCAAAAGTTTAATCAGTAATCCAAGGCCTAAGATGCTTTGGATGTTGGAAAATTTTTCTAAAAGTTTTTTGGTTAGTCTCATGCGCCGCTGATTTGGTCTGTCCTCCGGACGCCTTCCGCAAAATTCAATGTATTATAGAGTAAAAATCTTTCGGGAATAAAAGCATTAGCAAAATTCCGGAAGGGAGAGTTGATTCTGGCTTGACCACCACATTTATGTATGGTATACAGGATTCGCATGATGAGGGAGGCAGTTTCTATGTTTAATCCTCAGTCGCGGTGGGACCGGCACTTACCCAATCAGGAAAATTTTGAGGGTGAGCGTATTGAAGTGGGAGCGGTTTTCAAAGAAGGAAAAATGATTCCTCGCTGGTTTATTCATCGAGGACGCAAGTTTCCTATCCAGCAGATCACCTATGAATGGCGGGATAAAAAAGGATTGGAAGAGCGCCGCCATTTCGCCGTGACCGACGGGACCAATGTCTTCCAGATTACTTTCAGTCATCGATATCTTCATTGGCGAGTGCAGAGGATTGTGGCCCAGTGAGGAGGAAGAATGGGACAAGACAGCCTTCTTCTCCATTTGGACATGGATGCCTTTTTTGCCTCGATCGAGCAGCAGGTCAACCCGGCTCTGCGCGGTAAGCCTTTGATCGTCGGTGGCCGAAACCAAAAATATCGTTCGGTTGTCTGCGCGGCTTCTTATGAGGCCAAGGCCCTGGGGATTGACTCAGCCATGCCTTCGTGGAAGGCGCTGCGCATTTGCCCCGAAGCGGTTTTTGTCCCGGCCGATACGACCCGTTACCTGTTCACTTCCCGCGAAATTTTTGAAATCCTCAAAACCTTTTCACCCCAAACAGAGATGTTTGCCATCGATGAATTTTTTTTGGATCTGACCGGATGCAGCCAGCTGTTGGGTTCCCTGGAAACAATCAGTCTTGAAATCAAACAGCGGATCCATCAGCGGTTCGGCTTAACGAGTTCGATTGGCATTGCCCCCACCAAGGTCACCGCCAAGATGGCGGCGAAAACCAAAAAGCCCGACGGACTCGTGATTTGGCGAACGGCTGCGGAGGCCCGCGCTGGTTTAAGGAATTTGCCGGTGGAAAAGATCTGCGGCGTGGGCTCGCAGCTCAAACGCCGATTGAATTTATTGGGTGTGATGACCTGCGCAGATTTAGCGGAATTTCCTGACCGAATCCTTCAACAGCATTTCGGTGTCGTGGGCCGGTGGTTAAAGGCCGTGTGCCGTGCCGAGGATGCGGGAGACATCCGTGATGCGGCGCAGCCATCGGAGATTCCCAAATCCGTCGGACATTCTCAAACCTTACCGGAAGTCACGCATGATCAGGACTACATCCACAGTTGGATGTATCTGCTTTCGGAAATGGTGGGCGAACGCTTACGGCGTCAAGAATTGCAAGCCCGCACCGTGCATTTCTATTACAGCGACGGATTTTCAGGAGGCTGGGGTCGCCAGCGGACCTTCATTGAACCCACGGACGACGGGCAAGAAATTTTTCATCGCTGCCTGGACATCATTGAATCAGGGGGGATCCGCAACCTCAATGTGCGGGTCCTGGCGATCTCGACCAGCCAACTGGTACCGGCGCAAAAACAGTTTCTTTTTGAAAAACAGATCAAACGCATGCGGCTTCTGGAGTATGTCGATACGATCAATCACCGGTTCGGGGAATGGACCATCTTCCCGGCGGCAGTACTGACCAACGCATAAGTCATAATACTCGTCTTATTGTCATCAGTTGTTGCCTGCGGTGGCAGTACTGCTTCCGTATACAGTCAGTAAAAGAATCCACCTTAACAGACTGAATTAAATTAGCGGCCAATTTATTCCTTGAGCTTTTGTGGTTTGGGGATAAGATATTACCGAAATTATCCCACCGTAAACCATTCTTTCAGGAGGCCGCATGAAAGCACAACCTTCACTCAAGGCGATCATCCTTTTTTTTATCGTCGGTTTGGGAGTGACATTGACGACATTTTTTGTGCCACGCGAGGTCGATCGGACGAGGGTGGAAAAAGATTTTGCGCCTTATTTGACCGCCGTCGTCGAAGGCCGGGGTTGGCCGGTGGCCTATCTTATGGATGATCCAGCGAAGGAGAATTTCGATAATATCGGCTTTGAAGACAAGTGGGATATTGCTGGATTTATGACAGATTGGTTATTTTGGACAGTGATGGGTGGATTAATGTATTACGGATTAGCTATCCTTAGAGGTTTTCCAAAGAAAATATAGGAATTTTTCAATTTAAAAAGATTTTAGAAAAGATTTACGAACACCAACCATAAGATTTTGAAAATTTTTTAAGCTTGACCAGAGTGAAAAGCTCAAAGCCTTTTCTGCGTTTGCACGAATTCTATGGAACCGAAACTCGCTGAACTGAAAATTCGTTTCTGCGGCCGGTTAAATGATTTTCTGGAACCCCCGCGAAAAAAGGTTTGGAGCCAGTACACCGTTAAGGGTTCTCCAGCGATCAAAGATACGATCGAGGCCCTGGGAGTCCCGCATACAGAGGTCGCCGCGATTACGGTGAACGGAAAATCCCGCCGCTTCAGCTATCAGGTCAAGTCACAGGATCGAATTTGTGTTTATCCTTTCGATGACAAAATTCGTCAGCAAGGCTGGGTTTCTTTACGACCCCGGTGGCAAGGCCGGCCTTCCTATGTCCTCGATATCCATCTGGGAAGACTCGCTCGCCATCTGCGACTGATGGGAATCGATGCTTATTATGAGACCAATTTTTCCGATGAAGAGATTGCGCGGATTGCGTACAAAGAAAAACGAATTGTGCTCACGCGCGACATCGGACTTTTGAAACACAAATGCATCATCTACGGTTACTGGGTCCGGTCCAAAGACCCGACGCAACAGCTCAAGGAAATTATCCGGCAATTCAAACTTAAAAATCACATCCGGGCCTTCAGTCGGTGCCTTATTGACATTTTCTTATCCAAAGATGGAATAGCACTGATAGCGGGAAAGGAATCCTTCGGCGTCAGCAAGATGAAGGTATTAAAGTTCCAAGCCAGCCTGATGGAAGAACGAGCG
>JAHFFW010000007.1 GCA_023247725.1 Candidatus Omnitrophota bacterium | reverse complement strand
GGATCTTTTATATTAAGAGCAAGTTCAAATAGTGGCTGGGTAAACATCGGTCTCCTCCTGGTTGATTTGTTTTCCAGGATTATAACCGATAACGCTTACCCATTCAAAACTTCAAAGAGCCTATAAAAGGAATATTATGGAAAAGTTGAAAGGCAGGTCTTGATGTTAGGAACAAGCCAACGTCCTTTGCGGGTCGCTATCATCGGTGCTGGACCCAGCGGATTTTATGCCGCGGAAACCTTGTTGGGTGGATCGGCAACGGCGGAGGTTGAAATGTTTGATTATTTGCCGGCGCCCTTTGGACTGGTTCGTTATGGTGTAGCGCCCGATCACCCCAAAATTAAAAATGTGATCAAGATTTACGAAAAGGTTGCGGCGCATCCGAAATTCTTTTTTCTTGGGAATGTCAAGGTGGGTCGGCAGCTTTCGGTGGAGGAACTGAGGCGGTTTTATGATGTCGTCATTTTTACTTGTGGTGCCCAAACGGATCGAAAAATGGGAATTCCCGGCGAGGAATTGCCCGGCAGTCATACGGCGATAGAATTTGTAGCCTGGTATAACGGGCATCCGGATTATGCGCAAAGGCAATTTGATTTGTCGCAGGAGATCGCCGTGGTCATTGGCCAAGGCAATGTCGCCATGGATGTCAGCCGTATCTTAAGCAAGAGTACCGATGAATTACGGAAAACCGATATGGCCGCTCACGCCTTGGAAGCCTTGTCTCAAAGTAAGGTGAAGGAAGTTCATGTGATCGGCAGGCGCGGTCCGGTTCAAGCCGCATTTACCTCACCGGAGATTAAAGAAGTTGGGGAATTGTCGGATTGTGATGTGAGGGTGTCGCCCGATGATCTTGTGCTCAACCCTGAAAGCCAAAAGGAATTGGAAGATCCCAATTTTTCCCTGCGAAGGAAGAATTTTGAGATCCTGACAAATTTGTCCCAACGGCCCCTCACCGGGAAACCCAAACGTTTTATTTTGCGTTTTTATGAAAGCCCGGTGGAAATCAAAGGGCGGGGGAAGGTGGAAGAGTTGGTTCTGGAAAAAAATATCCTTGTCGGACAACCGGGAAGCCAACAAGCCAAAGGGACAGGGGAAGTCTCTAGTTTATTTTGTGGTCTGATCTTTCGGAGCGTGAGATATCGAGGCGTGCCAATTGACGGTATTCCATTTGATGAGAAAAAAGGGATTTTTGTCAATAGGGAAGGACGAATTGATCTTAATGGAAAACCTTGCTCTGGATTTTACTGTTCGGGTTGGATCAAACGCGGTCCCTCGGGAGTGATCGGTACCAATAAATCCGATAGTGACGCCACGGTACAGAAGGTCTGGCAAGATCTTCCTCAATTGAACCCTTGCCCCGAGCCAAGTCGAAACGCACTTTTGGATTTGTTGAAGAATAGAGGCGTTCGAGTGGTTTCCTTCAGTGATTGGAAAAAGATCGATGCGGCGGAAATTGCCCGAGGGGAAAAAATAGGAAAACCCCGGGAGAAATTTGTCAACATCAACGAAATGTTAGCCGTTCTTGGCAAGAATTAATCGAGAACCGTGTCGGTCGGAAAAGACTTGGCCATAAGCTCGCAGGTAGCCGGATCTTGTTTGAGATAAGTAATGATGGCATCCGAACCGATACGGCGATGGAAAGCACCCATATCCTCGCCGGGGTTGGCGAAGTTACGATAGTAGCGGAATAATGCGTCGATCACAATCGCCAGCTTTTCCCGCGGAATCGAACGCAAATACATCTGTGTACCATCTCGAGAAAGAAGCGGCCGACCTTGATGAGCGGCACTTTCGGACCCGCCCAATTTTAATTGATAGCGATCAAGTCCTGAACCCACCAGACCAATGGTTTTGGTTGCCGGACGAAAACACTGGCGCTCGCAGCCGGTAATGCCAATGGATTCATTCATTGGCCCCCATCCCATGGCTTCTAATTGATCTAACAATTCCGGTTCCAATTTTTCTGAATCCGTATAAGTCAACCGGCAAGTATCGCGGCCGACGCAGGCTCCCGAATTTAATCGCAGCCGAGAGAAGGGCTTTCCCTGGCGAAGGCCGTATCGAAATTTTTCAATCTCGGCGGTGAAATCCCCTTTTAACTGTTCAGGGATATTCACAAATAAGGCATCCTGATTAGATGTGATGTACATTTCAACGGGAAATTTTTCCATGAGGGACCGGATCATGGTTTTGATTTTTCCATTGGGACTGCCATCGGTGATCCGCCCGTTTTCCAGATACAATCCGAAGGCCCACAAACCATTGCTTTCTTGATAGGTCCAGCCGTGATGGAGCATCCTTGGGCCAGAATCATAATGGGGCTCAGGTTTTTCTAATGGAAATCCCAACCGCGCACTGACACGGTCTCGGTACCATTCGATTCCCATTTTTTTGACCACGTATTTGACTCGAGCCCAGAATCGGTTTTGCCGATCACCCCATTCTTGATGAACGGCAACCACCGCATCCAAGACTGGAAGCAATTCTTCCTGCGAGCATTGGCATAACGGCAGACCGAGCGTGGCCATCGTGGGTTTACCATTGCGTTCCCCCTGGCCTCCACCGACATAAACCTGAAATTTTTTCACCGAACCATTCACCATCACGGGAACGACGGATAAATCGTTCGTCCTATGCTCGACGCAATTATCCAAATGAATCTGGCCAGTCTGTGGATCGCGATGGGCACAGGAAAAGGCAATCTTGAATTTCCGGTTTAAGAGATTCGGCCCGTATTGAAAAGATTCTCCCGGCTTGCGGATATATTGGGGATCCAGAGAAAAGATTTCGATATACGGATCCAAAGGCAAACAAAAATAAGCCCCGGCCTTTTGCGCCCACGCCAGGGCGTTAAAGATTCCAGAAAATTGCGACAAAGGGCAGCCCATGACATTTCGCGTGTTATCCCCGCATCCATTGATGGAGGAGTAACCCGAATGGGCAATGGACTTGATGATTTCGATGAGACCTGACTTTTTGACCCAATGGAGTTGGATATTCTGACGGGTGGTGAAGCGCACAGAGCTTGATCCTTGCGGATCACGCGTGTATTTTTCCGAAAGATCGTCCAAGATCTGCCACTGCCGGCGTGTCAATGGTCCACCACCGGGAACGCTAATCCGAATCATATACATCCAGTCTTTTTCTTCGCCAGTCTTGGCTCGGTCAAATTCCAGATAAATCCCGCAAGATTTGGCCAACTGCTCTGACTCCCAGGTCAAATCCGGCAATTCATTGCGCAATTCCGCGAAAAGATGACCGCGCATCCCATTGGAATTGAGTTTATTAAGTTCTTCCTTGCAGAGCTGATCAGGGGGAGTTTTAAAATTGGGGTTAAATTCTTTTTTTGCCACGGGAAATCCTTGGGTTAAGCCGAGATGGTAGTGAAGAGCACGTAAAATATTTTAAGGACAACAATATAATACGATAAAAATTTTTAAGCAAAGGATTTTTTCCGGTTGAATTTTGGCTTGCCAAACTCAGAGACGAATATTAGACTACAACTAACCCATGAGGAGGTGGATGTGGTGAGTCAGGCAACACAAAGCTTCCGCGGTCGATTTTGGCATCCGCTGGAAGATCATCGAATCCTGTGCAATCTGTGTCCGCGCAATTGCCGGCTCAGTGAAGGTCAGCGCGGTTTCTGTTTCGTTCGGCAGAATGTGGGCGGGCAAATGATCTTAACCACCTATGGCCGAAGCAGCGGTTTTTGCATTGACCCTATCGAAAAAAAACCCCTCCATCATTATTATCCCGGGACCAGCATATTATCCTTTGGCACTGCCGGATGTAATCTCGGCTGTAAATTTTGTCAGAACTGGAGCATTAGCAAATCCAGGGAATTCGATCAGCTCGCTGACTCGGCAGATCCAGAAGATATCGCGCACAAGGCCAAGGAATTTGGCTGCAGTTCCGTTGCCTTCACTTATAATGACCCGGTCATTTTTGCCGAATACGCCATGGACGTGGCCGATGCTTGTCGGAAAGTAGGGATTCATCCCGTGGCTAAGACCGCCGGGTATATCACGGATGAGGCCCGACCGGAATTTTATTCCCATATGGATGCGGCCAACGTGGATTTGAAGGCCTTCACGGAAAAATTCTATAAAAATGTCACTCTCGGCGCATTAAAACCGGTTTTGGATACCCTGATTTATTTAAAAGACCATACTAAAGTTTGGTTCGAAATTACCAATTTGGTCATCCCCGGTGAAAATGATACCGATGAGGAATTTCAAAATATGTGTCAGTGGATTCAAAAAAATTTGGGCGGCGATGTCCCGCTGCACTTTACCGCCTTTCATCCCGACTATCGGATGTTGGACCATCCTCCGACGCCAGTTTCGACCTTGACGCGGGCCCGGCAGATCGCTCAGGCCCAAGGGCTCCGTTACGTTTATACCGGCAATGTGCATGATCCAAAAGGTTCGAGCACTTATTGTCATCACTGCGGGAAATTGTTAATTGAGCGAGATTGGTATGAACTGGGTCAATACCATTTGGTCAACCAGAACCAATGCCAGTTCTGCACCAGCATCTGCCCTGGCCATTTTGCTGCACGGCCCGGAACCTGGGGCAGTAAAAGGGTTCCGGTCTGGATGAATCAGCCACAAGGGAGTAAATGATGATTCCCATAAAAAAGATTATGACAAAGGATGTCATTGCTGTAACCCCCATGACTCCTATTTATGAGGCCATGAATCTTCTGACGGAAAATGAAATCAGCGGGCTTCCGGTTGTCGATGAGGACAAACGATTGGTGGGAATTCTCACGGAGAAGGATGTGCTCAAAATTTTGATCAATTCGAACATCGGCGAACACGATAAAGTCAAGGATTATATGACCACGCATGTGGTCAGCTTTAGTGAAGAAACCAGCGCCACAACTGTTTGCGAATTTTTTATCAAGAATCCCATCCGGCGTGTGCCCATTGTTAAAGAAGGCAAGCTCATCGGCATTGTCAGCCGCCGGGATATCATTCATTTGATTTTAGAAGCGCGCAGCAAACTTTCGCCGTATCGATTTAGTTAATATGACCCCTCGGGGAGTTCACAAAACTCCCCGGCCCCTTTAGTTAATTCACTTTATGCCTCAAGTTAATCCTCAGCTCGAAGAAATGGCGGGTTTGCTGAAAGGGGCAATCCGTCAGGTTTTTGATAAAAATGCTAAAGAACCTTTTGACGGGGAACCAACCATTGAAAAAAAGGACATCATCGAATATCACAACCGCATGCGCGCCTCCGCCATTGATAAATTCAATAATCCTGCCTATTGCGCGGCCATCCAATTTTACAAAAACGAAAATAGCCGAGAATCGCACGATGCCTGCGGAGTTGTGATTGTCTCTCTGCGGGAAAACAACGGGGAAGTCGTCTTGAAAGCCGCCGGAATTCACGGCTTCGACGAAGATGATTTCCAGGCCATGTCCGAAAAAACCGGAGAATTTTGCGGGGCCATCGGACAAGAATTCCAGCATTCCCTGACCACCCAGGGTTATCCTCAACTCGTTCTGTCTTTCCCGGTCCACCAGCGTAACAGTATTAGCAATGGTGTAGAATTCAGTTATGACCAATATGAGCGTTGCGAAATCGGCTATTCTTTTAAAAAAAATAAAATTTTAGTGGTAGAAATCGCCATGGCGCAGTTAGCGAAAGGGTAGTTGAGATGAATGAGGGCAATTCCAGTTACAAGGCAAAAGTGTTAGAGGCCCTGGAAGGTTTGGTTCGTCAGTCGGGGGCAACGATTCATGTGGCCGATATCAAAAAAGCCTTGCAGCCTTTTTTGTCCAACATTTCGGTGGAAAATGGAGTCCCGCCGGTTCTTTCTAAAGACGGATCCAAACCTGCCGATGCCGTCGATCAATTGGATGAAGTGTTGAAAAAATACCGGGACCGGATTCATTAAGATTGATTATCTTCGAAAAAAACATTCATCAAAAGAAAGGAAGGAAAGACCATGCGAACCCGCATTGTGATACTAGAGGTGATGCTACTGGCCGGCATCCTGGTTGGCCGTGCTTTTGCCGATAAGGCCGTGGCAGAAATCAAAAGCCCTAGCGATCCGACAATTTCCTACGGCAAGGTCCGTTTTGAGGATCGCGAGGATGGAGTCCAAGTGCACGCCGAGTTAGTCAATGTCAAGCCTGCCGGTCAGCACGGAATCCATATCCATCAATATGGAAGCTGCGCCAATGACGGAAAGGCCGCTGGAGATCATTACAATCCAAGCCACACTCCTCACGGTCACGTCAAGAATGGTCCGCAAAAGTCACATCCGGGCGACATGGGCAATATTGAGATCAAAGAGGATGGCACGGGAGTTCTCGATATTTATTTTCCCGGAGTGAATGTCGCAGGTGCTCCCTACAGTATTGGTGGACGCACTGTCGTCTTGCATGAAAAAACCGACGATTTTAGTCAGCCCTCTGGCAATGCCGGTACTCGGATGGGTTGTGGGACCATCCTATTAAGTGACAGCCAGGATAATAAACTGTGAGCGATAAAAAATTCATTCAAGCTGAGCGTCGGGCGTCGAAGCCGCTGAATTTAAACTCCGGCGGCTTCGACGCCCGCAATTTTTGCAGAACATGTTTACCGTAGAACAGGGTCTGTTGTTGGTCATGGATGTTCAAGGGAAGCTCGCCTATCGGATGCATGGGAAAGATGAATTATTCGAAAATATCCGCGGCGATGATAAAAGCGGCTGATATCTTAGAAGTCCCGATTCTGTGGAGCGAACAGGCACCGGAAAAAATTGGGGTGACCATTCCCGAGATCGCCGAGTTATTGGCAGGATTGACGCCCATTAAGAAGACAAGTTTTAGTTGTTATAGAGAAAAGGCATTTAAACAAGCGCTCTTGCGCACGAAAAGGCACCAAATCATGATGGTAGGAATTGAGGCGCATGTCTGCATTTATCAGACGGCGGCGGATCTTCTCGATCATGGTTTTGAAGTTCAAGTCGTGGCCGATGCGGTGTCCTCGCGTCGGGAACAACATAAAACAATCGCCTTACAACGCCTCGCCCAGATGGGAGTCGGCATCACGTGCACCGAAATGATGGTCACAGAATTACTCGCTAAGGCACAAGGGGGGAAATTCAAGGCCATTTTGAATCTGATTAAATAAGGAAAATCAATGTGTCCACCCAACAAAAAAGAAAAATCTCCTAAAAAAGTTTCCCATGCCTCTTTCGCCGCCCTTTTAGAGGAAAACCGGATTTTTAAACCCACTCCAGCATTCCGCGCCCAAGCTCATATCAAGAGTGAAGAGATTTACCGCCAGGCCAATAAAGATCCTTTGAAATTTTGGGAGACTCAGGCCAAGGCCCTGGCATGGTTTAAGACTTGGAAAAAAACTTTGATTTGGAAGCCGCCCTTCGCCCAATGGTTTGTCGGTGGGAAACTCAATGCGAGTTATAATTGCTTAGACCGTCATATCGTCGGCAGCAATCGTAACAAAGCCGCTTTGATTTGGGAGGGCGAACCCGGAGATTCCCGGACCCTGACCTATTTTGATTTATATCGAGAAGTGAATCAATTAGCCAATGCCATGAAATCCTTAAGGATTAAAAAAGGGGATCGGGTCGCCATCTATCTGCCGCTTATTCCCGAGGCCGTTATCTGCATGCTGGCCTGCGCCAGGATCGGGGCTGTGCATACGGTTGTTTTCGGCGGCTTTAGTGCGGACGCCTTGAAAGACCGGATCAATGACGCCTCGGCTCAATTGCTCATCACCGCCGATGGCGGTTATCGACGGGGAACCGTGGTGGCCCTAAAAGCCGCCGTTGACGATGCGATCAAGCAATGTCCAACCATCAAGAACGTGATTGTGGTTAAAAGAACCGGTAAGGATATGGCCATGCAACCGGGGCGTGACCTTTGGTACCACGAACTCATGGCCAAGGCTGCCGCTTTTTGTGAACCCGAAAAAATGGATGCGGAAGATCTGCTTTTTATTCTTTACACCTCCGGAACGACCGGAAAACCCAAAGGAATTATTCACACGACCGGCGGCTATATGACCGGAGTTACGTTTACCACCAAATATGTGTTTGATCTTAAACCGGAAGATATCTTCTGGTGCACGGCGGATGTGGGTTGGGTGACTGGTCACAGTTATATTACCTATGGGCCTTTAGCGAATGCGGCCACGGTTGTCATTTATGAAGGGACCCCCGATTGGCCAAAGCGGGATCGATTTTGGAAGATCATTGAAAAATATGGCGTGACCATTTTTTACACGGCTCCGACGGCAATTCGAACTTTCATGAAGTGGGGAACGCAATGGCCGGATCAATGTGATCTCACAAGCTTAAGACTCCTCGGCAGTGTGGGCGAACCGATCAATCCCGAAGCCTGGATTTGGTATTATCATACGATCGGTCGCGATCGTTGTCCGATTGTTGACACGTGGTGGCAGACGGAAACCGGAAGTATCCTCATCTCGCCTTTGCCTGGCGTCAGCGCGCTTAAACCCGGTTCAGCCACCAAACCTCTGCCCGGGATTGAGGCCAAGGTGGTCAATGAAGAAGGCAGGGAAATCACAGTCGGCGGCGGATATTTGGTTCTCACCCGACCGTGGCCTTCGATGTTGCGGGGAATTTATGGAGACCCAGAGCGCTTTCAGAAAACTTATTTTGCCAAATGGGGTGGACAAATCTATTTCACCGGCGACGGGGCAAAAAAAGATAAGGATGGTTATTTCTGGTTGCTGGGCCGCGTCGATGACATCATGCTCGTGGCCGGGCACAACATCTCCACCATGGAGGTGGAAAGCTCGCTTGTTGATCATCCGGCGGTTGCGGAAGCTGCGGTCGTGGGGATCGCGGATGAGATCAAAGGCCAGGCCATCGGGGCGTTTGTCACCTTAAAGGAAGGACAAAAACCCGATAAAACGGTAGAAGAAGTTCTCAAAGATCACGTTGTTCACAAAATCGGTCCCATCGCTCGCCCGCAAAAAATCATTTTTACGCATGATTTGCCCAAAACCCGCAGCGGGAAAATCATGCGCCGGCTTTTGCGGGATGTAGCGGAAGGCAGAGCCTTGGGTGACGTGACAACTCTGGCGGATGCGAGTGTGGTCGAAGCATTGAAAGAAAAGTATGGCGAGGAAGAATGATAGCCTTCAAGTAAATTCTAAAAAGGAGGTTCATACGTCAAAACGCATTCTTGTGGTCGATGATGAAAAAGACATCTGTGATGCACTCAAATCGATTCTAGAAAGGCAAGGGTTCATCGTTGACACGGCCAACGACGGCATGCAAGCGATGAATATCATTGACGATGGAATGGTTCCGGATCTCATTGTTCTTGACGTTGAGATGCCGGATATGAACGGCTATACGTTCATGTTCGAACTTTACCGAGAGGAAAAACGTCGCTCCATTCCGGTTATTGTGGTGTCTGCTTATTCGGAAATGCAACCCATCTTCTCGCACCGGGGGGTTAAGGATTACCTCATTAAGCCCACGAAACCCGAAGACCTTCTCAAGAAAATCCGGCAACATTTGAAGCTGGATCAGGCTAAATGATCTTTTTTGACAATTCCAGCCTAAGTTTGGTTATAGAATGATTTTTGTCCGGCCTTGCGGGTTGCTTTTTTGACTTTTGTCGAATACACTTAATGTGCGATGCAGAGGAGAAAAAATATGAAAATAGAAAGATTGAATCGAAGGAGGAGTACATGAGAACCGGCAGGGTAATTTTAGGAACATTGTTGGCCATACTCACCTTGGCCATTGGCCGAGCCGCCTACGCCTACGATTACGGCGATTATCGGTCTTCCACGCTCGTTTCCAAGGCATGGGGAGCGCTAAATCAAAGCGATTTGGAAGCGGCCCTCGCTTACACCAACAAATGCATTGAGCTTTACGCGGACAAGGCCAAGGAGATGCAGGCGAGTCTCAAGGACTATGCAAAAGGTACTGAAAGCGAAATCCATGCGTACTGGGCCTTGAACGATGTGGCCACGTCGTTATTCATTCAGGGAGAAGCTTACCGCAAGGCGGATATGAAGGAGGAGGCCAAAACCGCCTTTGAGAAACTCATCAATGAATACAGCTTCGGGCAATGTTGGGATCCGAAAGGATGGTTTTGGAAACCGGCTGAAGCAGCCAAGGAAAAAATTGCCTTGATGGAATCCGGTTCAGCCGTGGATTTTTCCGATACCTCTTCGAGTGCCTTGGTCACTAAGGCGTGGGCCGCGCTGGAAGCCAAGGACCTAGATGCGGTGAATCTTTATGCGAATAAAGTTTTAGAATTATACACTCCTCAGGCCAAGGAGATGCAGGCCTCGCTCAAGATGTATGCCTGGGAAACCAAAGAAAAGGTCTTTTCGTATTGGGCGCTCAATGACGTCGGGACTGCCTTATATATTAGAGGAAAGGCCAATGAGCAAGCCGGAAATATCAAAGAGGCTAAAGAGGCTTATGAAAAACTTGTTGAAGAATTTAAGTTTGCGCAGTGCTGGGATCCGGGCGGATGGTTTTGGCGACCTGCCGAGGATGCGGAAAAAAGACTGGAGGCTTTAGGGCTTTAGCCAGCCAATAATTTTTTTAAATTTTGCTATAATAGGGGCGTTGCGGACGTGCGTACAAAGTTAGGGCCGCAACGCCCCTATTATTTTGTGCACCAAAATGGAATAAGTTTCCAAGGAAACACTCGTCTGAGTTTTGATAGGATGTTTGTCTAATCGTGAGAACCCAACCGGATTTTTTAGCCCGGCATGTGGGCAAACTGATTTCTTCCTCTCAAAGGATCGCGGCCTTAACCGGCGCCGGAATTTCTACCAAGGCCGGTATCCCGGACTTTCGTGGTCCCCGAGGGCTTTATGTGACCAGACAATACGATCCGGATAAAGTCTTTGATATTGATTATTTTCTTTCCGATCCGCGGCCTTTTTTTCAATTTGCCCGCGACTTTATTGGTTTAGAAGAAACGCTTACGCCCACGCACACCCACCGTTTTCTGGCCAAACTCGAGGCCATGGGAAAACTCGAAGGCATTGTCACCCAAAACATCGATTCCCTCCACCATAAGGCTGGCTCTAAACAAGTCTACGAGATGCACGGGAGTTTTTGGCAGAGTTTTTGCCGGGATTGCCGTCAGGAATTTTCTTATCCTCTCATGTGCAAGAAATTATTAGCGGAGGAAATCCCACGCTGTTCTTGCGGCGGAGTCATCAAGCCCGATGTGGTGTTCTTCGGGGAGAATGTGAAATTCCTCCCGGAATCCTATGCCTTGGCGGAAACGGCAGATCTTTTGTTCGTGATTGGAACATCTTGTGTGGTTTACCCGGCGGCGTTACTGCCGACCCTCACCAAAGGACAGGTGGTCGTGGTGAATTTAGACAAAGTAAAAATCTCGACGCACAACCCGATTTTGGAAATCCAAGGAGATATTGACGAATTCTTCGAGCAAGTGGAAGCTTATATGGTTTGCTGATTCTTTCCTATCATTTCGTTATGGCTAACATTGGAACAAAGGAGGTCGCCATGCATCGGAATTCCTGGATCTGGGTTATTCTTTTATGCTTTCATAATCCGTCGATTTTCGGGGCCGAGACGGCCCAAGGAGGACACATGCAAATCACCAGTTCAGCTTTTCAAAACAATCAAATGATTCCCGCTCAATACACCTGCGAGGGCCATAACAACAATCCGCCTTTAACCATTACCGGCGTTCCGTCCCAGGCGAAAAGCCTCGCCTTGATTGTTGATGATCCAGACGCACCGATGGGAACGTGGGTCCACTGGGTCGTATTCAATATCCCCGCGCAATCGACGATGGAAATCAAAGAAAAACAGATTCCGGGAATTCAGGGAATCAATAATTTTGGTGAGCTCAATTATGGCGGACCCTGCCCGCCATCCGGAACCCATCATTATTTTTTTAAGGCGTATGCCCTGGACCAAGAGCTGGTCTTGAAACAAGGAGCCAAAAAGTCCGAGGTCGAAAAGGCCATGAAAGGCCATGTCCTGGCCGAAGCCCAATTGATCGGTCTTTATAAAAAGAGGAATCCATGATGGCTCATCGCGGAGAAGCGAACCGGCAAAAGGCAACTCCTCACCTCGTAAGTGGGCACCTCCTCACCTCGTAAGTGGGCACCTCGTAAGTGGGCACTTCGTAAGTGGGCGTCGGGGTCCATAAATCGTCAACTTTTTCGGCAGCGTTCTGTCTTTGGGGTAAACATAAGACATAAAAGCTTTTATCGTCAATTGAATTCAATCCTCATTATGCTATAATCGCCTTATTCTATGAGGGTTCATCATGAACTTACCACAATACTGGAACTCGACCATCGGCCGTAAACAGATCGTGGCAACGACCGGTCTGGTTTTAATTGGATTTTTGATCGGTCACCTTGCCGGCAATCTTTTTATTTATGGCGGACCAGATCTTTATAATGCTTATGCCAAAAAATTAACTGGCCTGCGGCCGGGTTTGTACGGCGTGGAAATGGCTTTATTGCTTATTTTTCTCATCCATTTATACGTGACGGCCCTTATTGTTTGGGATAATTTCAAGGCCAGAGGCCAGAGGCGTTATGAGGTTTTTCGTCCCGTCGGTCAGAGAAGTTGGTCGTCTATTCTTATGTCCTATACCGGGACGATCATTGTCGTTTTTGTGATCTGGCATTTGCTTGATTTCACCTTTGTTGATCATCTGGGTCCACAGAATCTCGTGCATGGCCAAAATCTGGGTTTATACGGAATTGTCTATAATGCCTTCGCTGATCCCTGGCACAGCGGATTTTATATCCTGGCCATGATTGCCGTCGGGATGCATTTATCCCATGGGGTGCAAAGTTTTTGCCAAACCTATGGATTGATCAGCCCCCGAGTCCAACCGACTCTCGTGACGGTCAGTCATGGCATGGGCATTCTGGTGGCCATGGCTTACAGCAGCATTCCTCTATTTATTCTTTTTCAGGAATACGTGTTCCGTCGTGGAGCTTAACGCATGCCCTTGAATTCAAAAGTCCCCGAAGGTCCTCTTCCGGAAAAATGGACCCGGCATCGTCTGCACTTAAAACTCGTTAATCCTGCCAACAAACGCAAATTCACCATTTTGGTCGTGGGAACCGGCCTGGCCGGCTCTTCCGCGGCTGCATCCTTGTCCGAACTGGGTTATCAAGTCAAGGTCTTTTGTATTCAGGACAGTCCCCGTCGGGCTCATAGCATTGCCGCTCAAGGAGGAATCAATGCGGCCAAAAATTATCCCAATGATGGCGACAGCGTGGAGCGGCTTTTTTATGACACGATCAAAGGAGGAGATTTCCGGTCTCGCGAAGCCAATGTTTATCGTTTGGCCGAGGTCAGTAATTCCATTATTGATCAATGCGTGGCGCAGGGTGTGCCCTTTGCGCGAGAGTACAGCGGATATCTGGACAACCGTTCATTCGGTGGAGCGCAGGTTTCGCGGACATTTTATGCCCGCGGCCAGACTGGCCAACAATTGCTTTTGGGGGCTTACCACGCGCTCATGAAAGAAGCCGCGAAAAAAACGCTGGAACTTTTTCCCCGGCGGGAGATGCTCGATTTGGTCGTCATTGACAAAGCGGCCAGAGGCATCATCGTCCGGAATTTGATGACCGGGCAGCTCGAATCCTACGCGGGTGATGCCGTGGTTCTGGCGACGGGTGGATACGGGAATGTCTTTTATCTTTCCACCAACGCGAAGGCCTGCAATGTCACGGCGATTTGGCGCGCTCACAAGCGCGGCGCCTTTTTTGCCAATCCCTGTTTTACCCAAATTCATCCGACGTGTATTCCGGTCCATGGCGATTATCAGTCCAAACTCACGCTCATGAGCGAAAGCCTGCGTAATGATGGGCGTGTTTGGATTCCCAAAAATAAGGGGGATCACCGTCCGCCAGCGGAGATTCCCGAATCCGATCGCGATTATTTTCTGGAACGAAAATATCCCAGCTTCGGAAATTTGGTTCCGCGAGATATTGCTTCACGCAATGCCAAAGAGCAATGCGATAAAGGAAAAGGCGTGGGGACAACCGGCCTTGCGGTCTATCTTGACTTTGCGGATGCGATCAAGAGAGTCGGCGCCTCCGTCATGGAAGAAAAATATGGAAATCTCTTTGCCATGTATGAAAAAATCACCGGCGCGGATCCCTATCAAGTTCCCATGATGATTTATCCGGCGGTTCATTACACCATGGGAGGATTGTGGGTTGACTATAATTTGATGAGCAATCTTTCCGGATTGTTTGTGATTGGCGAAGCCAATTTTTCTGACCACGGCGCCAACCGCTTGGGTGCCAGCGCCCTCATGCAGGGGCTGGCCGACGGATATTTTATTCTGCCTTGCACCATTGGCGATTATTTAGCGGGGATATCCCCCGGCGCATTTTCTCCCACGCATTTGGAATTTAAGGCCTGTGAAAACGAAGCCCGGGAGCGTCTTTCCAAACTTTTATCGATTAAAGGCAAGCGAACGGTCGATGAGATTCACCGGCAATTGGGAATGCTTTTGTGGGATAAATGCGGCATGACCCGCCACGAACGCAGGCTCAACGAGGCCCTGCAGAAAATTCCCCAGATCCGCGAGGAGTTTTGGAACAATGTGAACGTCGTTGGTACGAATGAAGAATTGAACCAATCTCTGGAGAAGGCAGGCCGAGTGGCGGATTATCTTGAGTTTGCCGAAATTTTAGTCAAAGATGCCTTACACCGCACAGAGTCGGCGGGAGGGCATTTCCGGGAAGAATGTCAAACTGCGGAAGGAGAAGCCCGGCGCGACGATGAGCATTTCAGTTATGTGGCGGCCTGGGAATATCGAGGGGCGGGCCAAGCCGAAGAACTGCATCGTGAGCCGCTCGAATTCGAATTTGCAAAGCCTTCGGCCAGGAGTTACCAATGAATTTGTTGGTGCTGCATAAACTTGTTGCCTGGACCATTTTTGCCTGTGTCATGTTTTTTTGGTTAGAGATTTTAGTGGAAGGGCCAACCAATATCAGTTTCGACCAAAGCCTGACGGTTGCTACTTTTCTTTTGATCCTGCTCATTTTTCAAAGTTTTCTCAAATGGAGAATTCGCTTACTCAAACAGTTGGAAAACAACAAACGTTATGAACGCATCATGGTCCATGAATTGGATGATTTAAAAGAAGAAGGTCATTGGAAAGGGAATGAAAATCTGGAGAATGCCTTGAAACAAATTAAGAACAAGTTAGACAATCGTCGCCCTTCTCCATAGCATGAATAAAACCATGGCCACCACGATCAATCTCACTCTCAAAGTCTGGCGGCAGAAAGATCGGAATACTCCGGGTCGATTCGAGATTTATTGCGCCGATCACATCGATACCGATATGTCTTTTTTGGAAATGCTGGATGTGGTGAATGAAAAATTGATCAAAGAGGGCAAAGAACCCATTGCCTTTGATCACGATTGCCGAGAGGGAATTTGTGGCTTGTGCGGAGCCATGGTGAACGGCCAGGCCCATGGTCCATTGAGAGACACCACCCTATGCCAGCTGCACATGCGCCATTTTCAAAATAATGCAACGCTCGTCATCGAACCATGGCGATCAAGAGCCTTTCCGGTCATCAAGGATCTGGTCGTCGATCGTTCCGCCTTTGACCGCATTGCCATGGCGGGAGGATTTATCTCGATCAAGACCGGATCCGCCCCCGAGGCGCACACACTCCTTGTTTCAAAGTCCAAGTCGGATATGGCCATGGATGCAGCCGCCTGCATTGCCTGCGCGGCCTGTGTCGCGGCTTGTCCCAATGGATCAGCGATGCTTTACACGGCAGCCAAAGCGGGCCATTTGAATCTTTTACCTCAGGGACAACCGGAGAAAGACCAGCGGACGCTGTCTCTCGTTCAACAAATGGATCGGGAGGGATTCGGCCACTGTTCCAATATTTATGAATGCGAAGCGGCGTGCCCCAAAGGCATCAGTGTCACGAACATCACTCGCCTTAATCGCGATTATTTTCTGGCCTCCCGGTCGCGGGAACAGAAGGTTTAATTTAATATGCTGACCATTGATAAAGAGATCATTCAAAAATTTGATGTGGCAGGCCCTCGCTACACGAGTTATCCGACGGCACCAGAGTGGACGAACGCCCTCACCAAGGCAACCTACGAGGATAAACTGCGTATCTTTGGGCAGAGCCTTACCCCCCTTTCCCTGTATGTTCATATCCCTTTTTGCCGATCGCTGTGTTATTTTTGTGCCTGCAATGTCCTCATTCGTCCCAACGATGAAAAATACGGCGATGAATATCTGGGATATCTTTTTAAAGAAATGGATCTCGTCGCTCAGTCTATGGGTGGGCGCAAGAAGATCAAGCAAATGCATTGGGGGGGAGGGACCCCGACTTACTTGAGCGAGGCGCAGCTTGAACGGTTATTTAAAAAAATTACGGCGAGTTTTGATCTAGACCCCCGTGCGGAGATCGCCGTTGAAATTGACCCGCGCACAATCGACCGAAACAAATTGGAAAAATTGCGTTCTTTAGGGTTCAATCGAGTCTCCATGGGAATTCAGGATTTTGATGAAGCGGTTCAAAAAGAGGTCAATCGTATCCAACCGTTCGAAAAAGTCCAGGCATTCTACCAATGGTGCCGAGAGCTTGGCTTTCGTTCCATCAATTTCGATCTTATTTATGGGCTGCCCAATCAAACGCCTGACCAATTTGCCTCGACGGTGGAAAAGGTCATCGATCTTCGTCCAGACCGGATCGCTTTATACAGTTTTGCCTACGTCCCCTGGATCAAAAAACAGCAACGGAAATTGCTGTTCGAGAATCTACCCACCAATAGTCAAAAGCTCGATATTTTTCTGCAGGCCCGCAGGCTTTTTTTAGAGCATGGTTATGAGGCGATTGCCATGGATCATTTTGCTTTAAGAGAGGATGAACTCGCCCGCGCCTTTGAGCAAGGCCATCTGTACCGAAATTTCATGGGCTACACGGTTAGACCGGCGGATGAATTCGTGGGGCTGGGTTTGTCATCAATTAGTTTTGTGGAGAAAACTTTTATCCAAAATTATAAAACAATTCATGAGTATTATGACAGTTTGAAGAGGAATGAACTGCCGGTGGAACGAGGCAAAGAGCTAACGGTGGACGACCAAATCCGGCAGTGGACGATCGACCGGTTGATGTGCCGGTTTGAAGTCAAAAAAAGAGAATTCAAAACAGAATTCGGCTGTGAGTTCGATCAATATTTTGCCGAGGAGCAGTCCCACATCGCCTATTGTCTTGCCGAAGGTTTAATCGAGACCTCCCATGATTATTGCCGCGTCACGGATTTTGGTAAACTGTTCGTCCGTAATATCTGCATGGGCTTCGATTGGTATCTGCGTCAAGGAAAGACTAGCCGCAGATTCTCGCAAACAGTTTGAATTGCATAAAGCCTCTTAGCCAATCAATTCTTAACCAACGGCTAACAATTTTTCTTCTCATCAGCATTTCTTTCAAACCCCCATGAACCCATCCTCGTTTCTGCAAGCCTTCTCGGGCACCAATACGGTCATTCCGGTTTGGTTCATGCGCCAGGCCGGGCGCTATCTGCCGGAATACCGAAAGATCAAAGGAGGGCATTCACTCGAGGAAATGTTTCTCAATCCCGAGCTCGTCGCTGAAATTACGCTTTTGCCGGTTAAGAAGCTAGGGGTCGATGCCGCCATCCTGTTTGCGGATATCCTCAGTTTGCCGGCAAAGATGGGTTTTAAAATCCGCTTTGTCGACGCACAGGGACCGGTCATTGATACTCCCATCCGAAATTCTCGGGATCTTCAAACCATTTCTGAGTTTACGGGAATGGATGATCTGGCAAAGGCCATCCACATGACGCGAGAAGGTCTGCCGGCGGGTATTGCGTTGATTGGTTTTGCCGGTTCGCCGTTCACTGTGGCCAGCTATTTGTTGGAGGGCGGTTCGCCAACCTCGTTTAGTCGAACCTGGGCATTTGCCAACGCCTATCCTCAGGCATTTCATCAATTGTTGCAGCGTCTGACGGATAACACCATTCGATATCTTGGACTTCAAAAGGAGGCCGGCATTGAGGCCTATCAGATTTTTGATACCGGGAGCGGTGTCCTGCGGCCGAGCGATTACGCCCACTGGTCTTTGCCGTATGTGAAGAAAATCTTTCAAAGTGTAAAACTCCCATCGATCTATTATTTAAAAAATGCCAGCCACCTGCTCAAATTGATGGATCAATGCGGGTCGGATTTTTTGTCGGTCTGTCAGACGGTGGTTTTTGGCCATGATCCAATTCTGGCCAAAAACCACCACGGGGTGCAGGGCAATCTTTTTAATGGCCTCTTGTATGCGGATCGATCCAAACTCAAAGAGGAAGTGCTCGATTGTTTACTGGGGGCGCGACCATATCGGCGTTATATTTTTAATCTCAGTCACGGGGTTTTTCCGGATGTCGATCCCGATGCCTTGAAACTGATTGTGGATTTGGTGCACGGATTTGACCGGAAGAAATGATGAGCGCCCAGAATTCAACGCAGATCGTGATTGTCGGGGGAGGCATTAGCGGCTTGAGCTTATTGCATTACCTGCACGAGCGCTATGCCCGGCGAAACGATATCAAAATCCTGCTTCTGGAAAAAGCCGAAAAATCCGGAGGCAAGGTCATGACCCGTCAAGAAAAGGGCATGCTCTTCGAGTCTGGCCCCAATGGATTTCTCGATACGAAGGGCGATGTCCTGGCGTTATGCGAAGCGTTGGGATTAAAGGGAGAATTGGTTCATGCTCAGCCGACCGCGAAGAGACGCTATTTTCTTCATCAAAACCGACTGCATGCCTTTCCGGGGAGTCTCAAAGATTTCGTTTTATCTCCGGAATTATCCTGGGGCGATAAATTAAAAGTTTTTGCCGAAATCCTGACGCCCGGCGCGCCTGATTCCCATGAAACCGTTTATGAGTTTGGTTGCCGCCATTTTGGCCAAAGAGTGACCGAATTGTTTTTAGATCCTTTTATCAATGGGATTTATGGGGGGGACATCAAAAACCTCAATCTGGCCCTGGCCTTTCCGCAATTTTTTGAGCTCGAACAAAATTATGGATCGTTCCTCAGAGGAATGCTGGCCAAAAGAAACGGCATAACGAAAAGGAACAAGCCGAAGCCGCTCCTGACTTCTTTGCGACAAGGATTAGGCCAACTGATCCACGCTTTGGAAGAAAAATATAAAAATATCATTCTTTGTCAAAGGGAAGTGTTATCGATCGATTTATCAAATTCCGGCGGGTATTGGGTGAAAACAAAACAAGAAACCCTTCCAGCCGATCAATTGTTTCTCTGTCTTCCGGCGCCCGGAGCCGCGAGATTGTTGAGGTCCCTCTGCCCGTCGTTAAGCGAGCGGTTGGGAAAGATTGCTTACGCGCCCATTGCGGTCGTAGGCTTTTTGTATCGAAAAGAGGCCCTTGCGTCCTGGCCGGATGGCTTCGGTTACCTTGTGCCATCGCAGGAAAAAAATATGATCTTAGGCGTTTTATTCGAGAGCAATATCTTTCCGGGACGCTGTGCGCCGGATCATTTCCTTCTGCGAGTTTTTTTGGGCGGCATGCTTCACCCGGAAATCGTTTCAAAGGAGCCGAACGAACTGATTGGATTCGCACAAAAGGAAGTCGAGGCAAGATTGCACACCAGCCAAGATCCGACTCAAAGTCTTTGCGTTTTGTGGCCCCAGGCCATTCCGCAATATGACCAACAATACGCTCAATTTCGGTCCGAGATTCTCCCCGACATGATGCGTTTAAAAAATCTTCAGGTCGTGGCCAACTATTGGAATGGCATTTCGTTGACTGATTGCATGAGGAATGCAAAAAAGGCGGCTGATTCTTGTGCTATTGCTGAAGGATGATCTTGCCACATGCCGAAAGAGTTTTCTTTAAAATTCCGACGTTATTCTCCCTGGCCTTTGCCATTGCACCGATTGATCCCCGGCCAGAGCTCTGCTCCCGTCGAATATCGATCAGGCTCTTCCCGTCATGAGGCTCAAGCACAAGAACAATGGTTGGGACCGGACCTTTGGGTCAACCAAAAACAGTATCTTTATGGAATTGATCTTTACAACCAAGGGTTTTGGTGGGAAGCGCATGAGGCCTGGGAAGGGCTATGGCGGCAAATAGCCGGTGATCCGATGAGTCGGGGTTTTCTTCAAGGACTGATTAAGATTTCGGCCGCTTATTTGAAATGCATGACCGGCCATTGGCGGGGTGCGGCTATCTTGTCCTTACGGGGAATTGAGTTATTGAAAACGAATCTCATTCCAAAAAAGAAATATATGGGCGTTGATTTGCAAACTCAGATAAAGCATTGGGAAAATCACTTTGCCGTGGTCCTTCGACAAAAAGATCCATCGGCTATTTTTCTCAATTATCCCTACGTTCCTTTATACTTAAAAGGACAAAATTGAACAATGTATTGAAGCGAAAAATCTTTTCGCGTATACTGAACTTCCAATAAACGTCAACCAAGGATTTTTCCATTGCGCATATCCAGATTAAAGGGACTTTTCATTCTCTATCTTGGGATGGGCCTTTTGTTGACGACAAAGGTTGCTTGGGGCGATCCCTCGACTCGCACTCCGGCCATGGCCGGGGAGGCTTCGCTCGGGATGGAACCATACAATCAGGAGAATGCACAGGAAAAAGCCCGAATGGAAGAACAAGGTGCCACAGGCATGCCCGTGCGGTTCTATGTTGTGACCTTGCAATCCGGCAAGGTGCTCGAGGGAATGATCACTGAGGAAAATGAAAAATGGATCAAAATTGATGTGGGGTTAGGCGTTGCCTTGACTTATTTCCGGGAAGAGATTAAATCCATTGAGAAAAAACCATTCGGTGGGACCTCGGACGCTTTGACTCAACCTTCCAAACCAGTATTAAAACCCCTCACGGTCCAAGATATCCATACGGTTGTGGAAGAATTCCAAAAAAATCTGGAGCTGCGCAATCGGGACCAGCTAAAGGGGTTGATTGCCGATGACGCCCGTATTGAAATTTTGGATGGATCGGGCAAGCATGTGTATTCTCGTGAAGAATATTTGCAATTACTTTTCAGCGTCGGTGGTAACGTCAAGGACCATCATTACCAAATCACTCTAGACCGTATTGAGATCAAAGGCCCCTCTGCCACGACGGCGGAAACGGTCAAGGAAGTCATGACCGCCGCCAATGGTCAGATGGTAGAAGCCGTCTCTAAACAAACCAGTGTCTACACGAAAATCAAAGAGGGCCAGGTGGTTCTTAAACACGCCACTATTGATGTCCAATCCCCACCCGAGCCCTGACCTTTTATTCATTAGGCCATTATGCCGGACGAAGAACAACCCATTCCATTTGCCGAAAATGTCCGCTTGCAATGGATCGTCATTGCGGTCATTGTCCTTATCCCCTTTGTTATTTTTTATGCCGTAGAAAATCCCACCTCAAACGTGGCCATGGTTTTGTTCATTGAACCCAGTTATACCAAAGTCAAAAAGGGCTTGCCGATAATCGATGAGTTCAACAGTTACGTGTCACTCGACGATCTTACTTATGATTTGACTTATAAGCATTATCAATATTCCGTATCCAACAAGAACCTTTCCCAGGGACAAAAAAAACCTTATGAACTCAATACCGTTTCGGTCCGCAACTATGTTCATCTGGATCAACCCGGAGAACTGGCCCTGACCCTATTTAATGATCGGCTAAGCTATGCGGTTTTTTATCCTTACGATGAGGAAGCCTACAAGGAAGAGATCGATCATTCCCTGAAAAGGGCGTTAAAGTTCAATGAGACCCGGCATCTGAACCCATACATCTCGCTTCATTACGGCAAGGATCTGGACGGCCGATTTTTTTTCCGCTGGGAAGACCGGCGTTTGGTCACCGAAGAACTCGCCTGGCGGATGCGGCATTCATAAATTGACGGCTGTGCGCGGGGGGGGCCAGGCGGCCGCAAAAAATCCCAGGCCGCCTGGCCCCCCCGCGAGAGTTTCCATCATGAACGTAGTGGTTATCGGTGCTTCGAATAAACCCGACCGATATTCCTATCAAGCGGTGAAATTGCTGGCCGAATACGGTCATCGGGTCTTTCCTGTGCATCAGAGGATCAAAACCATTGATGATTGGCCGGTTTTTTCTTCAATCAAGGAAATCACCGAGCCCATCGATACCGTGACGTTGTATGCCTCCGCCGACATTTCCAATGCGCTTGCCTCGGATATTCTACAATTGAAACCCCGTCGGATTATCTTCAATCCTGGTGCTGAGAATCCCGACCTCGAAGCCAAGGCTCAAAAAGCCGGCATATTGCCCTTAAACCCCTGTACCTTGGTGCTTCTGCGAAGTCGGCAATTTTAAAATAAAATTGAAATGTTTAAGCTGGAATCAACGGTCAAGCCTTGGCGGCGGGAGCCGGAGAAGGTCTCACCGTTTGGATCAGCCGTTTTTGCTCACGCAGGCAGAGAAATATGGTGGTGATGGCAATGACGGTGTTGATCAAAAGAAAGGCATTGATTATGTGCTCTGGTTTGACCCTGGGTTCATACCAGGGACCCAGCGTCGAGAGAGCCAGGCCCAGACCGGAGAGGGGAGAGGGGGCGGAAAAATAATATAAAAGATAAGGAGAGGCTTCCAGAACCGGACGCAAGGTCCAGCCCAACAAGGGAACAAAAAACCAAAGGATGCTCACGCCAACGATAAAAAGCATTCTTTTTTTGTGATGCCGGCTTAAACGAAAGTAAGCCAAACCCCAGGCGAAGGACAGGATGTACAAAAGAACTAAAATAAATATCTTTTGTTGTTGATGGAAGTCCGCATGCATCCATGGAACAATGGCCCGGTAAGCGATGGCCGCAATCATACAGTAAATGAATAGCCAGGCATGCACCGAGCTATGGTCTTCACTCCATTCGATGTGCTTCCGATTCAGTTTTTCGGTCTTACGCAAACCTTTCAGATACATCAATTGAGTCGGCGCATTTCCGATCGCGCCTGCAATCCCTAAGGCCAGGATTAAATAAAGGGAAGACCCGACGATCAACTGATCCTCATAAGCCTCATAAGAGGAGTTGGTCTCAAGGAGAAGGGAAACCGCACTTCCCAGGTAAAGAAACAGGATATAAGCGCTCATCAACACAGATTGTGTTTTGGAAAAGGCCGGTCGTTCCGGTCGGGAAATCTTGCGGATGGTCCCCATCCATAAAAGGATCAACAAGGGACCTTGAATAATCATCTGCAAGGCTAGAGACGGAAGGTCTTTCCCATAAAAGGAACGGGAAAAATCTTTCCGTTCCGGATATGGATAGCGTCGATCATAAATGTGGTCTGGTTTAAAGACGATCTTGGCGATTTGCTGGTAATGAGGAAACGGGGTTAAATGATAAAGGACCGAAAAATTGTACGCGGCAAAAAGGCACCCCCCAAATAAGTAAAATACAACAATGGCTTGTAAGGCACCGCTACGCCGATTCAAAAGGGCGGTTTTGCGTTCTTGGTAGAGCCCGGCAAAAATCACAATGATATGAAAAAAAAGCGTACAAAAGATAATGGCAGTATAAAATTGTAGGCCCCTAAACCAACCAATCTCACTCATGAAGGCCAAAGCCAGGGATGCCAGCAGCGTCATCAAAAATAGGCACCATTCCAAAGAAGGAGCGCCCACGAGCATTCCCAGAACCTGATCAAAACGCGTCGTTGGAGAAGCGCGATGAAAATCCAGGGTGCCGCTATTGCGTTCCCGGACTGCCATATTGTGAGCAGAACTGGTAGCGACCAATAACAAGAGGATCCCCTGGCCAATGGCAATCGCCCAGAACGCCTTCAGGTTTGGGTCGGTCGTATCAAAATCGCTGATGCGGATATAGGATCCCAGGAAAATCAAGATGAGGATGATGACGGTCAGAATAATGGAAGCCATGACCGTGGAAGGCCGCATGCGTTCGCGCCAGTTCTGTAAAAAAAGCGGATTATCCCACAACGAGACCATCAAGAGACCTCCCTGGCACCGATCTTGAAAAAGATATCTTCCACATTTTCTTCTTCCAAATGAAAATCCGCCAGCGGAAAACCACGTTCAACGAGAACTTTCAGTAACGTCGCGGCCTGATTCGGATTTCCGGTAAAATAGGCCGTGAATTCCCCCATGGATTTTTCCATGAGGTCAAAAACATATTCGTGATTCTTTAGCTCCTCACGCAGACGGTCGCGGATTTTTTCGTCGAGCGTCACCAGCCGGATTTTTAAACGGCCTTTGCTCCCGACCCTGGCCCGGATTTCTTCAATGGTCCCGGAAACAACCATCCTGCCTTTTTCCATGATCCCCACGGCCGTGCAGAAATCACTGAGTTCTGTCAGGATGTGGCTGGAGATGAGGATCGTTGTTCCCTGAAGAGCAATTTCCTTAAGGGCCTTGCGCAAATCCATACGGGCCATGGGATCCATGCCGCTCGCGGGTTCATCGAGCAAGAGCACCGATGGTTCATGCAATAAAGTTTTGGCCAAGACTAAACGCTGCCGCATCCCACGGGAAAGGGTATGGATGAAGGCATCATACTTAGAAGTCAGATCAACCTTTTCAATCCAATGGCGTATTCGCGTCAAACGTTTTGACCGCGGGATGCGGTAAGCCGTGGCAAAGACATCGAGGTATTCCCAGACTTTGAGATTTTCATAGACCGGAGGAAAATCCGGCATATATCCCAGATGGAGCAGCGCTTCTTGTGGGTGTAAGTCTAGATCGATTCCATTGATCTTGATTTCACCATAAGTGGGATCGAGGATTCCCGCCAGGGCTTTGATCGTCGAGGTTTTTCCGGCGCCGTTCGGTCCGACCAGGCCGTAGATCTGGCCTTTGGGGATGGTCAAATCCAGATCATAAACGGCGGTCACCTCATCGTAGTCAACCCGCAGGGATTTGGCACAGATCAAGGATGACTCCTTAAGATTTTCAACGTGTTTTAGGGAAGGAATAATATTCAACTGTAGTATAGTTTATTTCCGCGGAAGGGAAAAATGAATTTTTATTTCTTTTGCGATACCACGGACCGGAATGGCCACCTCTCACCCCGGGGGTGAGAGGGATCCGCATCACTGGTCGGGATTTCCGTTGAATCTGCCTAGCCTATCTGTTATGATGGCGAAAAACTTTTAGCGAATGCCCATGTCCCATCGTCTTATCGTTATTTGTTTAATGGTGTCAGCGCTTGCGTTCGTTGTCGGTTGCCAGGCCAGATCAGAGCGCCGCACCTATCTCGAGCATGAATCTGCCGACGAGCTGGAATTACCATCCATGCCTGCGCCTTCCCCGGAGATTCCGCCAAATTTTTCCAAGGCTGACATTACCGAGGATGCCTACCAGAAATTAAAGGAAATGCAGGCCAAAGGGGAAGATCCGCATGCGATGATAAGGGGACTTCCTCATTCGTCCACCGAAGCTCCCCCCATGGGAGAACTAACGCCGCAGATCCTCGCTTCCAAAGCGAATTTGCCTTTGCAATGGCGGACTCCGGATTCGTGGCAAGAAAAAAGTGCCGGCGACATGCGGTTGGCGGCATTCGGGCGCTCGGATGATCCTGGCCTGGATATTTCGATCATCAGTTTGAGCGGGAACGCTGGCGGATTTTCAGCGAACATCAATCGTTGGCTGGGTCAGATTGAGCTTCCTCCCATGGATGAGGCGAAGATCCAGTCCTTCCTCGGTGGCCAGCAGAAATTTAAGACAAAGGATGGCACGCCGATCCAGGTCGTCGATCTCTCCGGCCTGCAAAATTCCCCTGATTCATCGACCCCGAGCATCCTCGCCGCGATTGTGCAGACGCCCAGCCGGACGCTCTTTGTCAAAATGAGCGGACCCTATGAGAGCATTCAAAAAAATCGCGATCAATTCAAAATGTTGTGCGAATCCCTGCAAGTGAAAAATCCATGAGTCCTTGGCGGCAACGTTTAGCCGGTATTTGGTTTTTTAAAGTTTTATCTTCGTTGCAGCTGACGGTTGTCTGCCTGCTGCTCTTGCTCATCCTCACCTTTTGGGGCACCGTCGCTCAAATTCATCAGGGACTTTATGTCACTCAGGAACGGTTTTTCCATTCCTTCTTTTTTTTAGCCTTGGGATTTTTCCCTTTTCCCGGTGCCCAACTGGTTTTATGGATTTTGTTTTTTAATCTGGTGAGCATGGCCATCACCCGATTTATTTACCGCTGGCAGAATTTAGGAATCCTTGTCGTTCATTTCGGCCTCTTGACGTATTTTGTCGCCGCCTATGTGACCCTTCATGGTGTAGAAGAATCCCAGCTGACCCTCAAAGAAGGCCAATCTTCGGATACCTCGGCTGATTACCGGCAATGGGAATTATCGGTCTGGAAGGAAAAGTCGGGGGATAAAAAAATTATGGCTTACAATACCGACGATTTTTCCCCGGGAAAGGTCTTGGATTTTTCCGATCAAGGGTTTACCGTAACCGTGGAAGCCTATTTTGCCAATGCTCAGGGTTATACGGACGCAATAGAAAAGAAAGATATACCGTTCAATATCTCGGGCATTGAGTGGCTTAAACCTCTCGAATCTCAGAAAGACATAGAGAAGAATATTCCGGGCGGAATCTTTCAAATCGAGACGAAAGAGGGGCAAAAGCTGCGTCTGCTGTTGTTTGGAGCGGAAGAAGAACCCACGCCACTCAACCCGGGCGGGAAAACCTATTATTTTCTATTACGTCACCGTCGTTATCCCTTGCCGGTCCAGATGAAGCTCGTGGATTTTCTGATGGAACGGCATCCGCAAACGGATATTGCCAGAAGTTATGAAAGCAAAGTTTCTGTACAAGCAAATAATCTCAGCCGTGATGTTCTTATTTCCATGAATAAACCGTTCCGCTTTAAAAATTATACTTTTTATCAAGCCTCGTATTCGATCGATCCGCAAGGCCAGGAATATTCCACGTTCGCCGTCGTTAGGAATGCCGGCCGTTTGCTTCCTTATATCTCGAGTCTCCTTACGTTTGCGGGCCTGGTTATCCATTTTGGGATAAGCGGGTTAATCAAAACTCAAGGGGAAATGATATCCAATGGCTAAAAAATTTTTTCTTACAGCATTCATCTGGGTTTTTTTTGCGGCAAGCACCCTTACGCAACAGTTTTGCCCCCTGACCACCAAAACAAAACCGAAAGAGGTGGCCAATCTTTCGGTGTTTTCCCATTTGGCTATTTTGCATGAGGGTAGAGTCAAACCCCTCGACACCTTTGCCAGTAATCTTTTGTTGCAATTTTCCGGTGACACCACCGTTAACCGGAAACCCGCGATTCGATGGTTCGCCCGATTCCTTTTTGCCCCCGAAACCGTGCTTTCGGATAAAATTTTCTTAATCAATCATCCTGATATTCCCGGTGCTCTCAATATGGAGCCGGAACCGCACCGGCGCTATAGCTTTGAGCAAATCGAACCCGGCCTGGCTAAACTTCAAGAATTGGCGGTTAAAGCCAACGCCATTGATTCAAAATCTCGCACGATTGTCGAGCAGGAGATTCTGCGCCTGGATAACAACGTGCGATTATTTATCGGATTAGCCCGGTCTTTTGATTTTGTCTTTCCTCATCCGGATTTTGGCATCAACGATGCCAGAGTGAAAGAATTGCTGGAATTGCCTGCTGACCAAAATCAATTCTCTTTTCTGGATATTGCCATGAGGGCTAATTTGATCCAGACGGCGACCCAAGACCTCGAGCAAAAAGATCAGAATGAATGGACGAAGCAACAACGCATTGTGATGCAGCTGTTAAGTAATCTTTATCAATGGTCACAATTCTATCAGGGAATTCCTTTGGCTATCGTTCCGGCCATGGATACCGCCAGCGAAGAATGGTTGAGTCCCTGGGAAGCCATCATTGAAAATTTTCAACAAGAAAAGGGACGCAATGAGGTTATCGATTTATCCGATATGGTCAAGGCCTATTATGCGGGGCGGCAGGTGGATTTCGATTTGTCGGCTCGGGCCTTTGCCGATTCTATTTTATCGAGAAGCGATGGTAAACTGGCGCGCAAACTGGATGGACTTTCTTTGGAGGTCCTTTACAACCGTTGGAATCTGTTCCTGGCCGCTAAGATTTTTTATTTATTGGCCTTTTTTTCATTGTTGTTCTCTTTGCTTTTTCCCCGGGGCCGATTAGAAAAACTTGGGCTCGTTTTGACCGTCGTTGGTTTTATTCCTCATGCGATTGGTTTGTTTCTCCGGGTGATCATTTTGAACCGTCCTCCGGTCAGCAGTTTATATGAAACATTTATTTTTGTGGGATTCGTGACGTGCCTGTTGGGATTGATTCTTGAGCGGATTCACAAAAAAGGTTTGGGAGTGGTTGTGGCCAGCGTCAGCGGCTTTATTTTTTTAACCATCGCCGGGAAATACGCCGCCGAAGGCGATACGTTAAGGATGCTGGTTGCTGTTTTAAATTCCAATTTTTGGTTGAGCACGCATGTCCTGAGTATCACGACGGGTTATGGGGGGGTTTGTGTCGCTGGCATTCTTGGTCACGTTTACATCTTGCAAGCCATGAGCAAAAAGGGTCCTCAGGTTCTGGAGGACACCTACCGCCATATCTTAGGTGTCCTGGGATTTGGTTTAACGATGACGTTTTTGGGAACCAACCTTGGAGGGATCTGGGCTGATCAATCCTGGGGACGCTTTTGGGGATGGGATCCAAAAGAAAATGGAGCGCTTTTGATTGTCCTGTGGTGCACGATCCTTTTTCATGCCAGGGTCGGAGAGATGATCGGCCCTTTGGAAATGGCCGTGGGCACGGTCATTGGGATCATCGTCGTCATGTGGGCCTGGTTCGGGGTCAATCTTTTAAACGTGGGTTTGCATTCCTATGGTTTTACCGCCGGTGTCGCCGGCACACTGATCCTTTACGTTGTTTGTCAAATCGCGTTCTTGGTGATTTGTGTGCCCATGGCGAGAAAAAATCTCAAGCATTATTCCTCATGATCACCGTATTAGAAGCACAAAGGCTGATTGCCCGGCATTGCCGGCCCTTCCCCGATGACAAACGGCCCTTGAGGCAATGTTTGAATTCGGTTTTGCGCGAAGACATTCGGGCCGATCGCGATCTGCCGCCATTTCACAAATCGTTAGTCGATGGGATCGCGATCGCATTAAAAAGCTATGCACACGGTCAGCGCGAATTCATCGTTCAAGGAATTCAGCCCGCTGGTCAACCTCCGGACCGGCTCAGAAGCCAAAAATTTTGTTTCGAAATCATGACGGGAGGTGCGCTTCCGGCCGGATGTGATTGCATCGTCCCGGTTGAACAAGTTCACCAGGAAGGTCAAAAGATTCGATTCCCGGATGATTTGGAGTTGCAATCTTTTCAATTTGTCCGTTGGCGCGGAGCCGACGAACGCAAAGGGAATCTCCTTTTATCCTCGGGCGCGGTTTTGGGGCCGGCCCAGATTTCCATCGCTGCCTCTGTTGGCAAAGATAGAATCAAGGTGAATCACCAACCGCGGATTGCGGTGGTCTCCACGGGCGATGAGCTGGTCGATCTTGGTCGTCCGGTTCATGACTATCAGGTGAGGACCTCCAATTCTTATGCGGTTCAGGCCGCTTTAAGGCAATTTCATTTTCATGACTCTCAAATATTTCATTGTCGGGATGATCAAGCCTTGCTACGGAAAAAGCTGGGCGGGATTTTAAAGGGCTTCGATGTGCTGGTCTTAAGTGGCGGCGTGTCCATGGGCAAATTTGATTTTGTCCCGGCTGTCCTAAAAGAGCTGGGGGTTGAGGTCATTTTTCATAAAGTGCGGCAAAGACCCGGAAAACCATTCTGGTTTGGAAAAAATAAAGCAGGAAAAATGGTTTTCGCGCTTCCGGGGAATCCGGTGTCCACGCTCGTGTGTACGTATCGTTATGTGATTCCTGCGCTTCTTGCCAGGATGGGAAAAAAATTTAGCCCGGAAATGCTGCCCCTGGCCCGAACGCCTCAACCATCATCAGATTTGACCCTGTTTGTTCCGGTAAAAAAGAAAAAAGGGAATGACGAGGAATCAGTGGAGCCGGTTGAGTATGGTGGATCAGGGGATTTTGCCGCGTTGGCCTCAAGTGATGGCTTTGTGCAAATAAATCCGGGAAGGCGAAGGCTGGAACGAGGAACAAGAGTGGCGTTTTATTCTTGGTGAAGTTCTAGGTAGACAAATGGCTCACACAAAAATGCAGAAACCACTTTACGGCTTAGTCCTTTCCGGCGGCAAAAGCGCGCGAATGAAAAAGGACAAATCGCTTCTGCGTTATCACGGCAAAAGCCAGGTGGCGTATTGTTTTGATTTGTTGTGGCCATTTTGCCAAAAGATTTTTGTTTCCAACCGCAAGGAACAAGCAAGGTTGGCGGATCATAAAGAGTTTCCCCAGATCCATGATGCGGCGAAATTCCGCGAGGCCGGGCCTCTCGCCGGAATCCTGACGGCCATGAATAAATTTCCCAAGGCGGGCTGGCTCATCTTGGCCTGCGATTTGCCTTTTGTTGACCAAAGGGTTATGGAAAAATTGATTCAGTCCCGCAATCGCCGCAAATTGGCGACCGCCTATGTGAGCACTCACGATGGATGCCCGGAACCATTATGCGCTATTTATGAGCCGAACTACCGAACGCGACTAAACCGTTTTTTTGTCGAAGGGATTCTCTGCCCTCGAAAAATCATGATGAATTCTCCGGTCGAATTGATTCGGCAAGACCGGGAAGGGAGTTTGGATAACATCAATGATCCACGGGAATATCAAAAAGCGGTCAGGCAGTTAAAGCAAGGCTCGATGAACGCTCACCACGCTTAAGATGCCTCCATCCACAAAAACCATCCATATTCACTACTTCGCGCAATTAAGGGAAAGGCGCGGACTTGAGCGGGAAACCATTCACACCAGCGCCCCGACGCCGGCTCAGCTATTTAAGGAATTGAAAGAGAAGCACGGCTTCCCATTGGAGCAAAGTCATTTGAAAGTAGCGATCAACAATCAATTCGGGAATTGGAATGAGCCTTTGCATTCCGGAGACGACGTGGCATTTATTCCGCCGGTGGCGGGGGGGTGAAGATGGCTGAAAAGAAATGACAGGTTATCCGGCAATGACGACCCGGATATCCGGGTATCCGGATTTCCATTTCCGGATCGACGGATGACCGGATCGCCTTTGGTAACTCAATGACCCCACGGAGAGTTTTTATCATCGGGGTCACAATACTCCCCGACCCCACAATTATTTTTGGGGATGATTGATTCTCCAGCAAGCTTTTGTTATACTTCAGGCATTAACCACGACAATATTGAAATGATCGAAGACATGAAGACCTTCATTTTTGGGATCAATCATAAAACTGCGTCCATCGAAATCAGAGAACAATTGTTTTTGAATCCGCTGCAGCAGGATCTCTTCCTAAGTGAGCTCAAGTCTTATCCTCATGTCAGTGAAGCCATGGTGCTGTCGACCTGCAACCGTACGGAGGTTTATCTTCGCGCCTGGCATTCTTCCCAATTATTTGAAGATTTGTTGCAGTTGATTTCCCGTATTAAAAAGATGCCGCTGGCAGAAGAATTAAAACAGCATTTTTATTATCTGGAAGATCGGGAAGCCACCCGGCATTTGTTCAGAGTGACCTCGGGGCTCGATTCGCTGGTTTTGGGAGAAAAGCAGATCATTGGTCAAGTCAAGATGGCGGTCGATCGCGCCCGGGCTCAAAGCATGATGGGAAAATATTTCAATATTCTATCGAATGTCGCGATCCGCACGGGGAAAAAAGCCCAAACCGAAACCGACATTAGCTGCGGCGGGTCTTCCGTCAGTTGGGCTGCCATCAGAAAAGCAGAACAAATATTGGGAACTTTAAGCGGAAGGTCATTGCTCATTATCGGCGCGGGAAAGATGGGAGAGTTAACCCTGAAGCAGATCCGGAATAAAGGGGCAAAGAATATTTATCTGATGAACCGGACCGGTACGGCGGCACAGACGCTGGCGGAAACCTGTCAGGCTATTCCGGTTTCTTTTGAAGACATCAAGGAGACACTGAGCGAAGTGGACATCTGCGTGTGCGCCGCCAATGCGCCGCATTTTATCTTGGATAAGAAAATGATCGAAAAGATCATGGCCTTACGCCAAAATCGTGCGCTCATCTTAATCGACATCTCCATGCCCAGAAATATTGATCCCCTGGTCGGTGGAATTGAACGTGTGACGTTGTTCCATATTGATAATTTGCAGAGCGTCGTTCAAGAGAATATGCTTCGCCGCCAAAATGCCGTGGCTCAGGTCCAGGCCATGATTGAAGATAAGATTCAGGATTTCTATGTCAAGATATCTAAACTCAAAAGTTCCCCTCAGATGAGTGAATTTCTGGATTCTTCCAAAAATTACTGACTTCCGTATAAATAATACGACATTTACAGAAACAGTACTACCAACGCAAGCAACAACTTGTGACAATAAGACGAGTACCATTATTTATGCGTTGGTCAGTATTTTGCTCCGCAAAACTAATAGGATTTTCGTTTTTGTTTCGGTCTTCTATGAATTTCTTTCTTAAAGGCTTTAACTGGACGACGATCACTTGGGCGGCCCTCACTGGTAATTCAGGGCCGCCCAATTTTTTTTGGGAAATTTGGATTTTGGCCATTCGAGGCGCCCGAAGGGTTGATGCTTCAATTCACCTTAGCATCAAACCTGAACGCCTGAGCGAAGTCGTCAGGCCTTATCCTTTCTCTTGCAGTCAGAAAACTTTATGTTAGAATTAAGCGCAATGGATACGCAATTTTTCCCCTCATATTCCCATCTGGCCCTCATTGCCGGAACTTTTTTTCTCAATGTCCTTTTTGGATACTTCCGCTCGCGAACAAGGACCTGGTCTTTGGCTTGGTTTTTCTGGACCAATGCTTCGGTTATTCCCATTATTTACCTTATGATCAAATGGAATGTGTCTCCCCTATGGATTCCTATTTTGGTTTTAATGGTGGCCGCAGGTCAATTGATTGGAGGATATCTTTACCATCCGCAAGTTTCAGAAGAAGACATTGAAAAAAGTGAACATATTTCCGACGGCAAAATTTATCCCGAACCCAACGAGCACGTTTCAGACTCAGAGATTGCGGTTGTCCTGCTCAATATGGGAGGGCCCAAGACCATAGCGGATGTTAAAGACTTTTTATACCGCTTATTTTCGGATTCTTTGATCATCCGGTTGCCCTGGCCTTGGCTCACGCAGAAGCTCTTTGCGATGATCATTGTCAATGCCCGGCACCAGGAGGCCCAAAAGCGTTATGCTTTGATCGGCGGTGGAAGTCCCATCTATGCCTCCACGGAAGCACAGACAATGGCCCTCGAAATGGAGCTTAAAAGAAGGGGGCGGAATTTATTTGTCACCTACTCCTTTAATTACAGTGATCCATTGCCCGAGGAAACCCTTGCCCAGATCAGGCGCTCGGGGCAAAAATATATTTTGCCCGTCAGTCTTTATCCCCACAACTCTTTTGCCACGACCGGCTCTAATATGCATTATTTGAACAAGGCCGCGAAAAGGGTTTATCCATCTGCAGCCTTTTTGCCTTGTCGCAGCTATTATTTGGCTGATTCCTATATTAACGCTTTCGTGGACCGGATTCTGGAACAATTAAAACCCAGTGAAAGCCTTGACGATTTTTACCTTTTGTTTTCGGCCCATGGGTTGCCTTTGTATTTTCTTTTAGAAGGTGATCCTTATGCCTTTGAGATTGCCCAAACGGTCGCCAGGATTGTCGACCGGCTTAAAAAACAAGACTCATGGGTCATTGCCTACCAAAGCGCCGTCGGACCAATGCGTTGGCTTAAGCCATCCACGGAGGCGATGATCAATCATTTGGCAAAACGGGGAATCAAAAAATTATTGGTCGTTCCGGTTTCCTTCGTTTCTGATCACATCGAAACCCTGTGTGAAATTGATATTGAATATCGCGCGGTCGCCGAAAGTGCTGGAATCAAAGATTTCCGGGTGAGCAAGGCCCTGGAATGTCATCCCGGATTTATTCATGCCCTGGCGGATTGTGTAGAAAATTCGCTGGGACGCAGCTCCAAAAGACAATCCATTCTGAGCAAAATCAGGCAAGAGCTCAACAATGTCCTCTGATCAATGGGTATTGGTTTTCTACGGATGCTTTCTCCTGGTCGGGGCATTTATGGGATATCGTGCTGGCAGCCAGATCTCGCTCATTACAGGGCTTATTTGCGCCATTCTGATTTTTGCCGGTGTCTTTTTCATTCATCAGCCAAGAAATACCTTTCTCTATATGACCGTTCTCAACGGGCTGTTGGCCATGGTCTTTTTAATGCGATTTCTTAAAACGCGTCACTTTATGCCATCGGGGATGCTTTTGACCGTAACGGCAGCCGTTTTTATTTTTTGCCTTTTTCGACTTTTGAAAACTCCTTGAAAGTCGTCTCCTCATTGCCAGTCTCTTGGAAAGCAAAAACAATCGAAAAGATTTACAAAAATTTGGTGAAGCCGCCTCATTGGGATTCAACATGGCAGCGGGGATGGCAATTTTTTCCTATTTAGGGTATCGCTTGGACCAAACGTTGGGGGGAGGCCGCGCCTGGACTCTGACGGGAATGTTTTTGGGATTGTTTTATTGCGGTTATGAAGTCTGGAAGATCGTTCGGCGAATGCAGGCGGACGATCAGAAAAAATATGGAAAATCTCGTTGATGGAATGAATGGCCTTTGGCTGGGTGCTGCCTTGGCTTTTTTGAATTTTTTCATCGGGGTGCGCATCAAACACAGATCCATTGGAAAATCCCTGGATCATTTTTTTGTTTTAGGAGTCGGTTTCAATGCCGTCCGAGCCGTTGTCCTTTTTATCCTGGTTTGTTTATTTTTGCGAACGGCGCGATCCCAGGCCTTGCCTTTTCTCATGTCTTTAGCGGTCACGTATTTTATTTTATTAATCTTCGAAATCCGTATTCTATCCCATTCGCATTCATGAGCGCATTCAACCTCGATGAATATATCATGCATCACGTTTTGAATTCCCGGGAGTGGCATCCCCCTTTCGTCTGTGCCATCCATTTGCCGCCGCCGGTGAGCCTGCATGGGCTCATGCTCGTTTTGGACGCGATTTTTCTGATCATCATTTTCTGCTTGGTGTATCAAAAAGATCATCGCCAGGCACCCACGGGTTTTACCAATCTTCTCGAAATTTTTGTCGTCTTTATCCGGGACGAAATCGCCATCCGGTTCCTGGGAGCGAAAGACGGGAGAAGATTAACGCCGCTATTTTGTACTTTTTTCTTTCTCATCCTGACTCTCAATTTGATGGGTCTTATTCCATTATTTGCGACGGCGACGGCCAATATCAATGTGACGGGGGCCCTCGCCTTCATCACCTTTTGTTTTATGATTTTGGGAGGTATTTATAAAAATCGGTTTGGCTTTTTCAAGGCTTTTGTTCCTTCGGGCGTCCCGTGGCCGATTTTGTTCATTGTGGTTCCGATTGAATTCGTCGGAGTCTTTATCAAATCCTTTGCCCTGATGATCCGTTTATTCGCCAATATGCTAGCGGGGCATATTGCTATCTTTTCTCTCCTTGGATTGATTGTGGTCATGGGATTGAAATTTTTGCCCATGATCATCCTGGCCTTGTTTATTTTTCTCCTCGAGGTCTTTGTGTCATTTCTACAGGCATACATCTTTACGTTGCTGTCCGCGATTTTCATGGGGCAGATGTATCATCCGGAACACTGAGGATGATCGGAAGATTCGGGGAACCGGAAAAGCGTATCCGCAGATCAGGGATTGACTATTTAAATAACCGGATACCCGGTTCACCATTTGCGGATATCAGCAATCACCGGATAACCAATTTTATTTCTCTGATCTCCTCAAGTTGGAATTTGATTTGAAACATTCTTTACACCGATGGGAGTCATGGATATAATACATCCGCTCAATTATAAAAAATTTTAAAATGACTAACGAAAGGAAGACGGTATGACCACATTGATTGCGGGGACATTTGCGTCCGTCGGCGCAGGGTTAGTCGCCATCGGCGTTGGCATCGGGATTGGCCTTTTAGGCAATGGCGCCATGCAAGGGATTGCCCGCCAACCGGAGGCCACGAACAAAATCCAAACGGCCATGCTCATTGCCGCGGCCCTGATCGAAGGGGTTGCTTTGTTCTGCGCCGTTATTTGTTTTATGGCTTTAAAATAATCAAGACAGAACGATTGATGAACGAATCATCGTCTCCATCCATAGAAGTCAATCCTCACGATCATCCGCCAGCCCACCAAGCCGACATTTTGACTCCCGATGTCGAAATGATGATTTTTACTTGGGTCACGTTTTTTTTACTTTTGGCGATTCTCTATAAATATGCCTGGAAACCCATTCTCCTGGCGCTGGACGCCAGGGAAGAGCATATCCGCAAATCCTTGGAAGAGGCGCAAAAGGCGCATGAGCAACTTGAGCAGGTGAAATTGACGACGAATAAAATGCTTTCGGAGGCCGATGAAAAGGCCAAGCATATTGTGGAGCGGGCGCAGAAGGCGGCCGTGGAAGCAGCCCGGGTGATCGAAAAAAAGACCAGAGAAGAAGCCCACATCCTTATGACTAATGCCAGCCAGGAGGTGGCCAAACTCGTGGAAAAGGCGCAGGTCCAACTGCGCCGGGAAAGCGTTTCGGCCGCCGTCACCTTAGCCACTAAAATTATGGAAGAAGAGCTGGACAAATCCCGTCAAGAAAAGCTCATCGATAAGTATATTCAGGAATTTGATCCGGAACAATAAAATGCCGTCCAAATCCGCCCAGCGTTACGCCCAAGCCTTATATGACTTTGCGAAAGAAGAAACCGTACTTGGCCCGCTGCGACAAGACATCCAAGCCTTGACCGAACTCATGCACCAGTCGCCGGAATTAAAATTTTTTGTGCAGAATCCCATTATTCCCGTAACAAAACGGAGGGCGGTTGTCGAAAATTTATTTAAAGATCGCCTGCACCCGTTGACCTATCGATTTTTGTTCTTCCTGATAAATAAAGGGAAATTGCGTTATTTGAGCGAGATCTTTGAGCGTTTTAATGAACTTCATGAAGAAGCTCGAGGAAGACTGAAGGTGAGACTTCTTTCCGCGGTAGAATTAAAAGCGGATCAAATCAAAAAGATCGCCGACAAGCTCCAGAACCATTTCGGCAAAGTCATTTCTGCTGAAACCCAAATTGATCCGGATTTACTGGGCGGTTTTAAAGTCCAAATCAGGGATCAGATTTACGACTTTACAATCAAAGAACAATTGCGCCGATTTGAAGAATCGGTAATGGGCTCATAAGGAGAGGCATTCATGGCCATCGATTTGAAACCATCGGATATCTCGGCGATTCTCAAGAAACAGCTGGCGGATTTTGAGACTAAATCCGAGTCTTACGAGGTGGGAACGGTTTTAAGCATGAGCGACGGGATTTCCCGCGTTTACGGTTTGTCGTTGGTGATGGCCGGGGAATTGGTGCAATTCCAAAGCGGCGTCATGGGTATGGCCATGAATCTGGAAGAAGACAATGTCGGTATTGCTGTTTTCGGCGAAGACACCCAGGTTCAAGAAGGTGACGAAGTCAAACGGACCCGCAAGATCGCATCGGTTCCCGTTGGAGAGGCCTTGTTGGGAAGAATCGTGGACGCGTTGGGAGTTGCCATCGACGGCAATGCACCCATCCGGACCGAGCAGTTTCGCCAAATTGAAGTCAAGGCCCCTGGGATCATCGAACGGCAGGATGTGCGCGAGCCTTTGCAAACCGGAATCAAGGTTATCGATGCCCTGACGCCCATCGGCCGCGGGCAAAGGGAATTGATCATCGGCGACCGCAAGACCGGTAAAACCAGCCTGGCCATTGACACGATCATCAACCAACGGGGAGAAGGGGTCTTTTGTTTTTATGTCGCGATTGGGCAAAAACGTTCAACGGTTGTGGAAGTTTATGAGACTTTGAAAAAACACGGTGCCATGGAATATACCACGATCATCGCCGCGACGGCTTCCGATCCGGCGCCGATGCAATTTTTGGCGCCTTATTCGGGAACGGCCATGGCGGAAATTTATAGAGATTCTGGCCGGCATGCCTTGATCATCTATGATGATTTGAGCAAGCAAGCCCAGGCCTATCGACAACTCTCCTTATTGCTGCGTCGTCCTCCGGGCCGGGAGGCTTATCCGGGTGACATTTTCTATTTGCACAGCCGTCTCTTGGAGCGTGCCTCGAAGCTGAGCGCCAAAAAAGGCGGCGGAAGTTTAACGGCCCTGCCGATTATTGAAACCCAGGCGAGCGATATTTCCGCTTATATTCCCACCAACGTCATCTCCATCACCGACGGTCAAATTTTTCTCGAATCCGACCTTTTCAACGCCGGTCAAAGGCCAGCCATTAATCCGGGTATTTCGGTTTCGCGGGTTGGCGGTGATGCGCAGATCAAGGCGATGAAAAAAACCGCCGGTTCCCTGCGCCTGGACTTGGCTCAGTACCGAGAATTGGCGGCTTTTGCTCAATTCGCCACGGATCTGGATGTCGCCACCCGAAAACAACTCGAGCGCGGCCAGCGCTTGATGCAGGTCATTAAACAAGGCGTTCACGAGACTTTAAGTGTGGCTAAACAGGTCGCCATCATTTATGCGGGAAACAAAGGCTATCTCGATGATTTGCCAATTCATAAAGTGCCGGATTTTGAAGCCAAACTGCACGGGGCCATGGATTCCACCTATGCCGACTTTGTCCGGCTCTTTAATAAAGAGAAGGACATGACCGATGCGGTGCAAGATGCCATGGACAAGATGCTGACGGATTTTAAACGCGTCTATAGTAATTTGAAATAATTTGAGTTAACGCAGATTTAACAGATCAAACGCGGATGGTCGCAGATATCTGTTTAATCCGCGTGCAATCTGTATCCTCTGCGTTCAATTCAGAAACCAAATGCCAACCGTCAAAGAATACAAAAATAAACTCAATAGCCTCAAGAATATTGAGAAAATCACGCGAACGATGAAGCTCGTTGCGGCGAGCAAACTCCGCCAGGCCCTGGTCAATCAGACAAACGCCAAGAATTACGCCACGGAGCTGGTGGCTCTCATGTCGCGACTGGCGGCTTCGACCGAGCATGCGTCACATCCTTTGCTGAAGGCTCATCCCACGGTAAAAAATATCCTCATTCTTATTTTAACGTCGGACCGCGGGCTGGCAGGAGGATTTAACAATAATCTCAATAAAAAGATTTTTGCCTGGATTCGCGAAAATCGGCGCCGGTTTGACCGCATTGATTTGAGTTTTTGCGGCAAACGGGGCTATATTTTTTTTCGCTCCCGTGGGAATGTCAAAACTTTTTATGAAGGTGTGACCGTTAAACCCGACTTCTTACAGGCTTCTAAAATTGGCGAGGAATTGATGGCTCTTTATGAATCGGGGCAATATGATGAGGTGTACCTCGCTTATAACCGGTTTATCAATCCTTTATCACAGCTGCCGGTCATTGAAAAGTTTCTCCCCATTGAGGCCCAGAGCATTCTTTCTCACGCCAACCCCTTGACCTCGGATTATATTTTTGAACCGAATCAGCCTGAGCTTTTGCGCGTTCTTATCCCGCGTTATTTCTTTTTCCGACTGTATTATTCTTTTCTGGAAAATTCCGCCGGAGAGCACGGGGCGCGCATGACCGCGATGGATAAAGCTTCGCAAAATGCCTCCGAGTTAAGAGACCGCTACACCCTGTTGCGCAATCGAGCCCGACAGGCCTCGATCACCAAGGAATTGATTGAGATCGTTTCCGGAGCCGAGGCTTTAAAAGGTTAGCGAAAAAATTCAAGTCAGAAAATAAAGGAGCGTCAGATTCATGCCCACAACAAAAATATCCGAAGGAAAAATTTTGCAGGTCTTGGGGGCGGTCGTTGACGTAATTTTTCCGGAAGGGGGACTTCCGCCAATTTATACGGCCCTTAAAGCCACCAACCCTTCCATCAGCTCAGAGAAGGGGAACCTGACATTGGAGGTGGCCCAGCATCTGGGGAACAATGTCTTGCGCACGATAGCGATGGACAGCAGTGAAGGCTTGGTCCGCGGCAGCGAAGTCCAAAATACCGCAGAAGGCATGACCATGCCGGTGGGAGAAGGGACGCTTGGCCGCGTCATGAATCTTTTGGGCGATCCCATTGATGAAATGGGACCGGTCAAGGCCGTCAAGCGCATGCCCATCCATCATAAGGCCCCGGCCTTTGACGAACAAAGCACGACGAGCGCGATCCTTGTGACCGGTATCAAAGTGATTGATCTTTTGGCTCCGTATCGCAAGGGCGGAAAGATTGGCTTGTTCGGCGGTGCCGGTGTCGGAAAAACTGTCATTATCCAGGAATTGATTAACAACATTGCGAAAGAGCATGGTGGTTACTCAGTTTTTGCCGGAGTCGGCGAAAGAACTCGCGAAGGGACGGCGCTTTACCGGGAAATGAAGGAAGCAGGTGTTATTGATAAGACCTCTCTCATTTACGGACAGATGAATGAACCTCCCGGCGCCCGGGCACGGGTGGCATTATCGGCACTGACCGTCGCAGAATACTTCCGGGATGAAATGCGCCAGGACGTTTTGCTTTTTATTGATAATATCTTTCGTTTCACTCAGGCTGGATCCGAGGTTTCGGCTCTGCTAGGTCGAATCCCTTCCGCCGTCGGTTATCAACCCACCTTGGGAACCGACATGGGCGAATTGCAGGAAAGGATCACCTCCACGAAGACCGGGTCCATCACCTCCATTCAAGCCATCTACGTCCCGGCGGATGATTACACCGACCCGGCTCCGGCGACGACTTTTGCGCATTTGGATGCAACGACCGAATTGTCTCGTCCGATCGCGGAATTGGGAATTTATCCGGCGGTGGATCCGCTGACCTCAACCTCAACCATCCTTGCACCCGAAATCGTCGGAGAAGATCATTACAGGGTCGCCCGCGGTGTTCAAGAAACTCTGCAAAAATATAAAGAATTGCAAGACATCATTGCCATTCTGGGGATGGAGGAGCTCTCCGAAGAAGATCGTTTGACCGTCAACCGCGCCCGCAAGATTCAAAAATTCCTTTCCCAGCCATTCCATGTGGCCGAACAATTCACCGGAAAGCCCGGCCGGTATGTGCGCTTGGAAGACACGGTGCGATCCTTTAAAGAAATTCTCGAAGGGAAAAAAGACCATTTGCCCGAGCAGGCCTTTTACATGGTCGGCGCGATCGAAGAGGCAGTTGAAAAAGCCAAGCAGCTGGAAAAGTAGAATATGGATTCACCGCATCATTTCACCGTAACCGTCATCACCCCCGCCAAAACCGTTTTCCATGGTCCTGCGGTTTCTTTAATCGCTCCCGGACAAGAAGGGTATCTGGGGATACTCGTCAATCACGCACCCATTCTTTCGATCCTTGACCCGGGCAAGGTCACGGTCAGAAAAGAGTCTGGTGAAACATTGGAAGTCAACAGCCTCAAAGGCGGATTTCTGGAAGTCTCCAAAAATCGGGCCACGCTGCTGTTGGATGCGGTCGCCGCTGACTCGCTCTAACTTTAAGGTAAGACTTCATTCAATTCCAGATCACTTCGTTTAAATTTTTCCTTGACTGTCCATAGCAGCTGGTCTTATGAAACAACACGCTAAAAATGACGATTAGTCTTTTGACGGCCCTGGCATTCGCGGTCTTCTATCCATTAATTTTTTGGATCCTGCCTCAAGATGCCTTAAAAAACAACCTGCGCAAATTTCATTTGGGTCTGCCCAATTTGATCGCTGGCCTGGTCGTGATTGTTCTTTTATTTTCCGACGTCTCCTTGTCCTTGAAAATTGGAGCGGTGATTTGGAAAGTCCTGACGCTGTCCATTTCTCGTTACTTCTGGAAGAAACCCATGGTTGATCCTCGTTTAATGTCCGTCACGTCTTTGGCCGGAATCGTTGTTCTCATTAAATTTTTTCAAGAAATGAAAAATATTTAGAAAAACCCATAGAAAAACCAAAACGATTCTTGACAAACAAAAAGCCCTGACGTAGACTAACACAATCATCTTAAAAAATTTTTAGTAAAATGCACTAAACCCCTTGCAGGGAACAGATAAAAGAAAGGAAAGGACTATGCATAAGGCCAAATTTTTTCTTGCTGCGATGGTTTTTTGTGGTTTGATCGTCCGGCCGGCTTGTGCCGGGACGGTGACCGGTACGATCAAATATGACGGAGAGGTGCCGAAATTCAAAGAAATCAAGATGGATGCTGATCCTATTTGTCTTTCTCATCACACGTCTCCTGTTTATCCAGAGAACCTCGTGGTGGGTGAGGGGAATACCATGGCGAACGTCTTTGTCTACGTCAAAAGCGGATTGCCCGCTAAGCCGTATCCGGCGCCCAAAGAAGCCGTGACCTTTGATCAGAATGGCTGTCAGTACTCGCCACACGTCTTAGGCATTATGGTTGGGCAGCCTTTAAAAGTATTGAATCCTGATGGTACGCTGCATAACGTCCATGCCCTGTGCAAAGTGAATGAAGAATTCAATCTCGCCATGCCCAAGACTCGGACAGAGGTTGAAAAGGTCTTTGACAAACCCGAGCCCATGTTTTCCATCAAATGCGATGTGCATCCCTGGATGGGGGCCTATATGGCCGTCATGGAGCATCCGTTTTTCTCAACGACGAAGACCGATGGCAAATTCACGATCGAGAATCTTGAACCCGGGACTTATGAAATTGAGGCCTGGCACGAAAAACTCGGCACCAAGACGGCTTCGGTGACCGTCGCCGGCCCCGAGACCAAGGTTGTTGATTTCACTTTTTCGAAAGCAAGCAAATAATCCTTCCCTTAGATGACCTCAGATCATAACGCTCATCACCCAAAAGTTGGGTTTTGGCGTCAATATGTGTTTAATACCGACCACAAAATGATCGGTTTGTGGTACGGAATTACCGCCTTGTTTTTCCTTTTTTTTGGTTTTTGCCTCGTCATGCTCATGCGCTGGCAGCTGGCCTATCCGGGTGTGGCCTTGCCGGTTATTGGCAAGTGGTTTGGCGAATCCCGCATGCCGGACGGGGTCATGCTTCCGGAACTCTATAATCAATTGGGAGCCATGCACGGAACGATCATGGTGTTTATGGGAATCGTGCCATTGGCGGTGGGCGCCTATGGCAATGTTTTGATCCCCTTAATGATTGGTGCACCGGACATGGCTTTCCCCAAAATCAATCTCGCGAGTTATTGGGCTTATTTTATCGGGGGCGTCATCATGCTCGCCAGCTTCTTTGTCCCCGGTGGGGCCGCGGCGGCAGGGTGGACTTCTTATGCGCCACTGGCGGTTATCTCCACGATGGGTCAGACCATGTGGATCATTGGGATGGTCTTTCTCATCACCTCGTCTTTGTTGGGAGCGGTGAACTTCCTCACAACGATTATCCAAATGAGGGCACCGGGCTTGACCTTCATGAAATTGCCCTTTTTTGTCTGGGCCCAATTCATTACCGCCTTTCTCTTATTATTAGCGTTTCCTCCCCTGGAAGCAGCTGCCGTCATGCAATTGATGGACCGCGTCGCGCACACGAGTTTTTTTATGCCGAGCGGTCTGATGGTGAGCGGCCAGCCCCTGCAAATCAGCGGAGGGGGAAGCGTGCTTCTTTGGCAGCACTTGTTCTGGTTCCTGGCTCATCCCGAAGTCTATGTCTTGATTCTGCCGGCGATGGGGATCGTCTCGGAAATCATTGCCAATAACAGTCGAAAGCCTCTCTGGGGATATAAGGCGATGGTTTTTTCTCTTATCTTTTTGGGATTTATGTCCTTTATTGTTTGGGCGCACCATATGTATATCACGGGCATGGGAACCGGAATCAGCTCGTTCTTTCAAGCGACCACCATGATCATTTCCATCCCATCGGTCATCATTCTTACGGCACTGTTTCTCTCATTGTGGGGAGGATCTATTCGCTTCAATACACCGATGCTCTTTGCCTTGGCATTCCTGCCGATGTTCGGGATTGGGGGATTGACTGGTTTGCCGTTGGGCTTATCGACGCCGGATATCCATCTGCACGACACTTATTATGTCATTGGACACTTCCACTATATTGTGGCACCCGGAACAATTTTTGCGCTGTTTGCTGGAATTTATTATTGGTATCCAAAGCTAACCGGTAGAAAAATGAATGAATTTCTCGGGCACCTGCATTTCTGGCCGACGCTCGTTTGCATGAATTTTCTCTTTATGCCGATGTTGATTCAAGGCCTGGCCGGCGTCTCGCGCCGGTTGTACGACGGAGGAATGGAGTATTCGCATGCCCAGGGGGTCATGCATTTAAATGGGGTTATGTCTTATGCCGCTTGGATCATGGCCTTGTTCCAAATCCCCTTTATCATTAACATTCTGCTGAGTTTAAAGGGTGGAGAAAAGGTCAACGATAACCCCTGGGGTTCAACGACCCTCGAGTGGGCAACCGCGACCCCGCCCCCGCACGGAAATTTTGCCTTTGATCCAAAAGTTTATCGCGGCCCTTATGAATACAGCGTCCCTGGAGCCAGCGTCGATTATACTCCGCAATATCAGGAAAAGGTCATTTGATGTCCAGTGTGCACGTTCTTCCCTACACCGTTTCCCCCCGTCAAGACACCGGATTATTTAATGCCAAATTAGGCATCTGGTTATTTTTGGGTTCAGAGGTTATGCTCTTTGGTGGATTATTCTCGGCTTATATTCTTTTAAGGATGGGAGCCCCAAACTGGCCAATGGGTTCGACGATCCTGAGCATCCCCATCGGGACATTCAACACGATTGTTCTTATCACCTCCAGCGTTACCATGGTCATGGCCTGGGTTTCCTTGAAATTGCAGGAGCTGAAAAAATTTCGGATGTATCTGGGGCTGACGATCCTTTTGGCCTTAACCTTTTTGATGGTCAAGGCCTTTGAATACGGAGCCAAGTTTTCCATTCATTATCATGAATATTTTCCCGCGCTTTTTAATCTTGCGGTCCACCGGCTAGCGGGTGGAATCGCCGCCATGGCGTTGGTCCCGAAATGCATTCTGGGCTTTTTCTTTTTATGGGCCGTTTGGTCACTGGCCCAGGTCGCTTTCAAGGATTTTTCCCGGTTCGTTCGTACAGCGATCTTGCTCATTAGCGTGATCGCGTTTATCGGAATAATCCTTACTCTTTTTGAGTTGGGTAACCGCCATTCCCATCATAATTTCCCGCCGAGTTACAGCACCTACATGGCGATTTATTTTACCCTGACAGGTCTGCACGGCCTGCACGTTTTGGGGGGAATCATTGTGAATGGATATTTTTGGGGGCCGGGCCGCCGGATGTGGCTGGATCAACCGGAACGCTTTACCAACCGGATCGAGGTGGCTGGGCTTTATTGGCACTTCGTGGATCTGGTTTGGATTTTTTTGTTTCCCGTGCTTTATTTGCTCTGATGGATGTGCGGGGCCCTTTGCCCCCGAAGAAGATTGCGGGGCAAAGGGCCCCGGCTACAGGAGTAATTTGTATATGTCGAATGCGCCTGCCGATGTCCATGATGTGAAAAAAGAAGTCAGAGGTTACATGATCGTTTTTGGCTCGTTGGCTTTTTTGACGATCTTGACTGTCTTAATTAGTCGTCTGCACTTCGGTTTGGTGGGAAATGTGGCCATTGCGCTTTTGATCGCTACTTTCAAGGCTTCTCTGGTTGCTTGTTTTTTTATGCATCTGATTTCGGAGCGTACCTTGATTTACTTTTTGCTCATTTTTACTTTGGGGAATTTGTTCTTTTTATTTGGACTGTTACTTTGGGGCTATGGAGACATCCTGATGGGAGCAAGGTTTGTCTCTTAAACATTTTCACCTTCTATTTATTTTTTTAGCGTTTCTTTTGCTATTGGGATTTGGTTTTTGGTGTTTAACCCAGCCGCAAGTTCAAAATGTTAAGCGGTTCGGCATCCTGGCGTTTGTTTTGGCCGCCGTTTTGTTGGTCTATGGTACCAATTTTGTCAGAAAGCTCAAAGGAATCGAGTAAAGCTCACATGAAGTATTTTTCTTTTATCGCATTCCTATCGCAAATCCTTCTGAATCAGTCCTTGCCTACAGCCACGGCCTGCAGCATGTGCTTTAATGCCGCCAATTCCGACGCTGCCCGCGGGTTACGCTGGTCGGTTCTTGGATTGTTGCTGATTCTGGGAGTGGTCGTGGGTAGCATCATCTGGTTTTTTATCGGTGTTTGGCGTCGGAGCAAAAATTCTTCCGAGCAGACGCTCATTCGAACATAATGGATACTCTCGAAAAAGGTTGGATTCAAAAATTGCTGGGATTGCCGCCGGTGGCATCGGCTCATGGCCAACAGATTGATTTCATGATCTTCCTTTTGCATATGCTTGTGCTGGTTTTGTTCATTGGATGGGGGATCTATTTCATCATTGTGATTTGGAAGTTCCGGGCCAGAAAAAATCACCGAGCCAACTATTATGGAACCAGTACCCATGTTTCGACCTATATTGAAACCTCCGTTGCCATCGCCGAGGCAGTCTTGCTTTTGGTGTTTTCGATCCCCTTTTGGGCCAAGAATGTCAGTGCCTTGCCCACCGAAAAAAATCCTTTAAAGATTCGGATTGTCGCCGAACAGTTCGCCTGGAATATTCATTATCCGGGTCCGGATGGCATTTTCGGTAAAACCGATATGTCCCATTATGACAAGGCCTCCAATCCTCTCGGGTTGGATTTGACCGATCCGGCGGCCCAAGATGACGTGGTCACGCTCAACCAATTGTATCTGCCGGTCAACCGGCAGGTTCTCATCTATTTGAGTAGCAAGGATGTCATCCATTCGTTTTCTTTGAACATCATGAGAGTCAAACAGGACGCCGTTCCCGGTATGGTCATCCCATTGTGGTTTACTCCCATCAAGGCGGGAAAATCCGAAATCGCCTGCGCGCAGTTATGCGGGCTCGGCCATTACCGCATGAAAGGTTACTTGACCGTTTTACCGATGGAAGAATTTGACAAATGGCTGGCCGAGCAGTCCGCTGCGGCGAAATCTTCCAGCGAAGACTCATTTTGGAATTAATTCCTTGTTGCCCATTGTTGATTCAACCCCCAACCTTCATTCCAGGCGCTCTGCCCGACTTGTTGCTGGTCCACTGAGAGGGTTTTCGTCTTTCGTTTGCCTCTGCACCTTGTTTCTCATCTTCGCCGGCGGAATGGTGACGAGCACAGGCTCCGGCCTGGCGGTTCCCGATTGGCCTTTATCATATGGAATGCTTTTCCCGCCCATGGTCGGAGGGGTTTTTTACGAACACGGCCATCGGATGGTTGCCACGACCGTCGGATTCTTGACACTCATTTTGGCCGTATTTCTCTATTGGAAAGAAAGACGCCTCTGGGTCAAGAAATTAGGCTACGCTGCCTTCATAGCGGTTATCTTGCAGGGACTTTTAGGCGGACTGACGGTCAAACTTTTTCTACCGCCGCCGGTTTCGATTTTCCATGGGGTTCTGGCCCAAACCTTTTTTTTATTGACGATCCTTATTGCCTATAGCCAATCCTGTGAACGTCAGCAAAGATCTCAAGGTGATCTCCCTTGCGAGGCGCTTTTGATCAAAATGTCCGCGATCACCTTCTCGGTCATTTATCTTCAGCTTATGATCGGTGCGGTCATGCGGCATACGCAATCCGGACTTGCCATTCCGGACTTTCCAACGATGGGAGGCAAAACTTGGCCAACCTTTGACAGCCGGATGCTTTCCTCAATCAATGATTGGCGCTTTGCCGCTAACCTGGAGCCAGTCGTGATGAAACAGGTTTTCATTCATTTCTTACACCGAGTGACCGCCTTGATGATTTTGATCTTCATCGTGACCTTAAATTACCTTGGGACCGTGCGTTTCAATTCACCGACCCGCGTCAAGCATTCATTATTTTGGTTGAGCGTGATCGTTTGGGTCCAGATCATCTTAGGCATCTTAACGGTTCTCAATGTAAAATCGCCGGTCATCACGAGCCTGCATGTGGTGACTGGGGCTGCGACGTTAGCCGCCAGTTTCTTACTGGTCCTTCGGACGTCGCCCTTGTCATTGGCGAAGTTCAGAGAAAGTTTTGCATGAGCGTTGTCAATATTCCATTTTCCAGTTATCTGGAGTTAGCCAAGCCCAGAATTTTAACCCTCATTCTGATCACGACCGCGTTGGGATTTTTCTTAGGCGGGAATGGGATCGTTTCGTTTCCATTATTGGCCTTCACGATATTAGGGGCAGGCTGTGTCTGCGCCGGGGCGTCCGCTCTTAATCATTATTTGGAACGCGACTCCGATGGAAAAATGGAAAGGACCAAGAACCGGCCGATTCCAGCCGGCATCATTGCCGCTCACCATGCGCTGGCCTATGGAATTATCCTCATTTTGGTGGGTCTATGCATCCTGATTCTTTGGGTGAATCTCTTAACCGCGTTCTTAAGTTTATTGACCGCTTTTTTATATGTCCTTGTCTATACTCCGATGAAAAAATTGAGCTGGCTCAACACGACGATTGGCGCCATCCCCGGAGCGATTCCGCCGATGGGGGGGTGGGCCGCTGCGACCGGTCAGCTTGATCTCGGCGCCTGGGTTTTATTCCTCATCATGTTCTTATGGCAACATCCGCATTTTTATGCCATCGCCTGGATGTGCAAAGAGGATTACCGCCTGGCCGGATTCAAAATGCTGCCGGTCATTGACCCGCAGGGAGTTCGAACCTTTCGCCAGATCCAAATTTTCTCACTCATCCTTATCCCCATCTCTTTGCTGCCTTTTGCCTTCGGGATCGGTGGACACTTCTACCGATTCGCCGCCTTAGTTTTGGGAATCCTGTTTTGGCGCGAGGGTAGGCAGCTGGCTTTTTCCCGCTCCTCCAAAGATGCGGTTAAGCTTTTGAAAACCTCGGTCCTTTACCTGCCCTTGTTGTTTCTTTTGATCGTCTTGGATGTTTCCTTTTAGGAGTTCAGAATGAAAGGAAAAAAGCTTTTTATCATCGTCGGCATCCTGGCGATCCTTCTGTCACTTTCATTTTTTATTTTTTTGTTAGGCCAGGAAAAAAAATCCAAAGCCTTGCCGATTCTGGGGCAGGTGAACGATGGTCGTTTTATTGATACCCAGAAAAAATCTTTTCATCTGGCGGAACTAAAAGGCAAGGTCTGGGTGGCGGATTTTATTTTTACGACCTGTCCCGGAATTTGTCCGGTCATGACCAGAACGATGGCGCAGCTTTACCGCTCTTATCGGTTGACCGGGAATGTTCATTTTGTATCGTTTAGTGTGAATCCAGAAAATGACACGCCCGAGGTTTTGCGAAAATATGCCCAGAACTATGATGCCGATCCAAGTCTCTGGCATTTCTTGACGGGTTCGCGGGATGCCTTAACCGATGTCGCCGTTAAGGATTTTAAATTGGGTATGGTGAATGAACCTGTCTTTCACAGCGGAAAATTTATTCTGGTGGATAAAAATTTGCAGATCCGCGGATATTATGAACACAACGGTCCGGAAGAATTAAATCTATTGTTTCGCGACATTAACGAACTGTTGAAGGAATGATGACCGGCGCCGGATGGGTTTATCAATTGCCAAGCGTCAATGCCTCGTTAAATGCGCTGGCGGGATGCTTTCTTTTGCTGGGATGGAACGCGATCAAAAAAGGACGAATGGCTATTCACCGCTGGTGGATGCTCTGCGCGTTCTGCGCCTCGACCCTGTTTCTTGTTTCTTACTTGACCTATCACATCAGTGTGCCGGGCGTCACCAAATATCCAGGGACAGGGTTATCGCGAGGAATTTATTTTTTCATCTTGTTGACCCATACGCCTCTAGCCGTCCTCATCGTCCCCTTTAGCTTGATCGCTCTGTGGCATGCCTGGCACGGAAATTTTAAAGCCCACACTAAAATCACCCGCTGGCTATTCCCCGTCTGGGGATATGTGTCGGTGACCGGTGTCCTGATTTATCTAATGTTATACGTTTGGAGATAAAGTTGGGGCGGCTAGAGGTTTCAATAATCCAAATTCCTCAATGATCAAACGTTTTGAGCATTGGTCATTTGGCCATTTGGTTATTGTTTGATGATGGGTGCTTTGGTGATTGGAAAGTTTTTTCTTAATTTCCGACCCGCAACAATTTTCTTCGCAGGAACCTTCCCAATTTTTTCTGCCGTTCCCAGAAGAAAGAAAACTGTCCCAGGAGGGAGCCATAAAGAAGGGTGGAGAGTTGGTAGAGAGGAAAGAATAACAGCAAGAAGGCCAGGGTTTTGACCCACCAGGCGGAGTGGGAAATGCCCAACCACTGGAAAATCCGCGGCCGGGTGAATGAGACGTTAAGACCGGCTAGGGAGAAGGCGGTGACGATCAAGGCAAAGTCCAAATCGCTTTTGATTTGATATTTGCGTTTGACGTTTTGTAAAAAGTTTTTCATAAAAACTACGCGGTTACTTCGGAGGGGCGAGGGGCGTCTTTTTTTCCGTGATGACCGGCAAGGATGGGGCTTTTTCCTTATTAAGAGCGATAAAGCTTTTCCATTTTTCCGGTACATCATCTTCAGCATAAATCGCTTGAACCGGACATTCGGGAATACAGGCGCCGCAGTCGATGCAGACCTCGGGATCGATGACAACCATTTCTGCATCTTCATGAAAACAATCCACCGGACAAACCGTTACGCAATCGGTATAACGGCATTTGATGCAGGGTTCGGTGACAACGTGCGCCATAACATTCCTCCTGATGGTCAATAAGATTAATAAAAATTGATGGTGCTAATATAGCAAATGGGTTTGGCGTTGTCAATCCTCGGCGGATAAAAGATTCTTATAAGGAAACCGAATCGTTTTGAGTGATCGTTGCCATGATGCGGTTGACTCCGGCGGGTTGACTTTTTAGTTTGCCGGTCAATTTTTGACTAAAATATTGGACGAAGGCTTTAAATCCGTGGAACTTTCGTAAAAGATCCCCAACCGAGCGGATGGAAATCAACATCTGCCACATCTGTTTAGGCCGCAAATAAAATTCCTTAAGACCGGTATCGATCAACTCATCGATTTCCTTACTCGAGAGCTGGGGATAATTGAGGAGCGTGCGCTGCTCCTTTTGAGATGTGAGCCATTCGGACCAGTTCTGGGTCAGGAGGTAATTGTTTTCCTTGGCCCATTGATAAAGAGTCGTGCCTGGATACGCGGCCACACCGGTGATCTGAATCGTGTCCAAAGGAAGCGATTTGGCAAAGTCAATGGTTTTGCGGGCACTTTCCCGAGTTTCGCCGGGTGCGCCGATCATAAAACAGCCGTGAATGGTGAAACCCAAATCGTGCGCTCGTTTGGCATAACCACTGGCCATTTGAATACTGACTCCGCCCTTACGGATGGCCCGCAATTGTTCATCGGTGCCAAATTCAAAACCGGTCATGAGCATCCGGCAACCAGATTTGCGCATCAAAGGTAAGAGCTCCAGATCTGTATTGACGCGCATGTTGCAGGACCAGGAGATCTTTTTATGAATTCCCCGGTGGATAATTTCGTTACAAACCTGAGTCACATGTTTTTTATCGGCGGCGAAAGTGTCGGTCTCAAACATGATCTCGCGGATTTGTGGATGGACTTTCAGGTCATATTCCATTTCATCCACGACTTTGAGGGCGTCCCGATTGCGCAAACGGTAACCATACATCAATTGGGGATCGCGACAAAACGTGCAGGCATTGTTGCAACCCCGGCCGGTGATTAAAGTCAAGAAGGGGAATTTTTTGCCACCGTCTGGATACCATTCGGGTTGGATCAATTGCCAGGCCGGGAACGGCAATTCATTGACATCCATGGCTGGCCGGTCCGGATTGTGGATGATTCTTTGCCCTTCATCCCAGGACATTCCGAGAATTTTATTGCATTCCATACCATTGGCCAAATCGCGCAAGGTAAAGTCATATTCCCGTCGGAGAATATACTCAACCACACCCCGGCCGATGGCAAAGGTGTTATCGGGTTCGGCAGTGACATGCTGACCAACAAAGGCTACCTTGCAGCCAGAGCGTTCTTTGATGGTTTTGGCTTGAGCGATATCAGAATAAATCGAAGGCGTGGTCGCATGGATCAGGAGCAATTCTGGTTTAAAATTGCACACCACATCCATGGCCGCCTCCGGCGCCATATTGCGTGCAGCGGCTTCGACAAATTCAACGTGGTGGCCTTGATTGAGAAGGACTTGGGCGGTGGTGAGAAGAAATTCTGGATGGCGTTGAACCCGACCGCGAGATTTGGCAGACCAGCGGGCAACCCGAACAAAATCGTCTCCGTAACTCGGGTTGAGAAAACAGACGCGCATAAAACCTTTCCTTTTTAAGTAAATCTATTTCAATAGTAACGTTTTTAAAGTCCCTTTGCAAGTCCAATTTCAGGTTTTCTCGGCGAATCTTAACGAAAATTCTATGAATACGAATTGACGGCCGGGAATCGTTTATCTATAATAAAAATCGTTTCAATGAAGCTTTTAAGTTCAGCCAGGAGCCTGATGAGCCCAACTTTTTCGACTCAGGGAACGAAAAAACTTCTCAAATTGCCCACCCAGCAGTATTCCTACTACTGCCTCCGGGATTTGAATGCGATTGGCATTGCGGTTAATCCCAATCTTCCCTTTTCCATAAAGGTGCTTTTGGAAAGCGCCCTGCGAAATTACGACAATTTTCAAGTGACTCAGGAAGACATCCGTAAGCTGGCCGGATGGACGGCCCAAAATTCTAATCCTAGTGAAATTGCTTTTAAGCCAGGCCGGGTGATCTTGCAGGATTTTACCGGCGTTCCTTGCGTCGTTGATCTGGCGGCCATGCGTTCAGCCATGAAAAGGCTGGGTGGGGACATCCGTCGGATCAATCCGCTCGTTCAGTGCGATTTGGTCATCGATCATTCTGTCCAAGTCGACGCCTTTGGTTCGTCCGATGCCTTTAGAATCAATGTGGCCAAAGAATTCGAACGCAACATTGAGCGATACGAATTTCTCAAATGGGGCCAGCATGCCCTGGCCAACTTTCGAGTCGTGCCACCGGCAACCGGCATTGTCCATCAAGTGAATCTTGAATATCTGGCCAAGGGGGTTTTACAGACGAAGTCTGGCCAGGAAACGGTCGTTTATCCTGATAGCCTCGTCGGAACCGACAGCCACACGACCATGATCAATGGCCTGGGAATTGTCGGGTGGGGTGTCGGAGGGATTGAGGCTGAGGCGGTCATGCTCGGTGAGCCCATTTACATGCTCATGCCGGAGGTGATCGGTTTTCAATTAAATGGTCAATTGTCAGAAGGGGTGACCGCGACGGATCTCGTTTTGACCGTCACTCAAATGCTGCGCAAAAAAGGCGTTGTGGATAAATTTGTGGAGTTCTTTGGTCCAGGAGTTTCGAGGCTCAGTCTTCCCGACCGTGCAACGATTTCCAACATGGCCCCGGAATATGGCGCCACGATTGGATTTTTCCCGGTTGACCAGGAAACGCTGCGTTATTTGCAGTTGACCGGTCGTAGCAAAGAGGAAGTCGAACTCGTTGAGCATTATATGAAAGAGCAGGACCTGTTCTATGTCCCAGGAAAGAATGATCCTCAATACACTGATGTTCTAAGTCTCGATTTATCGACGGTGGTTTCCTGCTTAGCCGGCCCAAAACGACCCCAGGACCGCGTCCCTTTAAGCGACATGAAACAAAACTTTGAAAAAACCTTACAAACGCCTGTCGCGGAACGCGGGTTTGGTTTAGATAAGACCGCATTAAATCAGGTGGCGAATCTTTCTAACGGGATAATGGAACGATTAGCCCACGGTTCCGTGGTCATCGCTGCCATCACCAGTTGTACGAATACTTCGAACCCTTCTGTCCTCATGGGAGCCGGACTATTAGCCAAACGGGCCGTCGAAAAGGGACTGCAGGTGAAACATTATGTCAAAACCAGCCTCGCGCCCGGTTCGAAAGTCGTCGATGAATATTTAAAAGCAGCAGGACTCATGCCTTATTTGGAACAATTGGGTTTTCATTTGGTGGGTTATGGGTGCACGACCTGTATCGGAAATAGCGGGCCTTTGCCGACGAAAGTCGCCGAGGCCGTGGAGAGGGCGAATCTCGTCGTTGCCAGTGTGCTTAGCGGGAACCGCAACTTCGAGGGGAGGATTAATCCTTTAACGCGAGCCAATTATTTAGCGAGTCCGCCTTTAGTCGTGGCTTACGCGCTTGCCGGGACGGTGGATATTGATTTGACGAAGGAGCCTTTAGGAAAAGATTCACAGGGAAAGGATGTCTATCTCAAAGACATTTGGCCCCCTCAAAAGGAGGTCAATGACCTCGTGGCACGTTTTGTCACGGCCCGGCATTTTCGGGAGAGTTATCAGGATGTTTTAAAAGGAAATGAGAACTGGAACCGGATCAGGAGCAGCGAGTCGGATCTTTACGAATGGAAAAAGGAAAGCACCTACATCCAGGAGCCGCCCTTTTTTGAAAATTTTTCTTTGCAGGTCAATCCCTTAAATGAAATTCGGGGGGCCAGAGTTTTGGTGATGGTGGGGGACTCCATTACCACCGATCATATTTCTCCGGCTGGAGATATCCAGGCCCAAAGCCCGGCAGGACAATATCTCCAGGAACTCGGCGTCACACCCATTGAATTTAACAGTTACGGTTCCCGTCGAGGTAATGATCGGGTGATGACGAGGGGCACATTCGCCAATATTCGTTTACGCAATCTTCTGGCGCCGGGCAAAGAGGGTTCCTGGACCAATTATTTTCCGACCAATGAACTCATGAGCATTTATGATGCCGCGATCCGTTATAAAAAAGATCAAACGCCGTTGCTGGTTCTGGCGGGCAAGGAATATGGAACGGGTTCAAGCCGCGACTGGGCTGCGAAAGGGACAGCGCTCTTGGGAGTAAAATTTGTCTTGGCAGAAAGTTATGAACGCATCCATCGCAGCAATCTTGTGGGGATGGGTGTCCTTCCCTTGATTTATCGTCCTGGTGAAAATGCCCAAACCCTGGGCCTTAAAGGAACCGAAACGTTTGATCTGTTGAGTCTGAATGACTCCATTAAACCGCGTGCGCAAATAAAAGTTGTTGCGACATCTTCTGAAGGTCATCGTAAGGAAATTTTCGCTATTGCCCGTCTTGACACACCCGTGGATATCGTCTATTACCGAAACGGCGGGATCCTGCCCACAGTTTTACGCAAGCTGGCCCAAAAGATCTAAACGAGTTTCACACAACAATTGACATCCCCCGCCATTTTCGCTACAATCGCTGGCATTCTGTCGAAACCCGCCGGAAAATTGTAGGCCACTTCATTTTGAGAGTGTCGATGGGTAAAGCCTTATACGAAAAAATCTGGGAAGACCATTTGGTCCTTAGCCAACCGGATGCCACGTCGCTGATTTATGTTGACCGGCATTTGGTTCATGAGGTGACCTCGCCGCAGGCATTCGCGGGGTTGCGTGTTTCTCGAAGGACGGTAAGGAATCCAAAGAAAACCTTTGCCACTATGGATCATAATGTCTCCACGCGAACGAAGGATTTCTCCAAAACCGAACCGACCTCAAGATTACAAATGGAAACCTTGGCCAACAACTGCAAGGAATTCGGCATTACCCTTTATGACTTCCAGCACCATGATCAGGGCATCGTGCATGTCATCGGACCGGAATTGGGAATCACTCAACCCGGGATGGTCATTGTCTGCGGCGATTCCCATACCTCGACGCATGGGGCCTTTGGGGCCTTGGCTTTTGGAATCGGCACATCGGAAGTCGAACATGTCCTGGCCACCCAAACCCTTCAGCAACAAAAAGCCAAATCCATGTTGATCAAGGTGGAGGGCCAATTGGGTTTTGGTGTGACGGCTAAGGACATTATCCTTTATATCATCGGTAGGATCGGTACCGCCGGAGCCACTGGTTATGTCATTGAATATGGAGGGGGAGCCATTCGCAGCTTAAGTATGGAAGGCCGCATGACCATCTGCAATATGACGATCGAGGCCGGGGCTCGCGCTGGGATGGTCGCTCCCGATGAAACCACGTTCCGTTATTTAAAGGGAAGGGATTTTTCTCCGAAAGGTAAAGAGTGGGACCAAGCTGTTCATTATTGGCGGACACTCGCGAGCGATCCCGGCGCACGATTTGATAAGGCAATTGAGATCAAAGCCGAGGATATTGAACCCATGGTGACCTGGGGAACAAGTCCCGGTCAAGTGACGTCTGTTTCTGGTCAGATTCCGGATCCAGAGGAATTCGCCAATCCCGTGGAGCGCACCGCGGCGAGAAATGCCTTAGCCTATATGGATCTGCAACCGAAGACTCCCATGACCGCGATTGCCATTGACAAGGTTTTTATCGGATCTTGCACCAACGCGAGGATTGAAGATCTGCGCGCCGCTGCCCTTTTAGTCAAAGGCAGGAAAGTTCATCCCCAGGTTAACGCCATCGTTGTTCCCGGATCTGGCCGGGTTCGTGAACAGGCCATGAGAGAGGGGCTCGACAAAATTTTTGTTGATGCCGGATTCGAATGGCGTTATGCCGGATGCTCCATGTGCTTAGGCATGAACGATGATCAGCTCAAAAAAGGCGAGCGGTGCGCCTCGACGAGTAACCGCAATTTCGAAGGCCGTCAGGGTCCGGGCGGAAGAACCCATCTGATGAGTCCGCAGATGGCGGTCGCCGCCGCCATTGAAGGCAAAATCACCGATGTGCGAAAATTTTTAAAGAATTGATTAAAGCGAACCCCTTTCTCATCAATCCCAAAGATGCCTTACACCATTTCGCAAGTTTCTATTGAAAGACAAACCATGGAACCTTTCAAAACCCATACTGGTCTTGCGGCTCCGCTTGACCGGGCCAACATCGATACCGATGCGATTATTCCAAAACAATTTTTAAGAAAGATTGAACGAACTGGATTCGGGGTTCATCTGTTCCATGAGTGGCGGTATTTGGATTATGAAGGCACGAAAGAAAATCCTGACTTTATTCTGAATCAACCGGTTTTCCGTCGAGCCTCGATTCTTTTGACGAGAGACAATTTTGGCTGCGGCTCCAGCCGCGAACATGCGCCCTGGGCGTTGGCCGATTATGGATTTAAAGTAATCATTGCTCCGAGCTTTGCGGACATCTTCGCGAATAATTGCGTAAAAAACGGGATTCTTCTCATCACTTTAAAATCGTCGGAAGTAGACGAGCTTTTTCAATTAGTTAGCCATCAACCCGGAATCCATTTTACGGCGGATTTGTCTGGTCAGACTTTAATCGCGGCCGGTCAACAGTATTCATTTTCCATACACCCGTTTTCGAAGGATTGCCTTTTGAAGGGATTGGACCAAATCGGGTGGACCATGCAGTTTGATAAAAAGATTTCCACCTACGAACAGGATCTGAAGAGAAATAAACCCTGGCTCGCCTGATGAGCAAAAAAATTCCTCCCAAAACATTAGAACGTCAACATTCGAGCCTCGTGATCGACGGCCACGAACGCGCCCCGTCCAGGGCCATGCTGCGCGCAGTGGGATTTAAGGATGACGATTTTAAAAAATCTCAAATTGGGATTGCTTCAACCTGGAGCATGTTGACTCCTTGCAACATGCACATCGACCGTCTAGCGCAAAAGGCCGCTCAAGGCGTTGATGAGAACGGAGGAAAGGCAGTGATCTTTGGAACGATCACCGTTTCCGACGGAATTTCCATGGGCACCGAGGGTATGAAATATTCGCTGGTTTCGCGCGAGGTCATTGCCGATAGTGTGGAAACGGTGATGGGCTGCGAGGGTTTTGATGGGTTGGTGGCCATCGGAGGTTGTGACAAAAATATGCCGGGTTGCCTGATCGCGATGGCGCGGTTAAATCGGCCGGCGGTTTTTGTCTACGGAGGAACGATCCTTCCGGGCTGTTACAGAGATAAAAAGGTCGATATCGTTTCCGTTTTTGAAGCGGTCGGCGCCCATGCCAATCGTAAAATCAATGACCAGGAACTGAGAGAGATTGAATCCTGCTCAATCCCAGGCCCGGGATCGTGCGGAGGGATGTATACGGCGAACACCATGGCCTGCGCCATTGAGGCCCTCGGGATGAGTCTTCCCAATAGCTCGGCTCAGGCGGCGGTGTCGGCGGAAAAAAATCAAGATTGCCTTGAGGCGGGCAAGGCGGTGTTGAATCTGATCAAATTGGGAATCCGGCCTCGGGATATCATGACGAAGGAAGCCTTTGAAAATGCGATTACGCTGGTCATCGCGCTCGGCGGTTCAACCAACGCGGTGTTGCATCTTTTGGCCATGGCCCATGCGGCCGGAGTGAAATTGACGATCGATGATTTTAGCCGCATTGGAAAAAGGGTTCCGGTTTTGGCTGACCTCAAACCAAGCGGGCGCTTTATGATGGCCGAGCTTGTGGCAATCGGCGGAACCTTGCCTTTGATGAAAATGCTTTTGGATAAAAATTTATTGCACGGCGGTTGTTTGACCGTGACCGGAAAAACACTCAAAGAAAACTTGCAGAAGGTTGCGTCGTATCCGTCAGAACAAAAAATCGTGCGTCCGTTTGCTGATCCGATCAAAAAAGATAGTCATTTGATTATTCTCTACGGAAATCTGGCTCCTACCGGGGCAGTCGCCAAGATCACGGGCAAGGAAGGTGAGCAATTCACCGGAATCGTTCGGGTTTTTGAATCGGAAGAAACCGCGTTAACGAAGATTTTGGACGGGACAATCAAAAAAGGCGATGTGATTGTGATCCGCTATGAAGGACCCAAAGGCGGACCCGGCATGCGCGAGATGCTGGCCCCGACCTCCGCGGTCATGGGGAAAGGTTTGGGAAAGAGCGTGGCCTTGATTACCGATGGGCGTTTCTCTGGTGGAAGCCATGGATTTGTCGTCGGACATATCACTCCCGAGGCCTATGTCGGTGGGCCGATTGCCATCATCAAAAATGGGGATTCGATCACAATCGATACTAAAAAAAGAGAGATCAACTTGAATCTTTCTCATGCGGAAATCAACAAGCGCTTAAAGCAATGGAAACAGCCCCGACCGCGTTATGCGCGCGGGGTGCTCAGTAAATATATGAGGTCCGTAAGTTCCGCGTCTCAGGGGGCGGTCACAGACTTGTAATTTTATAAACGTAGGACGAGGAACGTAAGACGAGATTATGGCCAGTAATTCCTTCGGAGAAATTTTTCGAATCACGACCTTTGGCGAAAGCCACGGCCCGGCCATCGGTGTGGTTATCGATGGAGTTCCCCCCGGGGTGGCCATTAGTGCCGACGACATTCAAGCTGATCTCGATCGGCGCCGGCCAGGCCAAAGTTCCATTACGACCCAGCGACAAGAATCTGATACAGCTGAAATCCTTTCTGGAATCTTCGAAGGCAAAACCACCGGTTCGCCCGTCGCGATTCTTATTCGCAATGAAGATCAACGGAGCAAAGATTATTCCAATATCAAAGAGGTCTTTCGCCCCGGGCATGCCGATTATCCGTATTTTGCGAAATATGGAATTCGCGATTATCAGGGCGGGGGGCGGGCCTCCGGCCGGGAAACCGCGTGCCGGGTTGCCGCCGGCGCCATTGCCAAGAAAATCATCGGGCAGCAAGGAACCACGGTGAGGGCATACACTTTGGCAGTCAACGGCATTTGTGCTCAGAAGATCGATTTATCCGCCATTGAAAAAAATCCCGTTAGGGCTCCGGATTTGGAAAAGGCCAAGGAAATGATTGAATGCATCGAGGCAGCCCGTAAAGCCGGAGATTCCGTCGGAGGTATCATTGAAGCGGTGGCCAAAGGCTGTCCGGCCGGACTCGGTGATCCCATCTACGATAAGTTATCGGCCAAGCTCGCTTATGGTCTTATGTCCATCGGGACCGTTAAAGGGATTGAAATCGGTTCTGGTTTTGAAATTACAAAAATGCGCGGCAGTGAAGCTAACGATGTGTTCTATATGAAAGACGGAAACATTCGCACTCGAACCAATCATTGCGGTGGCATCCTGGGTGGGATTTCAACCGGTGAAGATATTGTTATTCGCGTCGCCATCAAACCCGCCTCCTCAATTTCCCAACTACAAAATACCCTCGACAAAAACCAGCAGCCCGTTCAGGTCCAGGTGAAGGGAAGGCATGACCCATGCATTTGCCCTCGAGCGGTTCCGGTCGTCGAAGCCATGATCGCCATCTGTCTCACCGATAGTTTACTGCTGCAAAAGGCCGTTCGCGGTTAAAACCATTCTCCTTTCCCAAATTTTTTCTTGTCCGACTCCACGATGAACCCGACAGTCGATCCCAAAATTGTTTTGATTACTGGAACATCCAGCGGTTTTGGTCTGTTGAGTGCGGCGCGTTTAGCCAGCCGCGGACACATCGTTTATGCCACCATGCGTAATCCGGATAAGCAGGTCGCGCTGCAGGAAGCCGTCAGAAAAAAGGGCGGCCAGATCCAGGTGATGGCTTTAGATGTGACGGATAAAACCTCCATTCGCAAGGCGGTTGAAAAAATTCTCAAAGACCAAGGGAAGATTGAGGTGTTAATCAATAATGCTGGTTTTGGCGTCGGAGGATTTTTTGAGGATCTGACGGATCGAGACATCCGTCAGCAATTCGAGGTGAATTTTTTTGGAGTCCTCAATTGTCTGCGCGAAGTGATTCCCTCCATGCGGGCCCGACGGCAGGGGACGATCATCAATATTTCGAGCGTGTCGGGATTTCAAGCAAATCCCTGTTTCGGGGCCTACAGCTCGAGCAAATGGGCGCTGGAGGCTTTTACGGAAAGCCTTTTTTATGAATTGCAGTTGTTTGGCATCCGGGTTCATCTGGTTGAACCCGGGACTTTTCGTACCAAAATTTTTCATGAAAATGCCCGATACGCGGAAAATTTTGACAACCCGTTGAGTCCGTACTTTGCCTGGTCACAATTTTTACGCCATAAAATGATGGCCTACGTTGAGAACTGCAACAAAGATCCCGAGATGGTCGCCGCACCGATCGAAAAAATTGTAAGAAACCCCAGAATGCCATTTCGTAATATCCCCGATTTTGAAGGCCGATTCCTTTACACTTTACGGAGAATCCTTCCCTTTGGCTTATATAGCGCCGTCGTTAGAAAGTTTCTTTTTGGCGGGTTCAACAAAGACGATGCCAAAGGTTAAATCGATCAACGAAAAATTCCCATGCGGGTGACGAGGAAATCTTCCTGGCTGGAGGCCTGCAGGTAGGGATTGGTACGTTTTTGATTGCCCAGGGTATCGCATTCGCTTGCTCCATAATTATGTCCGGAGAAGACAATCAAGGAATCAGGCAGGGGCATGAGTTTTTTATAAAGGGAATCATACATCTGGTTTGGATCGCTTCCGGGAAGGTCGCAGCGGCCGCACCCGTCGATGAACAGGGTGTCACCACAAATGAGGATGTTCTCGACCAAAAAGCATTGGCAACCGGGAGAATGGCCTGGCGTATGGATTGTTTTAATACTTAATTGGCCTATTTGAAGAGATTCGTTTGGTTTTATTTTTTTAAGATTTTTATGGCGCGGCTTATAAAAGTCCGCTTCCTGCGAACAGATGTAGGCAGGGACATCGCATTTCGCTAACAACGCATCGAGGCCATTGACGTGATCCGGATGGCCGTGGGTCAGAAAAACACTCGAGATGGTGAATCCATATTTTTTCGCTTCCCTAATAAGGAAGTCCACATTCCAGGCGGGATCAATAACCGCGATTTCCTTGGTGGCGGGATCACCCAAAAAATAAAGAAAATTCTGTAAGGGCCCTAATTCGTATTGTTTTAAAATCACCTTTTTAGAAATCATTGTCACTCCTTTAGTTGCCTTCATTATAAGAAGTTTCCATAATCGATGCAAAGAAATTTTCCTCACCCCAAGAGGGTCTTGGCTCAGACTTGACAGGTCCGAGGCGGAGCCTATAATAATCGCCGGAATTCAGTAAGTAAACCCAACCCACCTACGAAGTGCCCACCTACGAGGTGCCCACTTACGAAGCGGGGGAAAAGGTGGGAATCGCCGAAGGAAAAGAAGGAGAGTGAACCATGGCCTTATTGGAATCCGTCATTGTTCCATTAGGTTCAAAGATGCCTGCTTTTGAGTTAAAAGATCCGATGGGGAAAAACTATAAAAGTGATGGTCTCTTTGGTAAGCGAGGGCTCCTCGTTTTTTTTACTTGCAATCATTGTCCCTATGCCATTGCCGTTTGGCCGCGTCTCATTCGAATCGCCCGCTCTGCCAAATCCGCCGGAATTAACACGGTTGCCATCAATCCCAACATCCATCCAGATTATCCGGACGACGCACCGGCTAAGATGATCGACAAGATTAAGGAATTGGAGATTGATTTTCCTTATCTCGTCGATGAGACTCAAAAGGTCGCCGATTCGTTCCGGGCCCAATGCACACCGGATATCTACCTGTTTAATGCCCAGCAAGAACTGATTTATCACGGCCGCGTGGATGACAATTGGCAGGATGAATCCCAAGTGACGCGCGAAGAACTCAAAGAAGCCGTGAATAATTTGGCAGCGAATAAGCCCATTCGCCGCGAGCAAAAACCTTCCATGGGCTGTTCCATCAAGTGGCGTTAAATTCTCCTCTATAATTTGAACAAAGATGTTTGACTCTGAGCCATTGGATGATACACTGTCTCATCATGGTCAAGATCCGGTCACCCATCATTTTTAGAGAGCGTTTAAAACTGGAAGGGCATCTGCAAGACTTAGGGTTAAGCCTTAGTCAAGCCCGGCAGATTGTCTTTGAAGCTGTGATTGGATTTCACGGCCACTTCACCGCTGAGGAATTGGTAAAATCCTTAAGGAGGATTCACAAAAAGGTTTCCCGCGCCACGGTCTATCGCAGCCTCCGAGAACTTCTTGAGGCCGGAATCATCCGGGAGACTGCCTTTGGCGATAAACACCATCATTATGAACATATCTACGATGAGGATCCCCATCATCACGCCCAGTGTATCCGCTGCCATCGGTTTACCGAATTTCCCGACCGGAAGGAAGATCGGCTCTATCGTCCATTACTGGAGAGGCAAGGATTTAAAATCCTTGGTCATGAAATGCATTTTTATGGAATTTGCCGTCATTGCCGACGCTAAGTGAGGGAAGGGATTGACCATGGATAACCCATCTTCGACAACAGGCTGGAGAAGGCCAGTCACGACACCCAGTTTGCCGGAAGTGCATGCCACGATCCGGATTCCGGTGAATGCCAATGTCTGGCGGAAAATCATCGCCTTTACCGGGCCAGGTCTTATGGTCGCCGTGGGCTATATGGATCCCGGCAATTGGGCGACGGACTTGGCGGGAGGCGCAAAATTCGGTTACACGCTACTCTCCGTCATTCTTTTATCCAATTTCATGGCGATCTTGCTGCAGCATTTATCGCTGAAATTGGGAATTGTGACGGGTCGAGACCTGGCCCAGGCATGCCGGGATCATTTTTCTCGACCGGTGAGTTTGTTTCTTTGGTTTCTTTGCGAAATTGCCATTGCCGCCTGTGATCTGGCCGAAGTCATTGGTTCGGCCATTGCCCTCAATTTGCTGTTGGGTATTCCTTTGGTGGTGGGGGTGGTTTTGACCGCGTGCGATGTCTTGCTCATCCTTTTATTGCAGAATAAAGGCTTTCGGATTTTGGAATGCATTGTGGCCACCTTGATTTTTATTATCGGCGGATGCTTTGCTTTCGAATTGATCATTTCCCATCCATCCGTTTCTTCGATTTTCGGCAATTTGATTCCCAAGCCTGTCATTGTCCTTAACCCGGATATGCTTTACATTGCGATTGGAATCTTGGGGGCGACCGTTATGCCCCACAATCTGTATCTGCATTCGAGCATCGTACAAACCCGGGCCTATGAACGTAATGACGAAGGCAAGGCCATGGCGATCAAATTTGCTACACTCGATTCAACGGCCGCTTTATTATGCGCGTTTTTTATCAATGCGGCCATCCTCATTGTCAGTGCAGCCGCCTTTCATTCCACGTCCTACAAAAATGTAACGGATATTAACGACGCCTATCAATTGCTTTCTCCGGTTCTGGGAGTTCCATTAGCCAGCACGCTTTTTGCCTTGGCCTTGTTGGCCTCGGGACAAAATTCGACGCTCACCGGTACTTTGGCTGGACAGATTGTCATGGAAGGTTTTTTAAATATCCGCTTACGTCCCTGGATGCGCCGGCTCATCACCCGATTAATTGCTATTGTACCGGCGGTTATTGTTGCGGTATTATATGGCGAAAAAGGGGTGGGCAATTTACTGATCCTCAGTCAGGTTATTCTTTCTTTGCAATTGAGTTTTGCGGTTATCCCGCTCGTTTGGTTCACGGGCGAAAAAAATAAAATGGGTCAATTCACTAATCACCTTTATCTTTCCATCACGGCTTGGATCACGACCGGGGTTATTGTAATCCTGAACGGTTATCTCTTGTTTCAAACCATCGTTGGATGGCTCAAATAGAAGGGTGATCATTCTTATCAGTGAAAGAGGGAAAATGAATGTACAAACGAATCCTGGTTCCCCTGGACAATTCTCCAACGGATAATGTGATCTTGAAACATATCCGGCCACTGTTGCGCTTAGTCGGCGCCAGCATCGTTCTCGTTCACGTGGCCGACGGTTATGCCGCGCGTTACCAACAGCAGCTGAATCTCGAAGACTCGGAGGAAATCCGCAATGATCGTCAGTATTTAAATCAAATCAAAGACGAATTAACCAAAGAAGGCTTTCAGGTCACGGCCTGTCTGGCCACTGGCGAACCCGCCCGGGAAATCCTTTCCACCGCGGAAAAGGAAGATTGCGATCTGATTGCCATGTCCACGCACGGTCACCGTTTTTGGAAGGATATCTTTTTGGGAAGTGTGGCCGAGGATTTGCGTCATCGTACGCGTATCCCTATCCTCATGATCCGGGCTTGATCGATGAATTCCCCGGAATCCTTAAGCTTTTCCATCCCCGTGACAAAATAACCAATTTTCTTCTCGATTTCGGGTGTGAACATCGGGTACAATATTAAACATATTGAACTCCATAAAGAGGTGCCATGGAATTTTTTAGCCGCATTACCACTCAAACTGATACCCAAAAGATTGTTCGGGAACTCACGGAAGGCCTGGAGGCCGAATTCGATCTAGGTTTTCTATTCATTTCCTCATTTGGCAAAACCTCCACGGAAGAAATCATCGAACTCATCAATCGCCGTATAAAAATTAAAAATTTGTTAGGCTGCACCTGTGCGGGGATTATTGGGGAGCAAACGGAAATAGAGCGCCAACCCGCAACCTCCTTGATCTTAGCCAAGCTTCCCGGAGTCAAAATTTTGGCCTTTTGCATCAACCAAACTCAAATGGAGACCTTGAGTACTCCAGAGGCGTGGTTTAATTTTTTGGAGGTTTATCCCAATGAAAACCCCATTTTTCTCATTTTACCCGACCCTTTTCAATTTGATATGAATCGTTTTCTGGATCAGTTAAATAAAATTTTCCCCCATTGTTCGATCGTGGGCGGTTTAGCCTCGGGAGCGTATCAGCCATTGGAGAACACCTTATTTCTTAATCAAAAACAATTTGAAGAAGGGCTCGTGGGAGTCATCCTCACCGGACCCATCCAGGTGGAAGCAGTTGTCTCGCAAGGTTGCCGACCGATTGGCGAAACCTACATCGTCACCAAAGCCCAGGACAATGTAGTCCACGAACTGGCCGGCAAACCTTTCATTGAGGTCTTGCAGAATGTCCTTTATAAAATTCCTGCCAAAGATAAACTTCTGGCTCAGGAAGCCCTGTTCGTTGGTATCGCCATGAATGAGTATCAGCATCAATTCAAACGCGGCGATTTTTTGATCCGGGGGCTTATCGGCATCGATCGTAATACCGGAGCGGGGGCGATCGCCGATTATGTCAAACCCGGCCAAACGATTCAGTTCCACATCCGGGACGCAGAAGCCGCGACCGAAGATCTCAATGAACTCCTTTCGGCCCAGCAGAACAAAAATAAAGAGAAACCTAAAGGAGCCCTGGTTTTTTCTTGTAACGGCCGAGGAGAGAATTTGTTCCGGCAGCCCAATCACGATATCCAGATCATCCAAAAATATCTTGGCCCTGTTCCGGCCGCCGGTTTTTTTTGTGCCGGTGAAATAGGCCCTGTCTGTAAAAATAATTTTCTACACGGATTTACCAGTTCTATTGCCCTGTTCTATCCCAAAGTCAAAACCTGAACACCTTCATATTGTGTGTTGAAATTTTTCGACGGGTATGCTATATCTCTTATAGATCATGTTGTTAAAAAGAGAATTCGAATGGAAACTACAAAACAGAACAATCAGACAAGCCTCCCGGATTCCGGGTCGGTTGTGACCTTAACCGACTCGGCCGTGGCCAAAATCAAGTCGATGATGCAAAAAGAAGGCAAGGCCGATTATCTTTTGCGGATTGGTGTCGTCACCGGCGGCTGTGCCGGCCTTTCTTATGAAATGAGTTTTCAAAAGAAAGCTTATGACAATGACATCATCAATTCTCAAGGCGATTTGAAAATCCTCGTCAATTCCGAATGCGTTCCCTTTTTAAAGGGAATTCAGGTGGACTACGTTGATTCATTGAAGGAAAGCGGATTCAAGTACCGAAACCCCAATGCCAAAAGCAGCTGCGGTTGCGGAACATCGTTCAGCTAACTCCAGCCTTCTAGCCTTTAGAAGTTCCTCTCCATAGCCCCATTGTCGAATTCAAAGATGAATCCATTGCTCAAAGCTGAGCTTTGTAATATAATGCCGAAGGTTTTCCTTTCGTTTTCTAGATATTTTAAAAATAAGGACCATTCATGTCGATTCAGAAATTAAAAGAGGAAACAATTCTAACCTCTGATACCAAGATTCATCCATTACCAGGTTCCCGAAAAATCTATGTCCCTGGAAAAATTTATCCGGTACTGCGGGTTCCGTTTCGCGAAATCCTACAGTCGCCCAGTTTCAATCATCAACAAGAACCAATAGAAAATCCACCTCTGCGGGTTTACGACACCTCCGGGCCTTACACCGACCCGGAGATCTCTATTCATATTTCAAAGGGCTTGCCTGCTTTGCGGCTATCGTGGATAAAACAACGTGGTGATACTCAAGAATTAGATCAACCAACTTCCTTTTACCAAATCAAAAGACAGTCTCTTCCTCAATTTATTTCGGTTGGATTTCCTCAACAGCGTCGAGCTTCGAAAGCAAGATCGGGCTGTAATGTTTCACAAATGCATTACGCCCGCAAGGGGGTCATCACTCAGGAAATGGAATTCGTCGCTATCCGCGAAGGGTTGGATCCGGAATTTGTTCGAACCGAAGTGGCTCGTGGTCGGGCCATAATCCCTACTAATATCAATCATCCGGAGTGTGAACCTATGGTGATTGGCCGGAATTTCCTCGTTAAGATCAACGCTAACATCGGCAATTCAGCAGTCACCTCAAGTATTGCCGAGGAAGTGGAAAAGATGACCTGGGCAATTCGTTGGGGTGCGGATACAGTCATGGATCTTTCGACGGGAAAGAATATTCACGAGACCAGAGAATGGATTTTACGGAATTCGCCGGTTCCCATTGGGACGGTTCCGATTTATCAAGCCTTAGAGAAAGTTGACGGAAAGGCCGAAGAATTAACCTGGGAGATTTACCGCGATACCCTCATTGAACAGGCCGAACAGGGAGTGGATTATTTTACGGTGCACGCCGGGGTACGATTGAAATACATTCCTTTGACGGCCAAACGGAAAACCGGCATCGTCTCCCGAGGAGGTTCAATCTTGGCCAAATGGTGTTTGGCGCACCATCAGGAGAATTTTCTTTACACCCACTTTGAAAAAATTTGTGAAATCATGCAGCATTATGATGTGAGCTTTTCATTAGGGGATGGTTTAAGACCTGGGAGCATTGCCGACGCCAATGATGCGGCGCAATTTGCCGAGTTGGAAACGCTCGGTGAGCTGACTCAGATTGCTTGGAAGTCTGCTGTTCAGACTATGATTGAAGGTCCAGGACATATCCCGATGCATTTGATTAAAGAAAACATGGATAAGCAACTACAAATCTGTCAGGAAGCCCCATTTTATACGTTGGGACCTTTGACCACCGACATTGCTCCGGGATATGATCATATAACCTCTGCGATTGGAGCTGCCATGATCGGCTGGTTTGGGACCGCGTTACTTTGTTATGTGACCCCGAAAGAACATCTTGGATTGCCTAATAAAAAAGATGTGAAGGATGGAATCATCGCCTATAAGATTGCCGCGCATGCCGCGGATTTGGCTAAAGGTCATCCTGGGGCACAACGCTGGGATGATGCCTTGTCGCAAGCTCGATTTGAATTTCGCTGGAAAGACCAATTCCACTTAAGTCTCGATCCGGAAACCGCAGAGGAATTTCATGACCAAACTCTTCCTGCCCAAGGAGCCAAGTTGGCGCATTTTTGTTCGATGTGCGGACCGAATTTTTGCTCCATGAAGATTACTCAAGATGTTCGGGATTTCGCGGCGCAAAAAGGGATGAGTGAAGAACAAGCGTTAATCAAAGGGTTAGAAGAAAAGGCGGAAGAATTTAAAGTTAAAGGGGAAATTTACTCTCCGGCGGGGTAGAAAAATTTTGGAATGAAACAAAGGGGGCGGCCTGCAACTCACATTCAGGCCGCCCCCGCATTTTAACTTCAACACAATGACTTATACCGTCACCGGCTCCAATGAAACCGGAAAAAAATCTTGGTATTCTTCAATCAGTGCCTCGAGTTTTCCTTTAAACCCCATTAATTCTGCGTACATTCGATCACGGTATTCTTGTGTTTCCTCAAGCATTTTGGGGATCAGGGTTCGATAATACTCGATTCCCTCAAAAAGATTCTTTTTGAATTCATTAAAGTAAGCGATTTGTTTGTCTGTCGGCTGAGCGGATTTTTGAATCTCATTTTTTAGGTAATCAATATACATTTTTAATTCCTTGATGAACATATTCGGCCGGTAGGTCGAATTCAATAAATTCAATCGCCCGTAAATATGGCCAACCATTTCCGCCAAAGAGGAAATTTTATAAAAATAAGCAATATTCGGCCCTGGGCAAACGGCCGTAAAGCGTTGGACCCACTCCTTGCCGATTTTGTTCCTAATTAAGGGGGCTTCCCCCAGATCATTGCAGATGCAGGCCTTTTTGACGATATCAGAAAAAACTCGACGAAATTGCGAAGGATCGAGTTTCATTTTGTTCAATTGATCCAGCTTTAATTTTTGGTACTGCCGGGAGGCTGTGCAAATGGGTTCTTTGGTGAATTCCGTGTTGGAAACCAGATGTCCTTTGGGACAGGCGCTCCCGGGGCGGCCTTCTGTCACCCGGCGTTCTTTTTCTCCGTCACTGATGGAGGAACGCAGGTTATTGAAAGGAATTCCTAGAGGAGAAACATCGCTCAAGTAAAGATCATCCTCAGTGGCGGCGCTTAATTTTTTTAAGGTTTCATCATCCACATTGGTCACCTCCGGAACCAGCAAGAAGGGAGTGGCCCAACCGGTTCCATCCAGTTTGAAATAATTCAAGAGAAAGCGGTTTTCTTTCGCTGTGCCAATTCCTCCTTGGGCGGTGATGCGGACCTCCGGAACTTTTAAAAATGGGATTTTGTTTTTCAGCTTCAAGGCCTCATTGCACAGAAGATGCAAACTTTCAATCAGTTCCGCCTTTTTATTCTTGAACTCTTCCAAGATCGGCCCCATCAAAAACCCATCTGTGGCAAAGGCATGCCCGCCGCAATTGAGACCCGATTCGATTCGATATTCCGAGACCCACAACCCTTTTTTGGCAAAGAATTTTCCCTGGGTGATGGCCGAACGGAAATCACTGACCTTGATGATAATTTTCTTTTTGATAAATCCCTTGATATCCGCATAAAAATCTTTAAAGGTTTCAACATAGGCATAGAGTCGGCGGTTGAATCCGGCGGAAAAGACAATGGATGAGTTAAGCGTGCTATTAGCAAAGCCGCGCAGGGCCGCTAGGGCATCAGAATATTCCGGAGGAAGCTCGGTGCCGTTAGGTGCATAATTGGTTCGGTCCAACTTCGTCATAATGTTAACATTGATATCTCCTGGCATCATCATACTGCGCAAGGTTTGTTGCAAATCTTTTTTGGTTTGCTCGTCCTTCGTGCACAACATGATATGGTAAAGGGTCTTTAGGAGAGAATCCTCGGCCAAAAGCTCAAAGTATTTCGTGATTTCGGAATTAGGCTCGAAGCTCGAATTCTTCAAATCTTCAAACTGTTTTTTAACGATGCGGTCGACCAAATTAAGATATGCGGTGATGCGCCGGGCCCGGTAGTCTTCTTCCTGCTTCGTAATGGGTGTATAGGTTTCCCCCACCACCGAACAATAAAACTGCCGCATCTCTTCAATGAGGGAATCATCCACAATGGAAATCACCGAAGAAACTCCATACTTCGCGACTTTGATTGGGGTATCAATTGAAAATCCGGTTCCCATAACAGGAATATGAAAGGAATGGATAGATTTTTTCATTGCATTTTGAGGACCTTAGCGAATTCTTAGGTGGTTTTAACTAGGCTTACTATATCGGAATTGGCACAAAATGCAAGGGAATTATCTTTTACATCGTTCTTCATAAAATACGAAAACCCTATTTGAAATCCTGACACTTTTATAATAGAATAAACTCAATCGTACAAAGTAGGAAATTCATGGACAGGTCATCCTATTGTGATTTGGTCAAGAGAGTCTTGGCCAATGAAACATTGAATATACAAGAGTGTACGCGCATCCTCAGTTCGCCTGAAATCGAACTTTTGCCGCTTCTGGACGCCGCTTTTGAGGTTCGGAAAACCTACACTGGTAAAGTGGTTTCTATCCACATCCTCAACAATGCCCAAAATGGGTTTTGTCCCGAAGACTGCCATTACTGCGCTCAAGCCAAGACATCGCAGGTGGATATCGATGAATACCCTCTTAAATCCAACCAGGAAATTTTACAAGAAGCGAAAAGCGCTTATGAAAGAGGGGCTTTCCGCTATTGCATGGTTTTTGCCGGGCGGGGGCCTTCCGGCCGACGCATTGAACATCTTTCGAGATTAATCCGTGAAATCAAATCGACCTATCCGATTGAGGTTTGCGTTTCCGCTGGAATTATGGATGAATCGGCAACCCAGCAGTTAAAGGCCGCCGGCCTCGATCGCCTTAATCACAATCTCAATACCTCCCAACGGCATTATCCAGAAATTTGTACAACTCATACCTTTGAGGATCGATTAAGAACCCTACAAGCGGCGCGGCAAGCCGGATTACAAATTTGCAGCGGAATGATCGTGGGATTGGGGGAAACGATCGATGACATTATTGAAGTAGCTTACAGACTGCGGCAGATCCAGGCTCGTTCCATTCCTGTCAATTTTTTGATTCCTATTGGGGGCAACCAGCTGAAAGTGATTTCGGAATTGACGCCGGAATTTTGTTTGCGGGTGTTGTGCTTGTTCCGTTTTCTTAATCCTGATTCGGAACTTCGGGTGGCAGCGGGTCGGGAAGGTCATCTAAGGAGTATGGAGGTCATGTCCCTTTATCCCGCCAATTCTTTATTCTTGGATGGCTATCTCAATGTCAAAGGCTCCCATCGGGCAAGAACCTTGCGAATGATCAAAGATGCTGGTTTTGAAATCAATTCGGAATTTTCGGTTGACCAAATCTTGGCCAATGAAGAAGTTCAGGGGACGATTCAAGACGATCGTGAATCTTTTGTGATGAAAGATTTAGCCGATTTAAGACCTCACAAAGATCATCCATCAGGTCAAGGCACTTAAAAGTTGATGTCCTTTTATTCTCCTTCGCAAAAGAAATAGTCCCTATCTCTTTTGCTTCGGAGGAATTATTCTGTTCGAGAGAATATTCCTGCGAAGCCCCGTCTTCGGCGGGGCGAAGCAGAATAATTTGAATATGCCTTGCACGGCACAAGTAAAAAGATTATAGTAACAACCAATCTTATACCAAAAATTTAGCAATTTGGCGGACTTGAAGGGAAACCATGATCAAGGAAAAAAAGAAAGTCTCACGTTTTGAATTATTGATGGATGCCGGTTTCGGAGCCCAAAAAGCGGGCGATATTCTCATCAGCGCTTTTGCCGATACCGGGAAATATGTTTACATTGAACCGATGATCCCGGCGGAAATCAGTCCGCCGCCACGGACCCGCCCGGCTCTTTCGGGTGTCATCATTCGTGTTGCTGATTTTGATATCACTAATATCGGTAATGACGCGGATGTGATTCTGGCTTCGCATGAGATCGTGCTGGACCGCCGGCTGGATGATGAAGAAACAAATCCCAATTGTCGAGTCCTTTTGGATATGGGCGATAAACCGGGCAATGAAGAGATCTATGAAATGGTTTGCAAGCGGTTAGCGGTCTTGGGTCTTTCGATCTTCCCTTTTCAGATCGATGCACAGGCCAAGGCCATGATCAAAAGCATGGGAGGTTCTGGCAGCAATATGTATTATTTAGGAATGCTGGCCGCGATTTACTTGACCTCACCCGAGGTTGTCAAAAGCAAAATCATTAAGACGTTCGGGAAGAAACTCAAAGAAGACATCTTAAACAAAAACCTGACCATTTTTGAACATGGATATGCTTACGCGCAGGAACACATCCCGTTTGCCTTTGAAATCAATTCCCGCCGGGCTGAAGGGGAAAAAATCCTGATTGATGGAAATACCTCTTTAAGCATGGGGATCATTGATGCGGGGTTCAAATTATTTTCTGGGTATCCGATCACGCCAGCTTCCTCCATCATGCACACCCTCGCCAAGAATTTTTCTAATTATGGCGGGATGGTCCATCAGGCCGAAGATGAGATTGCGGCCATTGGCACCGCGATTGGGGCTTACTTTAGTGGTGTTCCAGCGATCACCTGCACATCCGGGCCAGGACTTTCCCTTAAACAGGAATTTATCGGCTATGCCTCGGCGGCCGAAATTCCCATTGTGATCATTGATGCCCAACGTTCCGGCCCGTCGACCGGAATGCCCACAAAAACCGAACAATCCGATTTGCCGGCGGTCATTTTTGGTTGCCATGGTGATAATACAAAGATTGTCTTAAGCGTTGCCAATGTCATTGACTGTTTTTATGCCCCGCAAATGGCGCGGTATCTCGCGGAAAAGTTGCGATTGCCGATTTTTATCATGACAGACTTTCAAACCGCTAACAGCTATAAGATCATTGATAAACTCAAGGTCAATGAAATCACTAACATCAACGAAATCCCGGATTTTGTTTTCGAACGTTTTCACATCCAACGCTTACCGGAAAACATTGAAATGGTCCGTGCGGTGCAATCCATCCCCGGAATGCCGGGTGCCATGCGTCGGGTGACAGGCTTAAATACCGACAAGGAAGGGAAAATCAATTATTTTTCCAAAACCAATCAACGCTCGCACGCCGTGCGTAATCATAAAGTGCATCTCGTTAAAAGAGCCCTGACCAAACCCGAGATGTTTGGAAAAGAAGAGGGGGAGCTATTGATCGTCGGTTGGGGCAGTACGCGCGGTGCGATTGAGGAAGCCATGAATCTTTGTCAGATCGATGGTCTGCCAGTATCCGGAATGCATTTGAAGATCGTACATCCTTTGCCGATGATGCTTAAAGAAATGTTTTCCAAATTTAACCGCGTGGTCACGGTTGAGGTCGCCTATGGTGATGACATCAAGCCTCCGCCTTTAGCCATGCTGCTTCGAGCCGAAACCTTAATGGATATCCGTGGCATGATTGCGAGGGCAACCGGTCGACCGATCCGACCAAAAGGTATCTATGGAACTGCTAAGGAGTATCTCCATGAGTACGCAAATACAAGATAAGCCTTCGGGTCAGCCTTTGACTCTGAAGGATTTGCATATTGAAAATCCCCGTTGGTGCGCCGGCTGTGGTGATTTTGGCATCATCGCCGCCATCAAACGGTTTATGGTGGACCAGCAGATGGTCGCGGCCCAAACCGTCAACGTTTCCGGAATCGGATGCTCTGGCCGCGCCCCGAATTATATCAACGCCTATGGTGCGCACACGATCCACGGACGCCCTATTACCGTTGCCCTGGGCCTTGCTTTGGCCCGACCGGATTTGCATATTTTTATCCATTCGGGAGACGGCGATGCGCTTTCCATCGGTGGCAATCATCTCATTCACGGCATCAATAAAAATTTCAAATGTGTGTTTTTGTTGTATGACAATGAACTCTACGCCTTAACCAAAAGTCAAACTTCTCCAACGACCAGAAAAGGTCATGCGACAAACACTCAACCCTTCGGAACCTTGCTTGAACCCATCAATCCGGTCCGCACCGCCTTAGGATTGGGAGCTTCCTTTGTCGCCAGTACCACGGACTGGATGCCGGATCATCTGGCGAGCACCCTTGGCGCTGCTTTTCAGCATTCAGGATTTGCCTTTGTCCACATCTCGCAGCGCTGCCCGCATTTCGATGCGGAAAATTTTGATCACAAATCCTCCAGCTGGTTTTCGTTTCTCAAGCATCCGAATGGAATTGCGCCGGATAAACGTTTGACGGATAAAACTGAATGCATTGAACACAACCCATCGGATATCGAAGCTGCCTTTCGTTATTCCAACGCGGAACGCCGCTACTACGGCTTGTTCTTTCAAGATAAGAACAAACCACGCTACGATCAAATCCTTCATGATCTGGTCGAAAAGGCCGAAAAAAAACCCCGATCAAAAATCCTGGACCGATACCAGCTCGAGTAATCCAGCAAATTCGTTTTATCTATGGAAAATCTTGTCATCATTGGTTCCGGGCCGGCCGCCCACACGGCCGCCATTTATGCGGGCCGGGCCAAATTGAATCCGCTTCTCTATGAAGGCCTGGTGGCGGGTGGGATCGCCGCAGGAGGCCAATTGACGACCACGACCGAGGTGGAGAATTATCCCGGGTTTCCAGAAGGAATTCTCGGTCCAGAACTCATGATTCGCATGAGGCAGCAATCGATCAACTGCGGGACGCGCATCAAAACATTAACGGTCGAAAAGGTTGATCTCAATCAATCACCCTTCAAGGTTTTTACTAATCAGGAAACGGTAGAAACAAGAAGTCTTATTATTGCAACGGGTGCGACGGCCAAACGCATGCAAGTTCCCGGCGAAGACCGGCTTTGGCAGAAAGGGATTTCGGCATGCGCGGTTTGTGACGGGGCACTGCCAATTTTCCGGAATAAAGTCCTAGCCGTCGTGGGTGGAGGAGATTCTGCAGTTGAAGAGGCAACCTTCCTTACCAAATACGCCAGCAAAGTGCTGGTCTTAGTCCGTCGAGATGTTTTGCGAGCAGAGCCGATTATGCAGGAAAGGCTCAAGGCCAATCCTAAAATTGAAATTTTTTGGAACACTATCCTTTTAGAAGCCCATGGACAAAACTCTTTGGAAGCCATTAAGGTCAAAGATACTAAGGCCAATATTGAGCAAATCTTGGAAGTTTATGGTTTGTTCTACGCTATTGGCCATCTTCCCAATACCGCCTTCCTTGCTGGCCAACTGGAATTAGACGAGGTTGACTACATTAAAACAATCCCCGGAACCACCAGAACCAGCAAGTCCGGTGTTTTTGCCTGCGGCGATGTTCAGGACAGAATCTTTCGCCAGGCCGTGACGGCTGCCGGCAGCGGTTGCATGGCTGCCCTTGATGCAGAAAAATTCCTGTCCGGCTTTTCCCACCTTTAAGTCTAGCCATCCCTTTCCCAGAATTGATATTCAAGTTTGGATATGTTAATATGACGGGGTCTTTTTTACTTTTAAGAAAAAATTTTAGGGACTGCCTATGCGTCATGGAATTGAAAAAGGCGAATCTTGGAGAATGTTTGATGAAATCTCGCCGCGCTATGACTTTCTCAACCGGATTCTTTCCCTTGGACAGGACTTGCACTGGCGAAGAGAATTGGTCAAATATCTCTCCATTGAGCCGGACAGTAAGATATTGGACTTGGCTACTGGAACGGCGGATGTTCCACTCCTTATCATGCAGCATCAACCCTTCATTGAACAATGCCTGGGGATTGATCTTTCCGAGCGGATGATCGATATGGGCCGCAAAAAGGTCTGTGCCAAGGGATTGGACGGTCGAATTTTATTGAGACAGGGCGATGCCCATGCCATTCCTGCACTGGATAACTCTTTCACCGCGGTCACCATCGCCTTTGGCATTCGCAACATGGCCTCCCCTCAAAAAGTCTTACAGGAAACCTTTCGGGTTCTTAAAAAGGGGGGACGTGTTTTAATTTTGGAATTTTCCCTGCCGACCCAATTTTTTCTTAGAAAAATCCATTTGGTTTATTTGCGCCGGGTTGTGCCTCTCTTAGGTTATCTATTTGCTGGTAACTATGCGGCTTACAAATACCTCAATGAAACGATCGAAGAGTTTCCCAGCGGCCAGCATTTTCTCGATTTGATGACCGCGGCGGGTTTTCGCCATTTGCATTCTCATCCGCTTTTTTTCGGCGCTGCCGTAATCTATCAGGGCGATAAACCCGATTTGTACTCATGACCCTCACCCAATCCAAACCCATCCCAGGCCTGCAAAGCTATAAAACTCTGTTGCGGCTTTGGGCTCAATCCATCCCGCAAACCGTGGATCCAGGAACTTCCCGCCTGCTTCATTTAGAAATCAAAATGCCTCCCATTGATATCGTCGGTTGGATCAAACGTCAATCGATACAACCCAGTTTTTATTGGTCTGATCGCCAGGGGCAAATGGAATGCGGCGCCGTAGGGGTTGCGCATTTCTTTAGAGGTTCTCCCCAGGAACCCCAATTCGACTTTATTGCGGAACTGAAGAGAATTTTATCCGCACAGCCTTTATCTCGATATTATGGAGGTTTTTGCTTTGATCCAAAGCAAATGGGAGAACAATGGCAAGAGTTCGCCGCCTCTTGGTTTATTCTGCCTCGTTTTGAATTGCGACGCCAAGGCGATCAGACCATTTTGCTATGCCATCATCTGCAAAAGCCCGACTCATTAGAGAAGCCCGAATCTCTATTTCAGGATATTGATGGGCTTGTCATGAACGCCGATCCTGCCTGCGATGAGATTCCACTGCCGTTCTCCCGGAAGGATGTTCCGGAAAAATCCCTTTGGGATCAAGCGGTGGAGGAACAATTACAAAAAATCCAGCAAAAAAGGCTAGAAAAAATTGTCTTAGCGAGAAAATCTACTTTTCAACTCCCTTCCTCGATCAACCCCTTTGCCTTAGTCCAAAAAATGCGGCTGCTTCATCCGGGCTGCTATCACTTCTGTTTTTCACCGAACCCGGGCATTGCATTTTTTGGTGCTTCTCCGGAACGGCTTTTTTACCGGAGAAACAATCATGTGGAAACCGAGGCGCTAGCGGGGACTAGACCGCGCGGACAAGATTCCAACCAGGATCGTTTATTCAAGGAAGATTTATTGAGCTCAAGCAAGGATCTTTTTGAGCAACAGATTGTCACTCGATACATTCTTGAGGTCTTGACTCCGGTCTGTTCGATTTTAGAGATCAAAAAAGATGCGGCCCTCTTGCAGTTAACCGACGGCCAACACCTTTTATCCACCTTCGAAGGAATCTTGCATCCGGGGATTGATGAGGACCGGTTATTGTCTTTATTACACCCAACGCCAGCGGTCGCCGGGTTTCCTAAAAAAGCAGCCCTGGAATCGATTGAGCAAACGGAACCGTTTGACCGCGGCTGGTATGCCGGTCCGATCGGTTGGATAGGGAACGAGGAGTCCGAATTTGCAGTAGGAATCCGCTCTGGATTAATCAAAAATAAAAATCTTTCGCTCTTTTCCGGCGCCGGGATTGTGGAGGGCTCCCAACCGGACGCTGAATGGAACGAAATTGAGAATAAAATGAGCAGCCTTCTTAAAGTCTTCTTGCCTTAAGATTCACCCATGCCTGCCACGACCACACCGAATTTGAATCACCTCTGGGGAAAATTGCTAGTCGAAGAATTAATCCGCCAAGAGGCGAATTATTTTTGCATCTCGCCAGGTTCAAGATCATCACCCCTGACGATGAGTGCCGCCTCCAATCCCAAGGCGAGGATTTTTGTTCATTTTGATGAGCGCGCCAGCGCTTTTCATGCCTTGGGTTATGCTTCGGCGACGCTGCAGCCGGCGGTTCTGATCTGCACTTCGGGCACGGCCGCGGCCAATTATTTTCCAGCCGTCATTGAAGCCTCCAAAAAAAAACTCCCTCTGGTTATATTAACGGCCGACCGACCGCCGGAATTACGCCAGACTGGCGCCAATCAGACCATCGAGCAATCCGGGCTTTTTGGAGAATATGTTCGATGGCGGGTCGATTTGCCTTGTCCCACCCTTGATATCAAACCAGAATTTCTTTTAACAACCGTTGACCAAGCCATTTATCGCAGTTGCCGCTCGCCGGCGGGGCCGGTCCATATCAATTGCATGTTCCGAGAACCGTTGGAACCGGTGGACCCAAAGGAAGATGGTTCGGCCTATATTCATACCTTAAAATCGTGGGCCGGGACTTGCGATCCATACACGAGTTATGTTTTTCCTCAACCAGATTTGCAACCCGAGGACTTAACGAGCGTGTTATCGATCCTAAAACGGATTGAACGCGGGGTCATCGTCGTTGGAAAATTGTATTCGGAATCCGACCGGATGACTGTTCTCCGGCTGGCGGAAAAATTGCGTTGGCCGATCTTTGCGGATGTGACCTCGGGTTTACGGCTAGGGCAAACCCATGCGCAGATCATCTCATTTTATGATCAAATTCTTCTTTTCCAAAAGATCGGGGAAAAATTAGCACCGGATGGTGTTCTGCATTTTGGTGGCCGGATGACCTCGAAGCGTTGGTATGAGTTTATCGAGAAGAATAGGCCGCGTCATTACGTCATGATTCTTAATCATCCCTTAAGGAATGATCCGCAGCATCAGGTCACCTTACGCGTGGAGGCTAGCTCTGGAAGAGTTTGCCGAGCGTTGATTCCTTCCCTAACGGAAAGAAATAATGTTCAATATCTAAAATCCTGGCAGCGCCTTTCTCTCCACGTTCAAAAGACAATCGATGGATTCCGAGAAAACAACGGAACATTAAATGAACCAATGGTGGCTCGCGTGATTTCCGAACATATCGATGCCGGGCATGGTTTATTTCTCGGAAACAGCATGCCGGTTCGGGATATGGATATGTATGCGGCTAACGGCCATAAAAAAGTGGTCATCGGCGCCAACCGCGGCGCGAGCGGGATCGACGGAACGATCGCAACCGCCTCCGGTTTTGCCCATGGACTACAAAAACCGGTAACGCTGCTTTTGGGCGACTTGGCTTTTTTGCATGATCTGAATTCCTTAACGATAGTCAAAGACCTGAAACAGCCCATGACGATTGTCGTCATCAATAACAATGGCGGCGGGATTTTTTCCTTCTTGTCGGTCGCCGAGCATTTCAAATCCTTTGAACGACTTTTTGGAACTCCCCACCATCTTTCCTTCGAATCCGCTGGTAACTTATTTGGCTTGGTTTACGCTCGGCCCTCGACATTAAAACAATTTGAGAAAGAATACCGACGAGCATTAAAAGGAGATCAATCCATCATCATCGAAGTCGAAACAAAAAGGATGGCCAACCGATCCCTGCACGATCGCTGGCAGGAGAAAATCAAAGAGGCATTGGAGAATATCCGCTAGAGGCGCAAAATGAAAAAATCAATTCCATGGAAGAAGGCTGGTCAATACACCGATATCGAATACGAAAAATGGGAAGGGATCGCCAAGATCACCATCAATCGGCCACAGGTGCATAATGCCTTTCGGCCTCTCACGGTTGATGAAATGTCTCGCGCTCTATCCGATGCCCGCGATGACGAAACAATCGGTGTCGTCATTCTCACGGGGAAAGGGAAAAAGGCATTTTGCTCCGGTGGAGACCAAAGGACTCGAGGAGAGGCGGGCTATCGGGATGAGAAAGGTATTCACCGTCTCAACGTTTTGGATTTCCAAAGACAGATGCGCACTTGTCCCAAACCCATGATCGCGATGGTCGCCGGTTATGCCATCGGCGGGGGACATGTGCTGCAAGTCTTGTGTGATCTGACCATTGCCGCCGATAACGCGATCTTCGGACAGACCGGTCCCAAGGTAGGATCATTTGATGGAGGTTATGGAGCGAGTTTTCTGGCCAGGATCGTCGGACAAAAAAAAGCCCGAGAAATTTGGTATTTGTGCCGTCAGTACAATGCCCAACAAGCCCTGGATATGGGTTTGGTCAATACGGTTGTTCCTTATGAACGATTGGAGGAGGAAACGATGGGTTGGTGCAAAGAGATATTGGCCAATTCATCCATGGCCATCCGCTGCTTAAAGGCTGCCCTTAATGCCGACTGTGATGGACAAGCAGGGTTACAAGAACTCGCCGGCAATGCCACGATGCTATTTTATATGACGCAAGAGGGGCAAGAGGGAAAAAATGCCTTTCTCGAGAAACGAAAACCCAACTTTTCTAAATTCCCTCGACGTCCGTAATCGTAAGCCACCATTCCATGATAGCGTAATCAGTCAACCCGATGACTTTTAATTCAATAACGTTTGTCATTTTTTTTGCTGTCGTTTACAGTTTCTATCTTTTTTGGGATCGGCGCTGGCAAAATCGTTTGCTTTTATTGGCCAACATTATTTTCTATAGCTTTTGGGATTGGCGTTTTTTATCTTTGCTCATCTTTTCCAAAGTCATGTCTTATTGGTGCGGGCTGCAAATAGGACGAAGCCCGGATGATCGAAAAAGAAAGGCCATGCTCTGGTTGTGTGTCCTGGCCAATCTTTTGCTGCTTATATTTTTCAAATACTTCAACTTTTTTAGCGAAAGTGCAGCGGCCTTGTTTTCGAAATGTGGTTTATCTCTTTCAGTTCCCCATCTCAATATGATTCTTCCTTTGGGGATTTCGTTTTATACCTTCCAAAGTATGGCGTATCCGATCGATGTCTACCGCAAGAAAATCGCGCCGGTTACGAATTTCTTTGAGTTCGCGCTTTTCATGACGTTTTTTCCACTCCTTGTGGCTGGCCCGATCGAGCGCGCTCCCCACCTGATTCCTCAGATTCGCTGCCGTCGGGTTATCACCCTTGAGGGGGTTGAAGAAGGATGCTTCCTGCTTTTGTGGGGATATTTTTTAAAGGTTTTTGCCGCCGATAACCTGGCCAAAATCGTCAACCCTTTATTCGACAGTTCCGCCCCTTATAATGGCATCCAGGTTTTACTGGCCACTTATGCCTTTTGTTTTCAGATTTATTGCGACTTTTCCGGTTACAGTCACATCGCGCGCGGATTGGGAAAGCTCATGGGATTTGATCTCATGATCAATTTCCAATGGCCATTTTTTGCCAGCAACCTTCGAGACTTTTGGCGACGCTGGCATATCTCCTTGATGAGCTGGCTTAAGGATTACGTCTATATTCCATTAGGCGGAAATCGCGTTCCAACCTGGCGATGGGCCTTCAATCTATTCTTGGTTTTTTTGCTGAGCGGCCTTTGGCATGGCGCGCGCTGGAATTTTGTTCTATTTGGAATTTATCATGGAACTTTAATGGTGCTCTACGCTTTGAGGCAAAGACGGCGCGAGCAATCCGTTTCATCCATAGAAAGAGAAAAGAACACGATGATTTTTTGGTTAAAGGTCTTGGCGACGTTTCAGATCGTTGCCTGCGGGTTTCTGATTTTTAGAGCGCAAACCCTGGCTCAGATCGCCGGCCTTTTTCAAGGATTGATCTGGAATTTTCATTTCACCAATGACTTTCCCTTATTCCAATTCCTTAAAATGGCAACGAGCTTTTTCGGTTTGACGTGGTTTATTATTTTTCTGGAATATTGGCAATTCAAAAACAAGGAGCTTCTGGCCATCTTTCGTTGGAACTGGATTCCCCAGGGAGTGGTCTATTATCTGTTAGTTTTTTTCCTTCTAACATTCGGAGCCGGTGGTGGGAACGAATTCATCTATTTTCAATTTTAAATCTGCCTCAAGCGTTCAAGGATGGCGCCGTTTTCGACCGATTGTCCTGGCGACGGCGCTTTTTTTACTGACCCAATGGATCTCTTTGGCCATTTCCGATATCACTCAAGAGGGATCCAAGCAAGTCGTTAAAGAAAAACGCCGCTGGGCCAGAACAAAAGGGAAGTTCATCAATACTGCGGAGAAACTGGATATCGTTGTGTTTGGCAACAGCGCAACCGCGGCCGGATTTATTCCAGAAGTCTTCGATGAACAAAACGACGGAAAAACCCAATCCACCAATCTGGCATTGGTTGGTCTTCAGCTGGCTCCGCATTATTTTCTCCTCAAAGATTTTCTCAAATATAATGACCCCCCGGATTGGATCTTGCTGCAATATTCCACCGGTGGCTTTGAGATCGAATCCTTTCCCTCGTTTTGTGTGCAAGCGGCTAGCCCTTTTGAGGTCGTGCAATATGCATGGTTACGCAAGAACATCGATGTCATTCTCAATTATCTGATTCCATCTCGGCTGCATTGGCCGGAGGTCCTTCGATATTTCACCGGAAAAATTTTACTCGCCTGCCCGGCGAAGATAAAAAAGCTTCATAAATCCATTTATTTGAATCAGCCGGATGCCAACCAAATCTATGGCCGCAGCCGAGAAAATTTTTACGAATCTCAATTCCTGGACCCGGAACGATATCATCAAGCGATTCTGAGGAACCTTGCAAAAAATCGCGGTTATTATTACATCGCCGAGCAGGCTGCGGCCGCCGGTGTGATCTCAACGGAGTATCTTCAGTCAAAGGATCAATCGGCGGGCCAAGAATTCGCCCCGAATGAGGAACTCCAACCGATCTCGGCTAAACCTCCTGCCTACGTTAAGGAATTTTTTGAATTGGCCCAGAAGCACCACATTCAAATCATGCTCATCCCAACGTATGAATTAGACCGAACTGAGCAACAAGCCAGCCACTTCCGTCCCCGAACCCAAGTGATCAAAGACTTAAAAAAGTTACAAAGGATTTATCCGCAGCTCTCGCTAGCGATGGAAGAGCGGGGCACAATCCTTATGGACTACCGGTACTTTGCCGATCCCGGACACCTTAATCCTCGAGGGGCCCAGCTTTATACGACCATGGTCGCCAAGGAATTTCAAAAACTAACCGGCTTATCCGAAACCACCCATCAATTCGTACATGCTTATCAAGAAATCGGAACGGTTCGGACAAGCCCGGCGAATGCGGTCAATCCCAAATAGCCGCCCAAAAAGATTTGCGTGGCAGAAACTGAAAAGGAGGGGGAATGCCTAACAAAATTTACCCGTGGTGGCTAGCCATTCGACCCAAGACCTTGGCCGCGGCCATTGCACCGGTCATGATGGGGACAGTGATGGCATTTCGCGACGGAGAAGAACATCTGCCGTCCGCCGTTCTGGCTTTGGCCGGAGCCCTGCTCATTCAAATGGGGACGAATCTCGCTAACGATTATTACGATTTCATCAAAGGCACTGACCAACAAGACCGCATCGGGCCTTTGCGAGTGACCCAAGCGGGACTCATTGCGCCTTTTAAGGTCAAGATGGCTTTCATTCTTTGTTATTTTTTAGCCGCGGTTTGTTCACTGTACTTGATCTGGCGGGGAGGTTGGCCGATTTTGGGAATTGGGGTTGCCTCCATTTTTTTTGGAATCCTTTACACCGCTGGGCCTTGCCCTTTTGGGCATTTGGGCTTGGGAGAGATCTTTGTCCTCATTTTTTTTGGACCGGTCGCGGTCGCCGGAACCTATTATGTGCAATCGTTAGAAATCAATCCAGCGGTTGTCATTGCTGGATTAGGTCCTGGCTTAATTTCGGCCGCTATTCTCGCCGTCAATAATTTGCGGGACTTAGAAACCGATCGCCGGGCCAATAAAAAAACCCTGGCGGTGCGTTTCGGCCGTTCGTTTGCGGTGGCCGAGTATTTACTTTTTCTTCAATTAGCGGCCATGGTCCCGACCATGGTCTATCTCATCACCGATGATTACCCTTATTCGCTGGCAGCGGTCACCATCTCACTTTGGGCGATTCCCGCCAGCATGACCGTCCTCACCAAAACCGACGGCCCTTCTTTAAACAATGCCTTAGCCTTGACCGGAAAATTGCTTTTGGTTTATACGCTCTTGTTTTCCATGGGATGGCTGTTGTGAAAGTGATCGGCATGGACATCTACCGTTATCGTGTCCCTCTGCAAATACCTTTGGTTTTCGCAGAAACACCCTTGACCCAACGGGAAGGATTGATCATTCAAATGACCGGAGACGATCACTCGGTTGGTTTGGGAGAAATCGCTCCTTTGCCGGGCTTAAGTGCGGAACGGCTGCCGGAGGCGCAGAGACAAATTTTAGAAGTGAAGGACCGCTTGATGAACCGGCAGATTCCTCCTCAGGTCGAGGAATTGACCTGGTATTTCGAGACCTGGTTGAGATCCTGGAAATTGCTGAACTCGGTCCGCTGTGGTTTGGAAATGGCCATCCTCAATCTTTTGGCGAACGCGAACGATCGTTCGGTGGCTGAACTTCTCGGAGGACCTTCGCGACCCCAAATCATGTTTAGTGCTCTTTTGTCAGGGACTCAAAAGGAGGTCTCCCGGGCCATCAAAAAATATTTAAGGCTAGGGGTGCATTCGTTCAAACTGAAGGTGGGATCAAACGACATTTTCGTGGATATTGAAAAAATTATTCTCATTCATGCATTGCTCCCTAAGAATTGCCATCTAAGAATTGATGCCAATCAAAAATGGGATTACGGCCAGGCGGGGAGTTTCGTGAAAGCCTTGGACCGTTCCATGGTCGAATACCTTGAGGAACCAACCAAAGACAATTTATTGTTGGACGAGTTTTTTAAGGTCACCCAATTTCCTTATGCCTTGGATGAATCCCTAAATCAGCTGCCGAAAGAAAAAATCAAGGCATTAAAAGGCGTCAAGGCCTTTGTGCTTAAACCAACCTTGTTGGGGGGTTTTGAGAAGGCGATGGGGTGGGTCCGCCTCGCCCATGAATTGGGGATTGAAGCCGTCATTAGCTCGAGCTACGAAACTGGCCTTGGAATTCGCTTTTTGGCGCAATTTTCATCGGTCGCAACCAGCGCGCCCGCCGGATTGGATACCCTCAAATGGTTTACGAAGGATCTCTATGATGAGGAATTGCTGATCAAAGAAGGGTGTCTTTTAGCGGAATCTCTCTCCATTGAAAAAAATCGGATTGACTTTGGCATGATAGAGCCGGTCAAAAATGGATAAGATCCCCTGCCCTTTATCGCAGGCGGCAAAAAATTTTGGCCATGAGCCCGCCGTCATCATTGGCCGACGGGAAATCTCTTACCGACAATTGGATCAGTGCGTCCAATCGACAGCGAAGCAACTCAAAAAACTGGGACTTCGCAAAGGCCATCGGGCCGCCATTGCCGAGCCCAACAGTCTCGAAACCATGGTGGTTCTTTTCAGCCTATGGCGAATGGGAGTCATCACGGTTTTGTTGAATCATCGACTGCCGGAGGCCGCGCTTTTACGTTCTTTGCAAAAAGTTGGCAGCCAGGTTCTCTTTACTTCGCAAAAAATTTATATGACCTCCACCAAGATTCCTGTGCGCAAATTCCGTCCGGAGGAAGTCATTAATTTTGATGTGCGGCAAACCACCGACACGAGCGGTATCTTTATCGAATACCAACAGCCATTAACCATTTTGTTTACCTCTGGTTCCAGTTCCGATCCCAAGGCGGCTTTGCATAGTTTCGGTAATCATTACTTTAATGCGTTGGGAGCAAATGAAAATATCCTTCTTGGAAAAGGCGATCGCTGGCTCTGGAATCTTCCGTTATTTCACGTAAGCGGCATGGGAATTCTTTGGCGGGTCATTTTGGCTGGAGCAAGCCTTGTGCTTTTGAAAGAGGCGGAGGAAGATTTAGGCCAGCTCATCCAGGAAAACCGTATCACGCATCTATCGGTTGTATCAACTCACCTGTACCGGCTGCTTGCGGCTCGTCCAATGACGGTGGAACTGTCTTCCTTAAAAGCCATTCTCGTTGGCGGAGGGCCTATTTCACCGACATTGATTCAACAGGCCGGGCAGGCGCGCTTGCCACTTCACTTGACCTACGGATTGACGGAGATGGCCTCGCAAGTCGCCACCACCGCCCAACCATTGACCTCGAGTCAACATGAGGAACCAGCTAGAATCTTACAATACCGGCAAGTAAAAATTTCTTCCGAGGGCGAAATCTTGGTGAAAGGAGAAACGCTTTTTCTGGGATACGTGGAGGGGGAAAGGGTTAAACGACCTTTGGATGAAGAAGGGTGGTTTAAAACCGGTGATTTAGGAACAATGCCTCAAGCGGGTTTCCTGACCGTGACCGGACGCAAAGACCAGATGTTCATCTCCGGCGGAGAAAATATTTATCCGGAGGAGATTGAAATGATATCGGCCCAACTGCCCGGGGTGTTGCAGGCCATCGTTGTTCCCATCGAAGACAAAGAGTTTGGCCACATTCCTGCCGCTTTTATTCAAAGGCTTTCCGCGCAGGCCCTGGACCGGAAAATGTTGACTGCCCATTTAGAAAAAAATCTCCCCAAATTTAAAATACCCAAAATCTTTTACGAATGGCCAGGCCCGGGGCTGGGGGAGAGGCTGAAGGTTCAACGAACGGTCCTTCAACAGTTGGCAAAAAATCCGGAAAAACTTAAACCCATTGCTTGAGAGCGCGTTGCAGGCTGGCAGGAAGCGGGATTTTTTTACCGGTTTTCTTATTAATCGTGACGTGGACGGTCTTTCCGGAACCGACAATTTTTTTCTGCTCGTTGCGGACGGAATAAAGGAAGGAAAACGACGTGGTGCCGATCTGGCCGATGCGGACTTCAATCATCAGGCGGTCACCGACAAATAAGGGATGTTTGTAATCAGATTCGGCATGGACAATCGGTAAAAAAAAATCGGTCTTTTTTAACATTCGGGCAAAACTGTATCCAATTTTTTCCAACAAGGCTTCGTAGGCATCATGCAGAATAGTAAACTGGTGGCTGAAGAATAAGAGTCCGGCCGCGTCGGTTTCATGCAGTTTTAAGGTATGTCTGTAGATAAACATAGAATATTCTGTCGTCCAAAGGAATCCGCAAGTCGTCCTAACCAAATTTTTAGTATCATATACCAAATTTTTACTGACAGAAAGATTTCTTTTCGAAATTCGCTTCAAAGTCTGGTTTTGTGGTTGACAAAATAATCAAAGACTGTAAGATAGGAACACTTTGGGAGCAGTTATTGAAATTTTCTCTTCCAACGATTGATTTAGTAGGATATCGTAATATGTATGAGACCAAATGGAAGCCAAGAAGAGATAGCGAAGCGAAGACATCTGGCGATAAAGTTGTTGA
>JAHFFW010000033.1 GCA_023247725.1 Candidatus Omnitrophota bacterium | reverse complement strand
TGCTTCAACAACTTTATCGCCAGCTGTCTTCGCTTCGCTATCTCTTCTTGGCTTCCATTTGGTCTCATACATATTACGATATCCTACTAAATCAATCGTTGGAAGAGAAAATTTCAATAAGCCCAGGGCGGGGCGCCCCGTTTGCCTGTACGATTTTTTCGCCACCCGTTCATATTCGTCTTTAGATTCGCGCAAGAGATCCGACGTAGATTGGCCGCCTCAAGGATTGATTCTTCGGCTCACTTATTCTGTTACGCCCCGCCGCTCCTGGGGGCGAAAGCCGCGGGCCGGAGCGCGAAGTCGAAGGTGTAACACCAAACTATTCATCCAATTTACTTTATGTTAAAATACGCCTCTTATTGGGGAAATCTTTTTTAGAGCGCATCATGACAAAAAAGCGTCTGCTTATCACCGGAATCAGCGGTCTTTTGGGAAGCAATCTGGCCTACCGCTTAAGCGATCGTTACACCATTGCCGGATTTTATCACTCGCATCCCATCCACATGCACGCCATTGAGACCCGCAGCGTAGATTTGCGCTACAGCGTTCCCACCGAAGCCGAAGTCAAGACTATTCAACCTGACGTCATCATCCACTGTGCGGCGCAGGCCAACGTCGATGACTGCGAACACAATAAAGAATTGGCCTGGGATCTGAATGTCAAATGCACAAAAAATCTTTTGGCCGCCTGCCGCAAGCTCCCCGCCAAATTCATTTATATCTCCACGGATCTGGTTTACGGAGGTTTCCGCGGGAACTATAACGAGAAAAGCCCGGTCAAACCACGCAATTATTATGCCCTGACCAAAATTGAAGCGGAAAGGGCCGTTTCGTCCCACTCGCATTCCTTGATCTTGCGCACCAATTTTTTTGGCTGGAATGTGATCCCGAAGCTCAGCCTCGCCGAATGGGTCGTGGAAGAACTCAGTCAAGGTCGTTCCATCCAGGGATTCACCGATGCCTATTTTTCTTCGCTGTATACCTTCGATTTTGCCGAACTCATTCATGGCTCCATCCAAAAGGGACTCTCCGGCATTTACAACTGCGGCAGCAGCAGTTCGTTGTCAAAATATCATTTTCTCGTCGAGGTTGCTCGCAGTACCGGATTGGATGAGTCCTTGATCAGGCCGGTCTCGATTGATGCCAGCGGCCTGAAGGCGGTCCGGGGGAAAAATCTTTCTTTGGATGTCTCCAAACTCAAACGCGATTTGGGCCTTCCCATTCCCACCATCAAGGAAGGCATTGACCACTTTGTCCAGGATTTATCCCATCATTACCGGGCGCTGATTTCCTCGTCGTTAGCCGAAGGGAATTATTATCCCTTCTTGAACGGTCTGCCCTACGGTCGGCAGTGCCTCGATGATGAAGACATCGAAAGTGTTTTATCCGTCTTAAAATCGAGCAATCTGACGCAAGGACCAAAAATCGAAGAGTTCGAGCGCCGGCTGGCAAATTACGTGGGCGCTGCCAATGCGGTCGCGGTCAATGCCGCGACCTCGGCCCTGCATGTCGCGTGTCTGGCGGCGGATGTGGGACCAGGAGATGAGGTCATTACCTCGGCCAATACCTTTGTGGCCTCGGCCAATTGTGCCATGTACTGCGGTGCCCGGCCGGTCTTTGCCGATATTGATTCCAAGACTTACAACCTCGATCCCAAAAGCCTTCGCCAAAAATTGACTCCCCGGACCAAGGCCGTCATTCCGGTGCATTTTGCCGGGCAATCGTGCGATATGAAAGTCATTGCCCAGATTGTGGCGGAGGCGGAAAAAAAATTCGGTCAGAAAATTTTTATAATTGAAGACGCGGCCCATGCCCTGGGTTCGATATACGATGGGGCTTACGTGGGAAGCTGTCAGTATTCGGACATGGCGATCATGAGTTTTCACCCCGTCAAACATATCACGACCGGCGAAGGGGGCGCCATCCTGACGAATGATAAAGGGCTCGATCGCCGCTGCACGTTATTTCGTTCCCATGGTCTGACCAGCGTCACGGAAGAATTTTCGCATCCCGAGGAGGCCTATTCTCACAGCGGCAGTTCTCCCGACGATCTAATTTTACGCAACCCCTGGTACTATGAGCAGCAGCTCTTGGGATACAATTACCGGATCACCGATATCCAGTGCGCCTTGGGGGTTTCCCAATTGAACAAATTGCCTCGTTTTATCGAACGTCGGCGGGAAATTGTCAATCACTATAACGAACTCTTCGAAGATTTTCCGCTGGTGCAGTGTCCTTTCGAGCAATACTTCGGAACCAACAATTTTCATCTGTATGTCATACAGATTGACTTCGATCAAACCACCATGACTCGCGCGGAATTGATGAATGCCCTGTACGAGCGCGGCATTGTCACCCAGGTGCATTATATCCCCGTGCACACCCAGCCCTACTACCGGAAAAATTTTGGAACCGGCTGGGGCGATTGTCCGGTCGCGGAACAGTATTATCGTCGCTGCCTGTCCCTGCCCTTATTCCCCGGTATGACGGACAAGGATGTGATCAAGGTCACGTGGTCCCTGAAACAATTGCTCACAACCAAACAACTGCTGCCCCAAGTGCCATGAGTATTCACGCATGCCTGGATTATCAGAACCGGGCGAAACAAAAAATCCCGGGAATGAGCCAGCTTCTTTCCAAGCGCCCGGATATGTTTTCGCTGGGAGTCTGGCCCGGATATTACGCCAAGGCGAAGGGAGTGCACGTCTGGGATTTGGATGGCAATGAGTATATTGATATGAGCATCTCGGGCATCGGGGCCAATGTCCTGGGATATGCCGATGAGGATGTCAACGCCGCCGTGATCCAGGCGGTGAACAATGGCTCCAGTTCGTCGCTCAATCCGTTTGAGGAGGTGGAGCTCGCCGAGCTTTTATGTGAACTGCATCCCTGGGCGCAGAAATGCCGTTTCACGCGTGGCGGCGCAGAGGCGATGGCCGTCGCCGTCCGGATTGCGCGGGCCTTCACGGGCAGGGATATCGTTGCCATCTGCGGTTATCACGGATGGCACGATTGGTATCTGGCAGCGAATCTCTCTTCGGAAGAAGCTTTACAAGAGCATCTGTTGCCCGGTCTTAGTCCGATCGGTGTGCCCCGCGCTCTCAAGGGAACAATTTTTACTTTTCCTTACAATCATAGCGAAGGATTGCAAAGACTCGTCGACGAATATGGAAAACAATTGGCTGCGGTTGTGATCGAACCGATTCGCAATATCCAGCCAGCGCCGGATTTTTTGTCAGCGGTGCAAAATCTCGCGCATCAGGCCGGCGCGGTTTTGATTGCCGATGAAATCTCGTCGGGCTTCCGCCTCAATTCCGGCGGCGCGCATGGCATCTACAATTTGGAACCCGACATCGCGGTTTTTTCCAAAGCGATCGGCAATGGGTTCCCCATAGCCGCCGTCATTGGCCGCTCCGCGGTCATGGATGCCGCGCAGAAATCTTTTATCAGCAGCACCATGTGGAGCGAACGGATAGGACCCGTGGCGGCGTTGGCAACGATTCGTAAACATCGTCAACACCATGTCGGCCAGCATCTCCAAAGAATTGGCCAATTGGTCCAGGAAGGCTGGCAGGGCCTTGCCACTCGGCATGACATTTCGATTAAAATCGAAGGGATCACTCCGTTGAGTCATTTCAAATTTGAGCATCCGAAAAGTTTAGCGCAAAAGGCCTATTTCATTCAAGAAATGCTCAAGAAAGGGTTCCTCGCCTCAACGACATTTTATCCCATGTGGGCGCATACGCCTGAGCATGTCGAACAATATTTGAATGCCGCCGATCAAGTCTTCGCCCAAATCCGTCGGCATTTGCAGGACGATACGTTAGAGGCCCATTTGCAGGGCCAGCCGTCGGCGGCGGGGTTTAAGAGAATCACGTGACCAGTGACCACAGACCCGTCACCGGTATCAATGCGTTGGTTTTTAAAGGAAAATTATCTAATTTTGACTGGTCACGGGTCACAACATAATACATGCAAAGTGCGCAACCGGTCCTTACCAATAAATCTGAACGTATCTTGATCAATGCACGTCTTGTGCTAGGAACAGCCCAGCTGGGTGTCCACTACGGGATCTCCAACAAGACCGGCCAACCCGACGAGCAGCTGGCGATGCAGATGGTGGCGAAGGCGCATGAGTCCGGCATCCGGACATTTGATACCGCGCAAGCCTACGGAACTAGCGAATCGATCCTGGGCCAGTCCCTGAAACTCCTAAAACTTTCTCATTCCGCTGATGTTATCACCAAGTTAGATCCGAAGCTGGATCACAAGGATGAGAAAGTTTTGCATGAGGCGGTGGAACGATCTTTGAGAGATCTGGGTGTTTCCCGGTTGCGGGGATTGTTGCTGCACCGGGAAAGTTTTTTGGATGGCTGGAAGACCGGACTGGGCCGCCGGTTAACTTCGTTCATAAAGAAAAATTTGGTTGAGGACCTGGGGGTTTCTTGCTACTCGCCTCTGAAGGCCTTGGAGGCACTGGAATACGACGAGGTTCGATTGATCCAAGTTCCGGCAAATCTCTGGGACCGGCGCTGTGAATCCGCCGGGGTCTTCGAACTCGCCGCGAAATTGAAGAAAACCATTTTTATCCGGGGAATTTTTTTGCAGGGATTTTTTTTTCTCAAAGACGAAGAAATTCCGTCGGGCATCAAGTCGGCCGCAGCCCATCTGCAGCGATTAAGAGAACTGGCGCAGGAATTTGGTTTCACCATCTATCAGCTGGCGCTGGGTTATGTCTTAACCAAGTGGCCCCAGGCCCGGGTGATCTTCGGCGCGGAAATGCCTTCTCAGGTTGAAGAGAATTGCCGGCTGGCGACGACGATTTTGGATGCCGGCCAGATGAATCGGATTGAACAAACCTTTGCCGGCGTGGAAGAAAAAATTCTGCATCCGGGGTTGTGGGGCAAGGCCTGAAATCTGCCTCAGATTGTCCTAAAGATAGGGCTTCTATCCGGGGGTCTTCCTCATTTGTCAAGAAAATGAAGATTGACGAATGTTAACATGTATGTTAACTTCATATCGGGAGTATGGGCAGAGAGATTCTTTTTTATAGGACCGCATCCCAAAAGTGTCCAGTGGAAGAATTTCTGGACTCTTTGCCATCGAAGGTGGCCAAAAAGGTCACGTGGGTTTTAGGTTTACTGGAAGACTTGGATGTCATCCCGGCGCAGTATTTTGCTAAAATGTCCGGAACCGATGATATTTGGGAATGCCGGGTCAAATTAGGATCAAATATTTATCGAATCTTTGCCTTCTGGGATGGGAACAAAATTATCTTAACCCACGGTTTTATTAAAAAGACCCAGAAGACGCCAAGCAATGAAATAGAAAGAGCTGAAAGTTATAAAACGGATTTTTTTCAGCGTAAAGGGAGGAAAAACTCATGAGCGATTTAAAAAGATACATCAAGGATCGAAAGCAAAGAGATAAGGCTTTTGCTTTAAATTATGAGCAAGGCTATGAGGATTTTAAGATTGGTGTTATGTTGCGGCAGGCCCGGGAAGCGGCCGGATTAAGTCAAGAAGAGTTAGCCCGCAGACTCAGGACTCAGAAGACCGCGATCTCCCGAATTGAAAATCACGCCGAAGACATCAAACTTTCAACACTGGAAAAAGTCGCTTCCGCGCTGGGAAAGCATATAAAAGTCGCTATTGCGTAATTAAACACAGGCCTGCCGGATATGTAGGCGCAGGAATTTGGTTTCACCATTCCACAACTGGCGCTGGGTTACGTCTTAACCAAGTGGCCCCAGGCCCGGGTGCTCTTCGGCGCGGAAACGCCTTCTCAGATTGAAGAGAATTGCCGGCTGACGACGACGATTTTGGATGCCGGCCAGATGAATCGGATTGAGCAAACCTTTGCCGGCGTGGAAGAAAAAATTTTGCACCCGGGGATGTGGTAACCCCCGCACTCTTATTGGACGCCAATACGAATCTGAGATGTGCACTTTTAAATAAAAGGGAGCAATAAAGTGATAACAAAACTTATAATTAAAAACTTTAAATTATTTGATAATGTCGAAATTGAGTTGGGCAATCCAGTTGTCTTTATAGGCCCTAACAATTCCGGTAAAACTTCAGCTTTGCAGGTATTAGCTCTTTGGGATATTGGGTTGAAGCGTTGGTTAGAGAAAAGAAAAGGTACCAAAACCCCTAAAAAACGTTCCGGCGTCACAATCAACCGCCGGGACTTAATAAGCCTGCCTGTACCTGATGCGAATTTGTTATGGCATGAACTGCATGTGCGTGATGTTCAAAAAAAGAACGGAAAGCAAGCAACAAAAAATATTCGCATCGATGTAACTGTTGAAGGGGTAACAAATGAAAAACTATGGAAGTGTGGCCTAGAATTTGATTATTCAAATTCAGAATCTTTATATTGTCGTCCTTTGGGCTTTGGTCGTGACAAAAGCCCAATGAATATTCCTGAAGAAGTAGAAAATATTTCGATAGCTTTTTTGCCTCCCATGTCCGGACTTGCGGCTAAAGAGGATAGACTAGATCGAGGGGCAATCAATGTTCGGATTGGAGAAGGGCGTACGGCTGAAGTTCTTCGTAATTTATGCCACATCATTTATGAACAAAAGAATGATGTCTGGAATGAATTAGCGGAAAAAATTAAATCGCTTTTTGGCGTTCAACTTGAGGAACCAATATATATTAAGGAAAGAGGCGAAATAGTTATGGGTTTTAAAGAGGGAGGACTGAAATTAGATTTGTCTTCATCTGGGCGAGGACTACAGCAGACACTTTTATTGCTGGCATATATGTATTCAAATCCAGGAGCTATATTGCTTCTTGACGAACCGGATGCACATCTTGAAATTTTGAGACAGAGGCAGATTTATACACATTTAACCGAAGTGGCCAGGGCAAATAATAACCAAATTATTGCAGCCAGTCATTCCGAAGTTTTGTTGAATGAAGCAGCTGAAAAAGACGTTGTTATTGCGTTTCTTGGTAAGCCTCATCGAATTAATGACAGAGGAGCACAATTGCTCAGATCTCTTAAAGAGATAGGATTTGAAGATTATTATTTAGCTGAACAAAGGAAATGGGTTTTATATTTGGAAGGTTCAACGGATTTAGCTATTTTGCAAACATTTGCGGAAGTCTTGGAACATGGCGAGGCAATTAAAGTCCTCGACTGCCCTTTTGTGCATTATGTCGGGAATCAGGACACTGAAGCAAAAAAGCATTTTTACGGGATTAGGGAGGCGGTCCCTACTCTTAGGGCAATAGCAATTTTTGATAATCTTCAGAAGAATATTGATAAAGAAAATAATTTTGAGATTCTCCAATGGACGAGAACAGAGATTGAAAATTATTTGTGCGATCGAGAGACATTGAGTGCTTATGCGAAGGAAGTGGAACACAAAGAAACAGCTGGGCCCCTTTTTAGTCTGGCAGAGACTCAGAAAAGGATTGATGCTATGGCTGAATCTATAGAAGATGTTGAAAAAGCTATGGAAACATTGAAGGAAGGTTCTCCATGGGATTCGAGTACTAAGGTAAGCGAGCGTTTTTTACCGGCCGTATTTGATAAATATTTTAAAAAGTTAAAACTCCCCAATGTAATGCTTAAGAAAAATTATCATGTCTTAGCAAGATATATATCTAAAAATAAAATCGATCATGAGATTAAAACGAAATTGGATGCAATAGTTAAGGTTGTCAAGCATTGACGTCAATGGGGCCAGCACCTGATTTAATTAGGGAAGTCTGAAGTAACGGCGGGCACCTCCACAAATTCGACTTCTGCCCATCAAAGTGCCACAGAGTGGGCACGCATGGCGGGTGGGGTCACTAAAGCACAATCATGGCGGCTGTTCCTCGACTAGAAGGCATCCGGATCGTTCTGGATCGATTGGATCCAAAAAATATTTCCACCAGCTACCTTGCCTGGATGAAGGATCCGGAGGTGGTCAGGTATCTGGCCAATCCCGACGCTGATTACAGTCCCGAGGCCATTTCAACATATGTGAAAGAAATGAATAAGAGCCCTGACAATTTTCTGTTCGGAATTTTTTTGAAGGAAAATTCGACGCATATCGGAAACATCAAGATCGGTGACCTCCATCCTAAACAAAGATTCGCGGATCTGGGATTGATCATCGGGGTGAAAGAATTCTGGGGCCAGGGACTCGGAACGGAATCCATTGAGCTGGCCGTTCGCTTTGCCTTCGAAACACTGAAATTGAACAAGTTGATCGCCGGGGTGCTCGCTCCCAATCAGGCTTCCTATAAGGCCTTTCGTAAGGCTGGATTCCGGGAAGTCGGCTGCTACGAACGCCACTGGAAGGTCAATGAAAAATATGTCAATTCCTTTATCCTCGAACGCTGCGCCTGAAATGGTTGCCGCGATCATTCAGGCTCGCAACGGTTCCACCCGTTTGCCGGGCAAGGTTATGATGACCCTGGCTGGCCGACGGGTCATCGAACATGTGGTGGAGCGCGTCCAGGCGGCTGGGCGCATCCGCGCCATTGTGGTCGCGACGACGAACGAAGAGGCCGATACCACCATGGCCGAATTCCTTTCCCATCGCGGGATTGAGGTCTTCCGCGGTTCAACCCATGATGTCCTCGACCGCTATTACCAAACCGCTTTGAGCCGCGGATTCAAGCATATCGTCAGAATTACGGCGGATTGCCCGTTGATCGATCCAAAGATCATTGATCAAGTCGTGCAAGAGTACCAAAAGAAAAAGGTTGATTACTGCGCCAATGTGTTGGAAAGAACCTTTCCCGACGGCCTGGATGTGGAGGTATTTTCCTTTGAGGCCTTGACCCGTGCGTGGCAGCAGACCCAATATCCTGCGGAACGCGAGCATGTGACGCTCTACATCCGCCGGCATCCGGAATTTTTTTCTTTAGCCAATGTGGCCTTAAATCCTTCGCTCGGGAAGGAACGCTGGACGCTGGATTATCCGGAGGATTTTGATTTGATTGAACGGGTTTTACAAGAAACCAGCAGGAATGGGCACATCGCGTCTTTTCGTGAAATCCTCCAGTGCTTAGATGATCATCCTGCGTGGCGGGAGTTGAATGAGAGGTTTTGTAAATATTAGTTTAGGGATTTAGGGATTTGGGGATTTAGGGATTTGAGAAGAGACGCCGGGCGAAGGCCCGCAAGTCAAGCTCGGGCCTTCGCCCGGCAGTTTCAGATTAAACAACCATGGATCAACCCCCCACGATCACATTCCTTACCGAAACCGGCCGCGGCATTGGCAGCGGCCATCTGACCCGCTGTCTGGCCTTGGCCGCCGGGTTTGAACAGAAGGGATTTTTTTGCCGGCTTCTCGTTAACGGACCGTGTAAAAAATTAGCGGAGGGGATTCCTCGCGGCATTTCTCTGGTGAGTTCCAGCTGGTTCGGTGCAGAGCATCGGCCGGCGACGATCGCCCTTTTGGAGCAAAGCGGGGCGGTGGTTTTTGATTCTTATTTGGTTAGCCCGTCGGAACTTTTGGCCTTGAGCCTCCACTGCCATCTCCCGGTTTATTTTGATGACCATATGCTAGAACGTTATGAACGGGGGATCGTCATCAATAGCTCTGTGCACGCCGGTTCGGGCCAATATTGTCCTCATCCGGAATTGCAATATCTCCTCGGACCGGCGTATGCGCCCTTGCGGGGGCCCTTCTGGAATCGGAAACCCAAGGTTGTGCCAACCAACGTTCACACGGTTTTGGTTTGTTTTGGCGGAGCCGATGGCAAAGGCATGACCCGTCGAGTTTTGCCTTCTTTGGCGAAGGAATTTCCTGAGATTGAATTCCAGGTCGTTTTGGGGAGCTTTTCCACTGACCAGCGCCTGGCAGATGAAATTCGCTTGCCGAATTTGAAATTCCACTCTTCGTGCACGGCGCAACAGATGGCTCATATGATGCAGGGTGCGGATTTGGCCGTTTGTTCTGGAGGCCAGATCCTCTTTGAGCTTTTGTGCTTTGGACTTCCCTTTGTCGCGGTCTTGACCGCCGACAATCAGTTCAACCATATGCAGGGATTTGAGAAGGAAGGCCTGATCGCCAAGATCATCCGTCATGATGAACCCGATGGGGTGCAGCAAGTGATGGGACGCTTTGCGGCCCTGTTAGAATTTAAGGAAAGGAAAAATTTCCACCGTCGGGCGCTGCAGTTGATTGATGGCCGGGGGGTGCAAAGGATCGTGGATCAGGTCTGTCGGCGGATGGCCGGGCAAACATTATGGCAAAACAAAACCCATTAATGAAAATCCATGAGCGCTTGATTGGTGCGAATCACCCGGTTTATGTGATTGCGGAAATCGGAATTAATCACGATGGCCGCGCCCAACAGGCCATGCAACTGGTGGATGCCGCTGCCAAAGCCGGCGCCGATGCGGTTAAATTCCAAATCATCACGGCGCAAAGGTGTTACTCTCCTTCCAGCCCTTCTTATTCTATCTTTAAAGAAGTTGAATTAACCAAAGATGAATGGAGAACCATTTTTGCTCACGCCCGACGGGCGAAACTGGATTGTCTGGCGACCTTTGCCGATGGGCAGGATTTGCAAGACTATGACGAATTTCCCTGGCCGGCGTATAAAATTTCCTCCAGCAATGTGACCAATATCCCGCTTTTAAAGGCGATGGCTGCGAAAGGCAGGCCCGTCATCCTTTCGACGGGTTTATCGTATCGGAAAGAAATCCGGGAGGCCGTCGATTGTTTGAAGGACAATGGCGCCAGGGACATCATTTTACTTCAATGCACATCGATCTATCCGGCTCCGCCGGAGGCGGTTCATCTCAACGTCCTTAAAACATTGCGGGAAGAATTTTTTGACTGTCTGGTGGGATTTTCCGACCACACTCAGGGAATCGCCTGCGCCGGCGCCGCGGTCGCTTTGGGAGCCTGTCTCATCGAAAAACATTTCACGCTCGATAAAAAACAAAAGGGTCCGGATCATCATTTTTCCGCTGATCCGCCGGAATTTGCCGGGATGGTCCGGCAAATTCGTACGGTAGAGGCGGCCCTGGGCTCACCGATCAAAGAGCCGGTTTTGAGCGAAATCACCGACCGGCCAAAACTCCGGCGCACGATTGTGGCGCTGCGTTCGTTAAAGGCCGGACAGATTTTGACCTCCCATGATATTGGATTGAAGCGTTCTGTGGCTCCCGGTTTGCTGCCGAAGCACTTCGAGAATATCGTCGGTAAAATCATTAAGAACGATGTCCTGCCGCATGAACCGATCACCTCGGCGATGGTAGAATTGGAAGACCGATGAAAAAGTCAAGGGTCCTTTTAACGTCCTGCGGGGGTCCGTTATCCTGGGCGTTCCAGAAGGATTTCCAACAACGTTCTGACTGTCAGATTTTTTTTGGCGATGCCAACCCGCAAGCCCCGGCGAAGAATTGGGTGAAGGATTTTTTGCCGTTATTGCCGGCGATGGATCAAGATTATGGGGAGCATCTGTTGGGCCTGGCCCGGCATCATGACATTGATTTGATTATTCCCGGAGCGGATGAAGAGGCCCTGGCGCTTATGTCTGAGCAGAAAAGATTTAAAGAGGCCGGGATTATGCTGGCGGTCCAAGACGATTCGATACTATCGTATTTTCGCTCGAAGAGCCGGATGTACGATCATTTAAAATCAAAGGGTTTTCCAGTTCCAGCCTATCGGACCTTTACCACCCCCGGAGAATTAGAAGCGGCGTTAAAGGAATTCGATTATCCCCGTCGGCCGCTGTTGGTCAAACCCAATTCCGGACGGGGAGGCCGCGGGATTGCGATTGTGGCCGAACGCATCGTTCCTTCGAAGGACGACCTGCATCAATTCAATCGATCCCTGCTGGAGCAATGGATCGACGGGAAAACCGAATTTCTCTTAATGGAATATCTGGCGGGCGACATCTTTGATATCGATGTCCTGACCTATGCGCAGGGCAGCGTGTTTTTCGGAATGCGACGGCGGTTGACGAATGTGACCAAATTGTTTTCCGGAAATCTTTTTGAGTTGAACGAACAGATTGATGCCTTGGCCAAATCGCTTTACAAAATATTCCCCACGCGTTTTTTGATCGATTATGACGTGATGTGGACCACTGACGGCAAGGCCGTGCTGTTGGAAGTCAATCCCCGCCCGAGCGGGAGCACGATTTCCTATCTGCCATTCGGAATCAATCTGTATTATGTCCTCTTAAAATCTTATTTATGTGGTGAGCATCAAATTCCCCACAATCATTTTCAAGGAAAGAAGGCGTCGGTGACTTTTGGGATCGTGGCCGGCGAAAACGGATGAATGCACTGATTGCAGAGGGGATGCATCCCGCCGGTGAAGCGGTTCTGCGCCGCGCGGGATGGCGATTGTTTGAACCGGGCGGATGTGATCAACCCCAAGAAATGGATGCGTTGATTGTGCGCAGTGTCTTTCGCGTGGATGGGACTGCGCTCGAGCGTTTCCCTCGTCTGAGTGCCGTTGCCAAACTGGGAACGGGTTTGGATAATATTGACCTGTCGGCCTGCAAATATCGGGGCGTGCGCGTTATTAACGCTGCCGGCATGAATGCCCTTTCCACCGCGGAGTTTGGGCTCATGCAGATATTGTCGCATTATAAAAATAAATCGAGAATCGATGCGGCGGTTAAACGCCGGGATTTCCGGCGGGCTGAATATTTCGGCAGGGAGTTGTCCGGATTAACAGTGGGAGTGATTGGGTATGGCAGCGTCGGCCAGCATCTGGTGCGGCTTTTGGAACCGGTGGTGGCAAAGATCCTGGTTTCGTCCAACCGAAAACCATTGAAGGAACCAACCGACCAATGCCATTTTGTGATGAGCCTGGATCTTCTGCTAAAGGAGGCGGAGGTCATTGTTCTGGCGTTGTCTCTGGCGGGGAATGAATTGATGATCAACCAGGATTTTCTTGCCCAAGTCAAACCGGACGCGGTGTTCATTAATATGGCCCGGGGAGGATTGGTGGATGAACCGGCTCTGGTGAAATTCCTTCAATCTCACCCGCAGGCTTATTATTATTGCGATGTCATTGAACCGGAGCCGGATTATACCTTGCCCCCCGGGCGTCAGAGTTTTGATCATCCACTCTTGAAGGTTCCCAATACGATTTATACCCCGCACATTGCCGGAATGACCAGGGAGTGCCAGGAGAAGATTGCGATCAAGGTTGCCGAAGAACTGATTTCCTTAAGCAAGGAAATTGTCCATGGCCGCTGACCGCGTGTTGGTGGTGGCCGCCCATCCCGACGATGAAGTGATCGGATGCGGGGGTACGATTGCCGCTCATAAGAAACGCGGGGACACCGTGACCATTTTATTCATGGCCGACGGTGTGACTTCGAGAACCTATGAACCTGGACAGAAATTGACCCGAGCGCAGGAATTGAAAACGAACCAAAGAATTTTAGAACGACGCAGGAAAGAAAGCCAAGAAGCCGCGCGGATTCTAGGAGTCAAATCTGACCATGTCATCCACCTGCAGCTCGCGGACCAGCGTCTGGATCAATATCCCTTTCTGGACTTGGTCAAACACATCGAAAAGGTCAAAGCCAAAGTGCAGCCCTCGTTCATTTATACTCATTACTGGAATGATTTGAATCTGGACCATTGCCTGACGGCCCGGGCGGTCGCGACGGCATTTCGGCCCAACGATAAGAACGATGATCCAGCCATTCTCTGTTTTGAAATTCCCGAAACAACTCAGTTATCCATTCCAGATGGAGGGAAGGCCTTCCAGCCTGATGTTACGAACGATATTTCTTCCACACTGGACATGAAACTCAAGGCCCTGACCGCTTATGCCAGCGAGCGATGCGTCTTTCCACATCCGCGCTCGCCAGAATTTCTTAAACAGTGGGCGGCCCACCGAGGAAGTTCAAAAGGTTACTCCGCAGCCGAAGGATTTATCAGTTTGCGTTCGAAGGAATTTGGTTTATGAAATTTTTAGTGACGGGGTTTGGCGGATTTATCGGGCAGGTTTGTCAGCGGATTCTCATCGAACAGGGCCACCGCTTGTTGCCTATTGTCCGTCGAGCCGAGAAACAACAGGAGACCATCGTTTGGGATTTCAAGAGTCCTTTGACGGAGATTCCTCCGGTGGACGGTGTGATTCACCTCGCGGCTTCGGTTCATTTTAAGGAAGCCCTGGATCCGCAGCTTTATGCAGTCAATGTTTTAGGAACCTACCATTTGGCGAGGCTAGCCCAAAAGATGGGAGCCTTTTTCGTTTTTGCCTCGACGATTGGTGTCCATGGCCAAAGCGCAAGGATAGGTCCGCAAACGGAAATCGCCCCCTCGAGTCATTATGCCATGAGCAAGCTTTTGGCCGAACATTTGCTGGAGGAGGTCACGAAAAATTCGGTGATTCTGCGTATCGGTGGGGTGTACGGGTTGCATGGCCCAAGTCATTTGAGTTTAAATACAGCGATTACCCAGGCCTACGAAGATCGTAAGGTCCCGGTTTTGAAAGGAAATGGGGCCGGCCGGCGCAATTATTTGTCGGTCACGGATGCAGCCCGCTGGATCTGCACGGTGGCGCAAAACCCGACGGACTACGCGGGTAAAATATTATATTTGGCTTCCCCTGAACATTTAACGATTCGGCAATATCTGGAAGAAATTTCCCGGGTCTTAACCGATGGTCGACCGTTCATTGAGGAGCCGGGAAAGGATACATCCGATGTCCTCATCGAACCCAGTCCGGTCCCTTTTGCCTTGTCGAACCTTTCGGATTATTTGAAAGGACTGGCTCAGAAACGACCATTGGTTGGTCAACGGGTTTGAGTGGATCCGGGGCGGGGCCCCGGCCGATTTGCTTTACCCGCGCGGCCGGGGCCTCGCCCCGCGTGTAGAAAATTTTATGCCGTCTCATCGCTACAGCGAATTCATCGAACGAAAAGGATATCAGGTGATCTGCTGCGAAGACTGCCGGTACTGGCACGTGCATCCCATGCCGACGGAAAAAAAGCTTGAAGATTATTATCAAAAGTATTACTCCCAATTGGGAGATAACCGGACCATGACGGATAAACAACATGATCCGGATGGATTTTACCGGCTGCAGTATGAGGATCGCTTACGGTTAGCCGAGGCGCTGATTCCCAAGGATTTGACGAAGCGGGTCCTCGATATCGGCGCCGGGTATGGAGATTTTTTACGGTTTATGAGAGAGAAAGGCTGGCAGACCCAGGGCATCGAACCCTCGCTGCAGGCGCTTTCCTTGATGGCGGATCAAAGGAAATTAAACGTCCAGCAAGGCCATGTCGATGCCATCTCGCGGAAAAATTTTGCACCGGCCTCGCTCATCACGCTCAATAATGTCTTAGAGCACGTCGCCCATCCCCAGCAGATTTTGACCACGATCCGCCGGGAATCCTTGCTTTTGCCCGACGGGGTACTTCTCATCATCGTTCCCAATGATTTTAATCCCCTGCAGGATATTCTGCGGCGCAGCGCGCATAAGGATTTCCCGGATCAACATTATTACTGGGTGGGCCCGCCGACGCATTTGAATTACTGGTCTATCCCGACGTTAAAAGATTTCGTCCGCCGCTGCGGCTTTCAACCCGTTCATTGCACGGCGGATTTTCCTATGGAAATATTTGCTCTCATGGGAGAAAATTACCTTCTCGATCCGCAAAAGGGGCGGCCGGCTCATCTGAAGCGAGTTCAATTCGAAAAGAACCTGCATCGAGCCGGGCTTGATTCTTTTAAGGACAAATTGTTTGCCAGCTTCGCGGATTTAGGAATCGGCCGCGACACGCTGCTTTATTGCGTCGAGGGAAGGAAGCCATGAGGATCGGATTATTGGCGGACGCCCACGGAAACATTTATGCGTTCGAAAAAATTTGGGAGGCCTTGCTCGCGCAGAATTGTGATGCCCATGTGTTTTTGGGAGACGTCTGCGGGTATTATTACTACCAAAATGAAATCATCGAAATCCTGCGCCGCGACACCAGAATGGTCGCGATCGCCGGCAATCATGATCACCTGTTCCTGCAGGCGTTGGATAATCCCGCTTTGCTGAAAGCGAGAGACGCTTACCGGGAGCTGGGCAAATCCTTTGACCTATTCCATGATCGAATCACCCCGGAGAATTTAGATTTCTTAAAAAATCTGCCGTCGCAGCACATCTGGGCGGAGGAATCCATCCTCGCCGTGCACGCAAGTCCATTGGATGCCAAAGAGTATGTTTATCCCGATTCGCCGCTGGAGAAATTTGTCCGACTCCCCTATCGCTATGTTGTTTTGGGACACACGCATTACGCCATGGACCGCGAGGCCCATGGCATCCGCTTTATCAATCCTGGCTCCTGCGGACAGCCGCGCGATTCTCACGAGCCAAGCTTTGCGGTCCTGGACACAAAAACGCAAGTTGTGGATATGATGCGGGTGGATTATGAGCGTTGGCGTATATTGGAGGATATTCGCGGATTTGACGACCCGAATCCCTATTTGATCGAGGTCCTGGATCGGAAACGCCGATGAAAAAAACCATTCTTGTCACCGGGGTGGGAGGAGATATCGGAGAGGGCATCTGCAAATGCCTTCGGGCCCGTCGGACGCGAGTGCGGACGATGGGTTGTGATATCGAGCCTAATCCCGCTTGCGCCCAATGGATGGATGTCCAGGTGCAGGCGCCATCGGCCAGGCAAGTTTCTCCATATCGCCATTTTATCGATGAGCTCGTCAAAAAGGAAAACATCCGATTTATTATTCCCGGGTCAGATCCGGAAATCCTTTTTTTCGACCGGCATCGGGATCTTTGGCCGCCGAACCGCGTGCATGTCTTGATCAATGACCGGTCCATCTTAAAAACCTTCATGGACAAATGGTCGGCATATCAGTTTTTTCAACGCCATGATTTACCGACGGTAAAAACCTGGGGCTTACAAGAGACTAACGGAACCTTGAAATTTCCCCTCATTGTGAAACCACGCAAGGGCGCGGGCTCCCGGGGCGTGGCCAGGGTGGATGGTGCACAACAGTTGAAGGCCTGGAAGATTTTGTTGCCGGATGGAATCGTTCAACGATATTTGTCCAACGAAAAGGAAGAATACACGACCGGCATTTTTTCCAACGGAACAAAGACGGCGGCGATCAGCTTCCGCCGGCAGCTGGGTTATAATGGGGTTTCCCGGCGGGTGGAATATGTGGATGAACCGGTCTTGCGCCATCTGGCCCTTCAATTGGCCAAGGCCTGCGGTTTGGTGGGGGTCCTCAATATGCAAACCCGGAAAGAAGCCGGCCGGTTCTTTATTCTGGAGGTCAATCCGCGTTTTTCGAGCACGGTTTATTTCCGTCACAAGTTTGGATTTCACGATGTGGGGTGGTGGATCGACTATTGTTCTGGCAAGGATTTTCATTTCATTCCGAAATTTCACCAGGGCATCGGCGTCAGGCATTTGGAAGAATCCTTTTTTAACCTAGCATAATCGTTTCAGAATGGAGTTCCCGATGAAATTTTATCTAACGAACAACCCCGTCAGCGCGCAGGCCCATTCGCTCAAAGAGTGTCTTGTCCTCGACGGCCAAAAAAAACTCTGGGCTTCCTTGCCGGAAAGCGCCGTGGAATTAAATGTCACGGCTCGGACCAAAATCTATCTCTTCGGAGAGGTCTTTTATTTCTGGAAGAACCCCAGCGAAATGACCGTCTTGAATACCTCTCACCAGGCCCAGCTCACGCGCCTCTTTCAAAAGCTGTCCCTGGAGGAAGTCATTGGTCGTTTAGAGGGCCAGTATTTTGGGCTGAGGATCGACAGCGCCAAGAAAACCGCCCGGGTTTTTTCCGACCGCTACAGCCGGGAAGATCTTTTTTATACGCAAGAGGATGAGCGTATTGAGGTGGGGACCGATCTGGATTTTGTGATTGGCAAGCGCCGCGTGGGGTATGACCAGACCATGCTGGCGCACATGTTTATGGTTTATGGATGGTATGTGCCCAAAGGTCAGACGATTTATCAGGGGATTAAACGCCTCAAAGTCGGGGAAATCCTCACGATCGACGCGAAGGGAATTCATTCAAAGCAGATGGAATTTAAACCATCCTCGACGGAACATTACACCGAAAAAGATCTCGAACGTTACTATAAAATCTTGAAGGAGTCTGTTCTGGCCCGGGTCAATACCCGCGGCAAGGTCTGGCTCTCGTGCTCCAGCGGCTGGGATTCCAGTTCCCTCGTCGGGCTTTTGGTTCAGGAATTGGGAGCAAAGAAGGTGGGAACGATCAGCGGCGTCATGAAGTATTCTGCCTCGACGGATGTCATCAACAAATTTGAAATCGCGAAGATCAAGAAGCTCACGTCTTTTTACGGAATCAAACCCGAGTTTGTCGATTACGATTACAAAAATCCTTCGGCGGCCGATTACTGGGCCAAGGTGCTTCCCTATTATAGGGCCAGGCACATGTATGTGTATTCCACCTATTCCATGCAGCGGCTGTCCGACCGGCTCAAGGACCTCGCCGGTCCGGGGCAGATCCTTTTCAACGGCGAATCCTCGGATTCCTTTCACAACTTTGGGTTTTCCCAATTCGCCACGTTTTTCCATACGGAGAAATCGTTCACGGAATATGCGGATAAGATGAACTGTTATTTGTACGGGCCATCCTTCCTGGAAAAGGTTTTAAAAGGCGAGCATGAACGCGATAATGTTTATAAAATTTTCAAACGCATGTTTCCCCATGTGTCCTTCGATGGCCAGGTTCACAAGAAGGAAGATCTCCTGGAAGCTTATCTATTGCCATTCTTTTATGGTTCGGTCCGGATTCCGTTCGCCCAGACCTTGAACAACGCGGCGGTCAAACCCGTCGGGCAGGAATCCGTCCGCCGGTTTCCTTACCGTGATTACATGCCGGCTGCCCTTAAAACACTTTCGCCCCAGAATATGTATTCCTGGTTTATTCATTTGTATCACAGCTTTCATGCGCAAGGCTCGAGCGTCAATACCCGCAAGTATGCCGCGAACGCCAATGGGCATCGCTGGCGGTCCCCGTTTAATGATTATCGGCTCATGGATTTTCTTTCCCGGGCCCCGGAATCGTGGGGACGGGGCCTGGATTTTCACCACACCAAATATCCGCTCAAATGGGTTGTGCAACATAAACTTCGCTTCCCGTATGAAACCCTGGCCGAAGGACCGCATTCGTATCTGTACGATGTGATTGAAGGATTCTCCCTTTATGCGGAAACCACCTACCGATCCGGCGTGACGGGATTTTTTCAGGAACGACTCAAAGACCGGCGCTATCGCGATCTTCTCTCGCCGGAATATTTCGACCTGAATTATCTTGACGGTTTGGTCCACGGTTTTCTAAAAGGGCAGGAAGTCCGTGGGTATGATCTCAATAACCTCATCACCCTCATCAATCTATCGACGACCGGGTGGTATTGATGTCGTTGGTGAGTGAGCCGCATCGGCAGATCACGAATTCCGGTTTGTATCTTGCCTCGACCCTTTTTTCCTATGCGATTCCGTTTTTAGTTCTCCCCATCTTCACCCGGATTTTGTCGCCGGAAGACTTTGGCATCTTGGCGCTCTCCGGGATGTTCGCGGCCTTCTTGACGACCTTGTCCAACTTCGGGCTTTTGACCATCTACCAGCGGGATTTTTTTCAGTATGAAAAAAATCCCGCTCATTCCGCCGCGCTTTTGTATACGATTCTGAGTTTTGTCATGGTGATCTTTATGCTGGTCTGGGCCCTGGCTTACTTTTGGCGGGAGGCCTTGTCCTTCCTGATTTTTCGCCGCTCCGGATTAGGTCTTGTCCTTTTAACGGATGCCATGGCGGTTTTCTTTTCAACCCTCACGCAGTACTTTCTTTTGTATTTTCAAAATTCCCAATGGGCCTCGCGCTATGTCCGCTTTTCCCTGGCTTCTTTGCTGGGCGGCAATATCCTGGCCGTCGGTTTCCTGGTCATCCTCAAGTCTGGATTCATGGGGATGATTTATGCGAAGCTCCTGACTGACGGGGTCATTTTCCTTCTTTTATCCGTCGGATTTTTAAGAACGTTGCCTTTCCGTTGGAATTTATTAATCCTCAAAAAATCGCTAACTCTTGGGTTTCCGTTAACCCCCAATGCCTTTTTTAAAGTCTTCATGCGCCATTTCGACAAATATCTCATCAACCTTTTGAATTCGACCGGGCAAACCGGGATTTACAATATCGGTGAAAAATTCGCGTACATGGGGTTTGCCCTCATGACGTCGTTGGACCAGGTTTATATTCCCCATGTCCTAAAAAAGATGTTTGCGCTCAAGGAAAATGGGGGAGAGGCGATCGGAATTTATCTCACCCCGTTTTTTTATCTCTCCATGCTCTTTTGTTTTTTGGTCGGAGTCTTTGCCCAGGAGATGATGGAGGTTTTGACCCCGCCGTCTTTTCACGCAGCCGCAGACATCGTCCTTGTCCTTTCCATCTATTATGCCTTGCTCTTTTTTGGCAAACAGCAGCAACTGGTTTTTGCGGGAAAAACCGCCGCGCTTTCGGTTCTCTTTTTGTTGAGTATGGCGGTTAATGTCGCATTGAATATCTGCTTTATTCCTCGATGGGCGGCGCTGGGCGCGGCCTGGGCCGCTTGCCTGTCGGGTTTTTTTATGACGGCGCTTTATTTATTTTTAAGCCAGCGGGCTTATCCGATCCATTGGGAATATCGGAAGATCATCGTGATCTTTGTCGCGTTTCTCTATTCGCTTTTGGCTGTTTTGTTTCTAAAATCCAGAGTGCCGTATTTATTTTTGCTCGTGATCAAACTTTGCCTGTTGGGCATCTTTATCTTCATTGGCGTCCGCTGCGGCGTGGCGAGCCGGAAAAATCTGAACCTTTTGAAAGATGTGTTTTGCCGACGATTGGGACGATCCGGGCCTTTGTCGCCGGAGGCTGCGAAATGATCTTCTGTGACGAAATCAACCTTTTAAGCTTTTTAAAAATTCTTAAGCACGGTTCGAACAAGGACCAAAAAGAGAAAACGGTCTTTTGGTTGGATCGGCTCCCAGAAGGTTTTTGGGAAGGGATGTTGGTTGTCGCCTTAAAAGGATTGGGTTTTCGATTTGAAAGAACGGAATTCTGCGCCGGACAAATGCGTTCTAAAGATGGCGAATCGATTGTTTCCAAAACGATAAGGTCATCGACGGATTTGGCCTTCGGTTACAGCCGACAGGTGCTGGAGGAGTCATTTTTTTTAAAAGACCTGAATCAACGGCGCGGGAAAGAAACCATTCGCAAGGTGATCGCTCAATCCGTATTTAAACCCATCGCTCAGGTTGTGGTCCGGGGCTTGGCCACACAACATCTTTCCGACATCCAGAAGATACCAAAGGCGATTTTGATCGTGAAGGGTCACCATGCGCTTCGTCGGCTCGATTGGAATTCCGGCGGAGTCCGCACGCCGATCGATTTTTACACGCCTTACTGGGACTTTCGTCGTCGGCGGCTGCACTTTGCCACGGCCAAAGGCGAATGGTTGAAAAGAACTGTCTTGGGCCAGATTTTGAAATGGATTTTGGTGGTCCTCAAAGAGTGGCTTACGATGATGAAAGGAAATCCATCTGAACTTCCGCCGTTGGCCGGAGACAACCCCGGACTGTTATTGATTCAAGACGAGGAAATTTCCCTCGATCATTCCATTCGGACCCAGCCGCACTGGGACACGACGGATTGTCCTTACCAAATTCTTATTCTGGAAGATCCTTTTTTCGCAAAGGCTAATGCGCAATTATCCCGCGAAGAATTAAAGACAAAGAACATTCATCTGTTTCGCTGGAATCCACCGACGGAATTTTCTCAATCTGCTAGTCCATTAAGGGGAGGACTAAAGGAAGATCGGCATCATGCCATGGGCCGATTGCTATCGGGAACATTGCGGGAAAAATTTGTCATCGGGCCGGTCTTGGAAATCCTGCAAAGAGCCATCGCGCTAGAGCCTCTTTGCCGTGATGGCCGAATCAAGGCTTTCATAACCTGCGAGAATTACAAACCGGATGCGGACGCCATGCGTCTGCTCGCCGATGATTTAAAGATTGTGACCTTATCGTTCCAGTATTCCAATCTGGGGGTGAGCATTCCATCGATGTCGACGACGGCTCACGTGATGATGGCCTTCTCGCCGTTATTTCATCCGATCTGGCGGCATCATGGGCTTGGGCCGGATCGCATGGTCGACGGGGGATATGTTTATGCGAGCGCGAAGGAAAAAGTTCAACCCCGATCTCGAGCCTTACGACAACGGTTGCAGAATCAGGGCGTTTCGTTTGTCCTGTGCTATTTCGACGAGAATTGTTTGGATGATCCCTTCACCTTCATGACGATTTCTCAACAAATGGAGGATCTCGAACGGCTCTACCGATTGGTTTGCGAAACGAAGGATGCCGGGCTTGTCGTTAAAACCCAGTTTCAATATAACCTTCCGGAAAATTTTCCACCTTTGAAAACATGGAGAGATAAGGCGCTTCAAACCGGACGTTACGTGGAATTGTCCAGCGGCCATCATCGTAATGTGATTTTTCCGATGGAAGCGGCGATGGCCGCCGACGTGGCGATTGGCTACAATTTCGGGGCGACCGCTTCCCTGGAGGCGGCCATCGCCGGCGTTCGATCGATCCTCATTGATCAGGGTGGATACCGAGGAATTCAGGATAGTCTGTACCGGAAGGGTGATATCATTTTTCGATCTTTGGATGAAGGCCTTAAGGCCATTCAACAATATCGCGCTGGTCAACGATCCAATTTGGGAGACTGGTCGGGTATGATTAAACAATTCGACGCTTTTGGCGATTACCGTTCCACTGAACGGTTAAAAGATGAGCTAGGCCTGGCCATGAGAAAAATCGACGATGAAAGTGGCTCTTCACACCTTGCGCCTCGGGCCTAGCTTGGAGCGTGGCCCGAGGGACTTCGGAGCCCTTAATTTTGAGCCTTGAGAATCCAAGGCAGCAATTTTACATCACTTTAGATCAAACTTTCCATCCCCATCAAGTTATGTTAAAATGACACCCTTCATGCCAAATTTGCGGGCAGGGCGAGACTAAATTAGTATCGATACTATTGAATCATGAATAAATTGAAGTGCGGCATTGTTGGGTATGGATATATGGGAGAAATCCGGCGGGGGGTTATTGAGCGCCATCCGGATTTGACCTTGGCCGGCATTTACGATATCAACCAGAATCTTCGCAATTCCATTCAAGAAGCGACCTTTTACTCTTCGCTCGATCAACTCATCCTAGACTCCGACGCCATTTTCGTCTGTACGCCGAACTCTTTTTCTCCGGACATCTGCATTAAGGCCCTGCGTCAAGGCAGGCACGTCTTCTGTGAAAAACCGCCGGGAAGAAATGTCGAGGACATCCGCAATATCCGCAAAAGCGAAAATCCAAAAGTGAAATTGATGTTCGGCTTCAATCACCGTTTTCATCCCGGGATCATCAAGGCCAAGGTCATCGTCGACAGCGGGCGCTTCGGAAAGATCTTGAACCTGCGCGGCATTTACGGAAAATCCGGCGGCAAAAATTTCCACAAGTCCTGGCGCAATGACAAACAAATCTCCGGCGGCGGCATTCTGCTGGATCAGGGCATTCACATGCTGGATTTGTTTCGCTATTTCTGTGGAGATTTTGAATTTGTCAAATGCTTTACGACCAACACCTTTTGGAAGTTTAATATGGAGGACAATGCCTTCGTCCTTCTTCACAACCAAAAATCCCAGAGCGCGTTCTGCCATTCCTCCGCGACCCTGTGGAAACACACCTTCATGATCCATATTACGTTGGAAGAAGGATATTTGATTGTGGAAGGCCTTCTCTCCAAGACCGGCAGCTACGGCCGGGAAAAGCTGATCGTCGGCCGCCGCCAGTTTGAGGATGAAGCCGAAGCCTTGGGAAACCCGTCGGAGGAAGTGACGTATTTTGACCGGGACTCGTCCTGGGATCTGGAGGTCCAGGAGTTTGTCAAATGCATGAAAGAGGATCAGCCGGTTTCGGTCAGTTCTTCTTTAGACGCCCTCAAGGTCATGGAAACAATCGAAAAGGCTTATCAGGATGCGCAGCGGTTGAACGTAAACGGGGAATTGAATGAAGAACATTGTCGTCTTTGATGAAGTCAAGGAGGTGGATTTAAAGCCGTCCGGTCTTCTGCGCAAATATGTGGAGTTAACGAAAGAGGACCTTAAAAAATTTTTCCTCAAAGAAAAAAAACTCGAAGAGTGTCTTTGTCCGGCATGCCATTCCAACCGTCAGGCCAAGGCCTTTGCCCGTTTCGGTCTGGAATACCAGGAATGCCTCAGCTGCCACAGCCTTTTTATTTCCCCCCGGCCCGATGACGCCGCCTTGAATGAATTTTATGTGAAAGCCCCCTCGCGGATCTTTTGGCGGGAAGAACTTTCCCGCGTCACCAAACAAAAACGCGACGAGAAGATCATCAAACCCCGCTTTCAATGGATCCTCGAATCCGCCCAGGAATACTTTCCGGGCGCGCAGGACTTTGCCGACGTGAATACGAATCAACTTGGGATTATCGAAGAGATTGCCGGCGCGGAAAATTTCCGCCGGCGGACATTGATCAATCCGTTTTTGAAAAAGGAAGAATTAAACTCCATCGCCATCGAGGTCTTGGAGGGCCCCTGGTGGGAAACGCCTCTCAAAAACGAAGTGGATGTCATGTCCTTATTTGAAATGATTGATCGCGTGGCCCATCCCGACGGGTTATTGCGTAAGGTCGGGCAAATACTGCGTCCAGGCGGGCTGGTTTTTATGACGGCCATCACGGCGTCGGGATTTGATGTTCAGGTTTTATGGGAGCGCGCCGAGAATTTATATCCGCCGGACCGGTTGAATATTTTTACGGTGGAAGGATTACGGACTCTGTTTGAACGCCATGGGTTCGAATGCCTGGAATTGAGTACACCCGGTGTCCTCGACGTGGATATTGTGGCCAAGGCGTTCAAGGATGATCCGCAGATCCCTTTGCCGAGATTCGTCCGTTATTTGCTATCCCAGAAAGATCCACAGATCAAGAAGGCCTTTCAGGAATTCCTGCAGGCGAACCGGATGAGTTCGTATGCGCGGATTTTGTTGAGAAAAAAGTAAAAGTAAAAATGAATATCGATGGGTGACCCAGCTCCCAGGCGCCCAGCGACCCAAAAAATTTACCATAGATAACCAACCACTGGGATACTGGTTACCCAAAATACGATCCATGTCTCACATCACCCAGTACGTCGCTGACGCCATTTCAATTTTACAGAACATTGATCAATCCCAGATCGAGAAGATGATCAAGATCCTTTTGGAAATCCGCGAAAAAAAGGGCAGACTTTTTTTCCTGGGAGTCGGCGGCAGCGCGGGAAATTGTTCGCATGCGGTCAATGATTTCCGCAAGATCGCCGGATTTGAGGCTTATACCCCGGTCGATAACGTCTGCGAATTGACCGCCCGCACGAATGATGAAGGCTGGGAGACCGTCTTTGCCGGGTGGCTCAAGACCTCTGGTTTAAACAGCAGAGACGGGGTTTTTGTTTTTTCCGTCGGTGGCGGGAGCAAGGAAAAAAATATCAGCGCCAATCTTGTCTACGCCCTGGAATTCGCCCGAGCGCAAAAGGCCAAAATCATGGGGGTTGTCGGGCGCGATGGCGGCTTTACCGCGAAGGTGGCCGATGCCTGTGTCATTATTCCGCCGATTAATCCCGAGACCGTGACGCCGCATGCGGAAAGTTTCGCCGGCGTCATTTGGCATATGATCGTTTCCGATCCGAGGACCATGCAGATGGCGAATAAGTGGGAATCGACGGCGATCAAACAAGGAACGTCAAGAATTTAATCATACTAGTACACTGTTAACCTAGTTTTTAATAGTTTCGTAAGCTTTGTCGAATTTGTCTCGGGCCTTGCTCTTTGTAAAATGCCAGGTAATTTTGGTCTTAAGACGATTACGTTTTGCCGACC
>JAHFFW010000006.1 GCA_023247725.1 Candidatus Omnitrophota bacterium | reverse complement strand
CTTCGCTCGTTCTTCCATCAGGCTGGCTTGGAACTTTAATACCTTCATCTTGCTGACGCCGAAGGATTCCTTTCCCGCTATCAGTGCTATTCCATCTTTGGATAAGAAAATGTCAATAAAGGGCTTTTGTGGGAGGATAAACCGACTATCATCGATGAAGTTCAGCGCCATACCGAACTTTTGCTCACTGTTAAATACCTTGTTGATAAATCTCGACGTCAAAGATATTTTATTTTATCTGGATCCGGAAACATCTCTTTGCGGCATTCGTCCAGAGAAACTTTAGCTGGACGCGCAAAGTATCTACACTTAACGGGTTTTAGTTTTAGAGAATGGCATGAACTGGCTTCACAAGGGATCCTTGCCCAATTATTACAGGGGCAGGAAGTTGATACAAACATCATTAAACAAGATGCAGATCTTTTAAAGGCCGTATGGCGAGGATGTCTCCCCGGAATTGTTTTGGCTCAAACAGAAAAAATGGTTTTAGAGAGAATGAATAGTTTTGTCGATACTTATATTCAAAGAGACATTCACGATTTGGTCAGAATAAGATATCCTCAGCATTTTCGTCGGCTCATGGAGGCCTTGGCGCAGGCGACCGGCTGGGAAAGTGTTCAAGAAGAACTTGCCAGTGCGTGCGGGGAAACAAGAAGTAATGTCAGCCGGTACATGATCTTCTAAAAGACACGAATCTTCTTTATGAATTGAAAGGATATGCCGGTAAGCGAGAGCGGGCGTATAAACAATCAAAGTATTTTTGGTTTGATTCTGGTATGGCTTGTTTCTTGTCGGGTATTTATGATATGCGAGGTCTGCAAAAAGGTAGTGCAAAGGGCAGGTATGTTGAAAATTTCATTTTTCAGCAGATTGTGTCTTGGGCGTCATTGCAGATGATTGCACCGAAAATTTTCTATTGGAAACCAAAAGCCGAAGAGGTTGAAGTCGATTTTGTTATCCAGTCTAACAATAAGACCATTGGCATTGAGGTAAAATCATCTAAAGATTTGAGCTTTGGCGATACCCGGTCTATGAGGGAATTCTTAAAAGCTCATCCGGAGGCCTCGGAGGGGATTATTGTTTATGGAGGTGGTAAGATTTATCCTGTGGCCACCAACATTTATGCGGTTCCTTGGATGGTTTTTTAATCCATTTTGAACCAATTTAAGCCGTGGCTAATACGCCACATCTCTGCTTTGTCACGGCGTAAAATGACTGCCGGGATGCGCAAATCGCGTGCGGGGATTTTTAAACTTTTACTTTAAATTTACGTTGTCCTAATTTTTTTACCTTTTTGGTATAGGCCAAGCCACAGAGTATGCAACAATTTTAGGGTTTAATATTTGACATGTTTATCGTCATATGGCATAATTTATGCCGATGAAGAAGACAAATGAAAGACAGCTCCCAGAGCTTGATTACTTTCCCCGGCTTGTAGATTTGAAAGCCCTACTAAAGGAAAAGTCTTATTTCTTGTTTGGCCCGCGCCAGACCGGGAAAAGTTCTCTCATTGCCCATTCCCTTAAAGAGGCCCGTGTGTATAATTTGCTCGATAACGCGCTGTTTCTCGACTTTAATCGAAATCTGAGAAGATTGACTGAAGAACTCAATGCCACCGGAGCCAGCGCCTTAGCAAGCGGCACCCGTTCACCTTCAGTAGTAGTCATTGACGAAATTCAGCGCTTGCCTGATTTATTAAATGAGGTTCACCGGCTGATTGAAGAGAGAGGAGTGCGATTTCTTTTGACCGGCTCAAGCGCGCGGAAATTGCGCCACGGCGGCGTTAACCTTTTAGGCGGCCGTGCGAGGACTCAGTATTTTCATCCCTTCATTGTGAAAGAACTGGGGAGGCACTTCGATTTAAAACGTGCGCTTAATTCAGGATTGATTCCGTCCATCTACCTTTCTTCCGATTCTAACGCCGATCTGGAAGCTTATACCGGTAATTATTTACAACAGGAAATTGTTGCGGAAGGAGCCACCCGTAATATTCCCGCGTTCAGCCGTTTTTTGAAAGTATCTGCCCTGTGCAATGCCACCATCGTTAACTTCACTAATGTTGCCAACGACGCACAGGTGCCGCGCACGACCGTTTACGAATATTTTGAAATCCTTAAAGATACTTTGATCATCCGGGAATTGCCCGCTTTCAAGAAAGGCAAGCAGCGCAAGCCCATTTGTTCGTCAAAATATTATTTTTTTGATACCGGTGTAGTGCGTCAATTGCAAGGACGCGGAGTTTTAAGCGAAGGAACGCCTGAATTTGGTCAGGCGTTTGAAACGTTCCTTATGCATGAACTCACTGCTTATAGCGATTATAAACGTCCTGTTTTTTTGAGTTTTTGGCGATCGACGAGCGGATATGAGGTGGATTTTATCATTGATGAGCATACTGCTATCGAGTCGAAAGCCAAATTCGTAATTACCCCTGACGACCTGCGTTCTTTGGAGGCGATAGCCGACGAGCACCATTTTAAACGTCTTGTCTGTGTGTGCCTCGAGAAGCGACCGAGAAAAATTGGTAAAATTGAGATTGTTCCGTATCGGGATTTTTTAGAGGAGTTGTGGGGGTAGAATTTTACTAAAATCGGAAATATGTCCATGGGGGTATTGCGATATGGAGTGGGTGACTAAGATAATGTCAGGAGTATTTTCCTCTGAGAAAATCAAATATGAAAGAAAGATCGAAACCTTGCGGGATCTGCTCGATCAATTTGAGCAAGGATCAGTGCCCATGATCAAAGTGGAGAATGATAGGGAACTTTTGGTGAGGGCTGAAGATTATTTAGCGCGTTTCAGGGGAAAAGTCGATGTCAGGCTTAACAGTACCCTCTTAGATCCTATTGAAAGACTTGTGGGAGAGATAAAAGAAGCTCCTTATTTTAAAATACAGAAATTATCACCTTCAGCATGCGCCAGATGGTTTGGCCGGACGCTTACGAAATTATTTAAAAAGTAGCATCGCAATGGAAAATTTAGAACTACTATCCTATGTTTTTATTTCCTTCGTTCTTGCTTGCATGTTCTTCTTTTGGCTTGGACAAAAAAGACTGAGTAAAAAGCACTGGGAGAGAAACTTAAAAGAAGCTGACCGATTGTATGATTTGGCAAAAATGTATTATGAAGAAAACGGGGCGTATTTTTATTATGCGTAATATAGCATAACAGCACATGCATAAAATCGAAAAACTTATAGCGAAGCACCGAAAAATCGAAGCGGTCTTGGCAAAATCATTCAAAGAGCTCAATGATATCAAATTTGCCCTGGATGAATCGGCTATCGTCGCTATCACGGATCAAAAGGGAAAGATCACTTTTGTTAACGACAAGTTTTGTAAAATTTCTAAATATTCACGAGAAGGCCTTTTAGGCCAGGATCATCGGATCATCAATTCAGGATACCATTCTAAAGAATTTATGCGCGAGCTATGGAGAACGATCGCCCAAGGGAAGGTCTGGCATGGGGAAATAAGAAATCGGGCCAAAGATGGCTCCATCTACTGGGTCGATACGACCATCGTTCCCTTTCTGAATGCTGCCGGGAAACCCCATCAATATGTAGCCATCCGCTATGAGATAACAGAAAGAAAACAATTAGAGGAAGAATTAAAAGTCCTGCCGCAAAAAATTATCATGGCTCAAGAAGGTGCACAAAAATGGATCGCTCAGGAAATCCATGACGACTTTGGCCAATTGTTGATTGCCTTAAAGCTTTTTGTCGTCAATAACACCATGGACTTAATCGAGAAATACCCGGAACTCAAAACATTTAATGACGGTCTGAAGGTTAAGATTAACGAAATTATCGAAAAGGCGCGAAATTTATCCCATGAATTGGCGCCGCCGGATTTTAAATATGTTGGTTTGACCAAGGCCGTGAAAGAGTTGGTTGAATCGGTTAGTTTAGAGAAAAAGTTTTCGATCAAGTTTTTGCATAGAAATTTAAGAAATATCGATTTTGAAACGAAAGGCATTATTTTATACAGAATTATCCAGGAAACTTTAACCAATATCGTCAAGCACGCCGAAGCTAAAAATGTTGCAGTCTCTCTGGGGTATAAGCAAGGGAAAGTTTATTTAAGAATTAATGATGATGGAAAAGGATTTGATCTAAAACAGCATGGGAGATCCAATAAAAGTCTGGGACTTTCGGTTATGAGGGAGCGTGCGAAACTGGCGGGAGGCATCCTGCAAATGAAGACGGGACCCGGTTTGGGAACGCAGATTCGCTTAAGCATCCCGGTTAAGCCTGCCTGTCCCTGCCCGTCCGGCAGGCAGGCGGCAGGCAGGGAAAAGCAAAATGACAAAAAGTAAAGTTATGGTTGCAGACGATCACACGTTTGTCAGGGTCGGCTTAAAGGAACTGATCAACAAAGACCCCGGTTTGACTGTTGTTGCTGAAGCGAAAAACGGACAAGAACTCTTGGAAATTTTAGCTCACAAAAAATGCGACGTGATTGTGATGGATATTTCCATGCCTGAGATGGATGGTGTGGCAACGATCAAAGAGCTTTCTGAAAAATTCAAAGGAATCAAAGTTCTCATCCTTTCCATGTTGAAGGATTATCCGCACTTTAAGGAAGTGATGGCTCATGGGGCTTCCGGTTATATGGTTAAAGACGATGCCCCGGACCAACTTGTCTCGGCGATAAAAACTATTTTAAGAGGGAAGAAATATGTTTCTCCTCTGGTCACCACCATGCTCGCTGACCGTGAAATGCGTTCTCTCGATGCGGCCGTGCCCTCGTTAGAAATCCTGACGAAACGTGAGAAGCAAATTCTCGCCATGATTGCCAAATCGATGCTCAATAAAAATATTGCCACCAAACTTAAGATCAGCATCCGTACCGTCGAGCATCACCGCGCCAATCTCACCGACAAACTTGGCTTTAAAGATACCGCCTCTTTAGTCAAGTACGCTTTGGCCAAAGGTCTGGCATAAGAACTTATGGCCGAAACCATCAACAAAAATCAATCCTCCAAAATGCATTAAGAGTCGCTATCCCTCCCAAAGAATAAGCGATTTTTTTCCAAGATAACCTCCGATACTTTCCACATTCGATAATCATTATCAGTTTATCTTTATTTTCGTTGAAGTGGTTAGAGAATTAGCAGAATCATAGTCGCTTTTCATTGCGATGGCGGCATAGGTAGCACTACCTAATTTTCGATGTAGAGGAGCCCATATATTTATTTTTTACCATTTGATATAAAGAATCCAGAAAGCGAGGCAATAAAGCGATGTCCAACAAAACAATCTTGATCATTGACAATCATAAGGATTTTAGGGAAATGGTCCGATCTTTCATTGCAAAAAGATTTCAGGACGTGAAAATCAAAGAAGCCGAAACGGGAGAAGAAGGGGTGGAGGCGGCCAGAAGCGAAAAACCCGACGTAAGTCTTATTGATATTCGTCTGCCCGGCATCGATGGGATAGAAACAGCCCAGCAAATTAAAGAGCATGTCCCCGAATGTCAGATCATTACCATGTCGATGTTTAAGCAAGCCTCCTTACAGGAGCTTATCAATAAAAGAGTGATCATTTTTGTGAACAAAGACGAAATCGATAGCGAATTAATCCCGCTTTTATATAAATTTTTAAATGGCCACAAAACTTAAAACGGGGGGAATGGAAAAGGAGAAAAATCATGTTAGCGACCGAAAATCCACCCAAAGGCGCGAATCTTATTTTTAGGTTCCTTGGTCGGATGGGTTTCGTTGATATTTTTGGCCAGCGGATTGTCTTTAATCCATACGGTGCTTTTCAGCTATTCGACGGGGCGCATTGAGACGAAATTCGTCACGGCCATTTTATTAGGAGGTCTGGAGTTCGGTGGGGCCATATACCTTTTGTTCTATTTATTGTAGGGAAAAAACATGGAGCAAATTTTCCGAAATCAACAAAGTGGCCGATTTAGTCGTCGAAAAAAAATAAATCAACAAGAAATCATTAAAAAGGAGGTATGAAATGGGAATCGCAACCACAACCAACAGAGTCGAGAAGTTGACCAAAATCAAAAATGACGAAAAGGCAGCTCAAACAAAGTCCGAAAGCCGGAAGCCAGCAGACCCCAATATTTTCACCCAGCTGGTCGAAAAAAAGGCTTACGAACTCTATGAAAAAAGGGGCTGCCAAAACGGTCATGATTGTGATGATTGGTTCGAAGCAGAGAAAATCGTAGAAGCCGAGATGATCGCAGGCAAATAGGGAAGTTTTTTAAAAGAAATAACATTAATCAATCAGGAGGTGTCAATTGAAATTCATACCATGGAAAGCCAGAGAAACTGGGTTGGACCTATTCGAGGACCTTGAAGAATTCCAAAGAGGAATGAATCGCTTGTTCGATTTTGGTTTGCGTCGTCCGCTGAAAGCAGGCAACGGTGGCAGCTTGTGGGCGCCAGCCGTCGACATCGTGGACGAAAAAGACCAAATCAAGGTCAAGGCAGATCTTCCCGGATTAAAGAAAGAGGACGTCGAAGTCCACGTCGAGAACGACGTTCTTACGATCAAAGGGGAAAAGAAAGAAGAGAAGGAAACCAAGGAAAAGGATTATATCCGATCGGAGCGCTATTACGGGGCTTTTCACCGGGCTTTTACTCTTCCGGCCAGCGTTGATGCCGCTAAAGTCAATGCGGCTTATAAGGAGGGCGTCCTTGAAATCACTCTGCCCAAAAAAGAAGGGGCGAAACCAAAACAAACCAAGGTCGAGATCAAGTAGGTTATTGGAATGGCGAAGCCCATTGATTCAGAAAGAGAATTTTATCATTGATCCACTGTGAGTTCAGTGGCAATGGGTCAATGGGCTTTGCAAAATAAAAGAAGAATCCTGCAAAAGGAGAGGAAGATGGCTGAATCGTTAACCGAGAAATCTACTAAAAAAGTTATTATCGCAATTCTCAGTGTCATGCTGTTCATCGCAGTGATTGTTCCTCTGATCACTTCACCAACCAATAAACTTTTGGGAGAAAGCGTCTATAGTGTCAGAAGCGCATTCCACGGTCTATTCGCCTTGACTTTTATGATTACCAGTGTGATTGGCCTTTATCAGGCCTTGCATCTTTGGCGGGGAATGGAGGTCAACGTGAGCGAAGTAGAAATAGGAAGTGTGGTGAATGCCTGTGCCTGTTTTTTGGCGATCTTTTTTGGTAACTGGCTTTATATCCCTTACCGGGCTCAAGGAGGACCCCGGAGCCATTTTTTAGAGACCGCCCCGGAACTTCACAAAATATTTTTTGAGTTTAAAGAATTCGCTGCACTTTTTACTTTGCCGTTGACGGTGGCAGCGGCTTATATCATTTGCCGTTATGCCTCACGGCTTATTCCGAATCAAAACTTAAGAGATCTCGTTGCTCTACTCTTGGTTTTAAACTTTTTTTATTTTATCGTCGCGTTTGGTTTGGGTGCAGCTATTACCAAAATCAAAGCAGTCTAAAAACATTACCCGAGGAGTTTAAAAATGAACCTGGCCAATGACAATGATAAGAGTGATGTTATTCCAGAAGGAGCAGCGCAGGCGGCCATTTTATCAGTGATCGTCGGGGTTTTATCTCTGGCGCTGGTCAATATAGCGACCGAGGCCTCTGATGGTTTTAAAGAAACGGTTCATGGGATCGGAAAACTCTGGATGCCGGGCGCCGGAGGCATTGGGCCATATTCAGGCAAAGAAACTTTATCTTTAGTTGTTTGGTTGATGAGCTGGGCGCTCTTACATATCTTTTTCAAGAAAAGAGAATTGAATCACCGGCTTGTTCTGGTGATCTTCTTATCCGGCGTTGCTTTGGCAACGACCTTGATCTGGCCGCCGGTCTATACGGGCTTGGCTCATCTTATTAAGGGGCAATAAATCCGATTCAAGAAAGGATACCTTATGCTTAAATATTTCCTAGTGGTTGGTGTTTTCTCGTTAGTTCTCCTTCCCCTGGCTCGGGCCGAAGAACCGAAGCCTTCGCTTGAAATCATTGGCAAAACCCATACCATTGCCACCTCCAACGCTATCTCCGGTGCGGGTTCGAAAGTTCCTAACCTAGCTGCGACCTATGACATGTCGCTCTTTGAGTTCAACTTAGGCGGTAAACAGTCCACGTTTAACGGCTCTGGGATCACCACAAATTCCAATTATCCGCTAACAGACGGAGAAGCCATCAGCAATAACACTCATCTCGGACTCTCTTCAAAATTCAGTGAAGATCTCAAGGCCGGATTTTTAGCGGAGTTTTACACCTTGCAGGGTGATGAAACTGTTGGCCGGACATTCGGGGAAGAACTGCCGTGGGATAATTTCCCCAGAAACAATTCAGGGACAATCCATCCCGCGCGTTTTCAGGCCGATTTTTACAATGCCTTTTTGGAGGGCAAGCATGAGGATTTCCAATATAAATTCGTTGGAGGAACGTTAAGCCCCCGCGAACTTCCGGAATTTACCCGTAAGGAAATGAATCAGGTGAAATTGGGAAGCCTCGTGTATCGCGCACCGATTACCAACGCCAGTTTTTTTGAAAAGGAAGACCGCAAACTCGAAGAAGGCCGTCATCCGCTGCGAGGGTTTGATTTTGTCGGTAATTATGAATATACCGAGCATAAAAATATTCATGTTGAACTTTTTTCGGGCGCAAGCAAACCGACCCCGGTTTCCGACATTGATCGTGACAGCGTCGGTGGACACTTTGCTGTGGATGCGGGAGAGGGCAACATTGGATTGACCTACGTTTACAACAATGGATTAAGACAGAACACATCGACGCAAGAGAATCAGGAGATATGGTCGATAGATTCTTCTTATAAGATATTGGCCTGGCTGGTTCCTTACTTTACCTTCGCTCAAACCGATTACGAACGCGAAAATACCAATGAATCTCATTGGGGAAGCGCGTATGTGGGCGGGATTTTGATCAAATTGCCGGAGCAATACGAACTTAAAGTCCAGTATCAGCGCCTCGATGAGAATTATGATTTGATGGCGATTCACAAATCCGAGCATTATCCCGGGAATTCTCAAGGAGGAAATTTTCAGCTCACCGCTCCTTTGACTGAAACCGTAAAATTAAAAGGTATTGTGGGATTTTATCAGCAGCTTGAAACCGCCACAACCAGTAGCGATACTCTTTTCGGTGATTCTTTTTTTCCATCGAATGCCGGGGCCGATGAAGGAAAGATTCAGGTCCAGCGTGTGAGCGCAGAGTGGAAAGCAGTTGAAAAGTTGACTTTAAATAGTTATGTGGAGCACGTCAGGTTTAATCAGGAGGCCACCCCTATTGCCGCAAGCATCGATAAGGATGTTTATAATTTTTATGTCGGAGGGGCTTTGGCTTTGACCAAAGAATGGACCGTTGAAGCCGGGATGCGCCGGTTTCTTTCGAAGGGCAATTGGCAGGCGATGTCGTTTGATTCTTATCAGGATATCCCGGAGGCAGCGCTTAGCTATAAAGTCAACAAAGAAACGCGGGCGACCTTGATTTATCACTATTACAATTTTCAAGATGAAAACACTGCCTCTCAAGGTCAAAACGATTATGATGGTCATCAAATTATCGCAGAAGTGAGGATCCCATTGTAAAGGATTCCTGAGTCTCCATTCTTCCCGTATTCTTTGAAATCCACGCCACGCATAAGACAAGCGTATAGGTACTACTACCCAGTTGGGACTGGGTAAGACCGCATATATTAATCCCTCGTCATTTGATATAAAGAACTTAGAGATTCAAAAGAATTCGGTTTAACCGACAAGGAATATCGGTGGATTCTTTTTAAGGTTGCTGGTGTCCATTCGGCTAAAGAGCTTGATGATAGAAAATTTCGTAAGCTTATGAATTATATCGTTCGCAGTCCGCATCATCGTGTTAACGATCATGGCATGACTTTGAGGCAGAAGATTTTCATCAAGAAAGGGAGTCCATATGAATATGACCATTCTCTCGAACATGTTTTGAATTTTCAAAAAGCCCCACGTATTGACGTGGAGGTTTAAAAGTTTAAGCGCAGGCACGAAAATGGAGATACTAATGATAAAAAAACGACATAGTCATAATTCTGTTTTGACCCGTAAAGGGAAGATAGATCGAGAAAAAGCCGTTTATAAAAAAAATTCCCTTGGCCATCAGATTCCAGTCGACCAAATAAAACGGACATCGACATCCCGAAGGAAGACCAATAGGGATCTTTTCAAGCGCTCGATTCAGAACGTTTAGGAAATGAGGCTATGGTCATGAAAACAACCGATCATAACGCAATCAAAGACAAATCAGAAAATATCGATTTAAAGGATGTCCAACTTGAGGGATTCTTGAGAATACCGAACGATGCCAAGGGTATGGTCATTTTTGCGCACGGAAGCGGAAGCAGCCGATTTAGTCATCGCAATCGCGCCGTCGCCGATTATTTGTTTCAAAGGAAGATAGGAACGCTTCTGTTCGATCTTCTTACCGATGAGGAGGAAGAAAGGGATCAGTTAAGTGCGGTTTACCGATTTCATATTCCTTTCCTGGCTGAACGTTTGGGAGAGGTTACCGATTGGCTGGTCAAGAAGTTCGAGGCAGAAAAAATATGTATTCCCATAGGTTTTTTGGGCGCAAGTACGGGTGCTGCTGCAGCCATCGAGGCCGCGGTCCGGCGTCCAGAGGTCGTTAAAGCGATCGTTTCTCGAGGAGGACGGCCAGACCTTGCCACTTTGTCTTTGACCAAGGTCAAATCTCCCACCCTGTTGATTGTCGGAGGCAACGATACCGATGTTTTGAGATTGAATCGGGATGCTTACCGTTATATTTGTGCGCCAAAGAATTTGTACGTTGTCAAAGGAGCCACGCATCTTTTCGAAGAGCCGGGGGCTTTGGAAGAAGTGGCTCGGCTGCTGGCTCAATGGTTTGAAAAATATTTTAAAAAGTAGGGATAACAATATGGGACTTAAGAAAATACTCATCGTCGATGACAGTGACGATTTCAGAGCCATGATTAAAGAATATTTAACAAAATGCAAACTTGGGCTTGAGATCTTTGAGGCAAGCACGGGAGAAATGGGAGTCGCCAAAGCAGCATGTGTTCGGCCGGATATAGTCCTCATGGACATCAATCTTCCTCATTCAAGCGGATTCGAGGCCGCGAGACACATTAAAGGCGATCATCCCGATTGCGACGTGATCATTTTGACGATGTTTGAGGTCAAAGTTTTCAAAGAAGTAGCGCAAGAAGTCAGGGCCGTAGATTTTATCGGGAAAAGCGAGATCGACGAACGCTTGATTCCGGCTATTAAAAAATGTCTGGCCGAACATTAAAAGAGGAGAACCATGCAATGAAAAAACTACTTCTGGCAGTAATGATCCTTGGGGGAATTACGACATGGGGGTTCGCTCAAGACAGGCAAGCGCTTAAACTACCGAAATTGCGTGAGAAGGCAATTTTAACTCTTGCGCCGGAAGTGCCGCCGCCGATTACGCGCAAAGAGCCGGCATTAGTTGAAGTTAATTTGCATTCCGGCAGAAACGTCGTCGAAATAAAACCGGGTATGAAATACGAGTACTGGACATTTAACGAACATGTGCCCGGCCCTTTTATTCGAGTCAGGGAAGGTGACACCATTGAAGTGCATCACACCAGTTCAGATGCGAATATGCCTCATAACATTGATTTTCATTCAGTAACCGGTCCTGGCGGTGGCGCTCCGGTTACGACGGCACTTAAGGGCGAGGAAAGCATTGCCTGGTTTAAAATGCTTGAACCGGGGTTATATGTTTATCACTGCGCTGCTCCACCAGTGATGGATCACATCGCCAATGGGATGTATGGACTAATTTTGGTTGAACCTAAAAAGGGTTTGCCGAAAGTGGATCATGAATATTATGTCATGCAGCATGAAGTGTATGCGGTCAATCCATCCGCTGTTAAGGCCGAACCCGCGCCTACGGTCGATCATAATAATATGGCCAAAGAAAAGAAAGATGATATCTGGGGCGAGGAAACTGGAGAAGAAGCAGGGCCGGTAACACTCCAATTTTTACATCAAAACGGATTGGATGAGCATCCGATGTTTGTTCTATTCAACGAAACAGTAGGGGCCTTAATGAAAGAGGGATCATTGAAAGCAAACGTGGGGGATAAAATTCGTGTTTATTTTGGCAATGCCGGCCCCAATCTTATTTCTTCTTTTCATATCATCGGAACAATTTTCAAGAATGTTTATCGAGAAGGGGATTTAATCAGTCCCCCTGCTCATGCGGTTCAGACGACCTTGGTGCCCGCGGGCGGATCAACGGTCGTCGATATTGAATTGTCCGTGCCGGGGACCTTTACGCTTGTGGATCACGCGATTTTTCGAATCGAAAAAGGAGCAGGTGGATATCTTCAAGTTGAAGGCAAGCCAAATTATGATATTTATGCCTCTGATCATGATCCTGTCTTTTGTCCGGGGTGCTTGGTCCATCCATAGCAGCAGCGGACAATAATGATACATTGGCAATGGAACTGAAATTGATAAGGTGATGTTTATGCTTCAACAAACTGGACAAACGATCAAAACGTTTTCGACCGTTCTTAAAAGAATTGCGGATAACATCATGATTACCGATCCTAGGGGCGTCATTGAATATGTCAATCCGGCTTTTGAGGCGACGACCGGTTACAGCAGTCAGGAAGCGGTTAGCCAAACACCGAAGATTCTTCGTTCGGGCCAACACGGCGCCAGTTATTATAAGAAATTGTGGGAGACAATCTTAGCGGGGCAAGTTTTTCGAGCAACGACGACGAACAAAAAGAAAAACGGCGACATTTATTATGCCGATCAAACCATCTCGCCCGTGCAGGATGAGAGAGGAGAAATCCTCTGTTTCGTTTCGGTCTGGAAGGGGAAGGATATTACCGAGCGCATCATGGCTGAGGAGAAGTTGAACTATGAGAAAATGAAATTGGAGCAGGTTTTAGGCATTGAGGCGGGCTTACACAGCATTCTCGATTTAAACAAACTAATCGATTTTGTCGTTGAAAAAACCTGTGAGGTCCTTGAGGCAGAAACATGCTCGGTCATGTTTATCGATCACGAATCAGGAGAGCTGTGCATTAAAGGTCACCGTGGAATCGAAGAATCTCTGCTTGGAGAGAATCCTTTGAAAATGGGCGATGGGATCGTGAGCTTAATCGAACACCATCACAAAGCAAAAATAGACGGTCATTCTTCTCACAAACATTCTTCCAGAATAGACGGGGCTCTTTATCAAAGCGAAACATTTCTAAGCGTTCCAATTGAATTGAAAGATCATTTATTGGGGATCATTAACGTTTCCCATAAAAAAGGGAAGCACGGCGATGTTTTTACCGATTTGGATTTGAAAATCCTTTTTATGATTGTCCGTCAGGTGAGGATTGCCATCGAAAATGCCAAATTGTATCGTGAACTCAAGTATATTTCGATGACTGATGCTTTGACCGGCATTTACAATTATCGTTATCTTACTCAAACTCTGGATTATGAGGTCGTGCGCTCCAAGCGCTATGGAAGAAATCTGTCGTTTTTGATGATCGATATCGATCAATTGAAGTCTTATAATGATACCTTTGGACATTTGGAGGGGGATAAACTTCTTAAAACTGTGGTAAAAGTGATTAAACAAAATGTGCGCACAACGGATGTCGTTTGTCGTTATGCCGGCGACGAATTTGTGGTGATTCTGCCAGAGACGGATTTAAGTCAAGCCAGGATCACGGCTGAGAAAATTCGAACAAAAATTTCGGAATTGCCTGCCCAGCATCCCATCAGCGTGAGTGTTGGCTTGGCTCAAGGCAATGACCAGACCGACCGGCATGACCTTATACGGCGAGCCGATAGCCATTTATATGCAGCCAAACAGAAGGGGAGAAATCAGATTTCCGGGTGAACTTTTTGTTTATGTAGGATGTTTGGTTCATCCTTAAAAAAAGGAGACGATAAAATGAACAGCCTATTAACCAAAACAAAATTTTACACCTTGCTTTATTTGGAACCAAACAAAGTGTTCCGTCAGCTTATCGAAGAAAGCCGCGCAGGCGTCTACATCGCCGATGAGCAAGGAAACTTGATGTATGTCAATTCGGCGTTTGTATCGATGCTCGGGTATTCACGGAAAGATGATCTTTTGGGAAAGAATTTGGCGAAGGAATTATATGCCAACCCCGATGATCGTCAGTCTTTCTTAAAGGCCATGGAAAAAGCGGGATTTGTTTGCGATTACGAAGTGCGCAATAAACGCAAAGACGGTTCGGTCGCGGTTTTTTCGGTCACCGGTAATTGGGTCAAAGACGAAGCCAATCGCATCATGGGCGTGGAAGGAATCGTTCACGATATTACCGAAAAGAAAAGAATCGAAGAAAGTTTTAAAGAAGAAAAGGATGAACTGAATCAGATTTTAAACTTTGAGGAAAGCTTGAGTCTTATCCATGATGTCCAACAGCTTGGTAATTTTTCCGTCGATCAGATTGCCGGTATCCTCAAAGCGCAAAAATGTTCGTTTATGCTTTATGACCAACAAAAAGAAGAGCTTTCTATCCTAGCTGCTCATGGATTGGAGGAGTCGACCATTCGCAACACTCATATAAAGATGGGTGAATCGATTGCGGGGATCGTTGCACAAAAACGCGAACCCACTTTGGTTTTAAACATCGAATACGATCAACATTTCCAACATCCCAACCGCCCCTATTATCCGACCCGCTCATTTATGAGCGTGCCGGTAATGTTTGGACCGCGCTTGTTGGGAATTATTAATATGGCGGACAAACTCGATGGCTCTTGGAAGGTATTTACCGACTTGGATTTGAAAATGCTCTGTGTCATGGCCAGGGCGGTAGGCATTGCTTTGGAAAATACGCGGCTGTTTCAACGTCTGGAAGAATTGGCCGAAGGTGAGCCTTGGGCCAGTTTGCGGCATCGGTATTAAGTAGGTGGGTGGACAGTTGTCCCCATATTATTCTGCTACGCAAAACTAATAGAATTGTCGGTTTTGCTTCGCAACGATATTCTCGTTCTCCCTCGTTCAAATACTTTCGTGTTTGAGTTGCGGAGGAACGGTCCTGCTAAGTCCCAACGAAAAAATATTGGGGCGAAAGAAAGTTTATTTTTTGTATCCGGTTTCGTTAGAGGAAATTTCTAAAGGAAAGAATTAAGAAATTTGCCGAAGAGATGTGCCCTTCTCCGACGGCCGCATACCGGTAGGGTTGGTTAGGCTTTGAGGCTCCGCTGTTTTTACCGAGAAAAAACGCGGAGCCTTTTTTGTGCCCTGGGCTGCCCGCACCAATTGCAACCGCAGGCTTTTTAAATTGCTCTTTACTGATATAATAGATTTGTTTTTTTCACCGCTGGGATATTCGGCTGGACAAAGAATGCTGAATATTTTATAGCGAGAATAGTGGATTCGTTGTGCAGCCTGGAAAGGAGCTTCCTTGGAACCAGAACAAACCCATGATCAATTCTTTGGTTTAGGAATCGCGCCAAGGATCATTGAGAGCCTCCATAAGATGAAGTTTAAGAACGCGACTCCGATTCAGCATCAAGCGATTCCCTTAGCCCTGGAAGGGAAGGATCTGATGGGCATTGCCCAAACCGGAACCGGGAAGACCTTGGCCTTTGTCATTCCGATCGTTCAGAAACTCGTATCCAATAAAGAAAAGGCGTTGGTGGTGGTTCCGACACGAGAGCTGGCCCTGCAAGTCGAAGAAATTTTTGCCAAGATCGGTCGGCCCTTGGGAATCCGGACCGTGGTCCTCATTGGCGGTGAACCCATCCCTTTACAAATCAGGGCGCTTTCCGTTCATCCCCGCGTCGTCGTGGCAACTCCCGGCCGACTGATCGACCTCATGGAACAGCGCAAGGTTCATTTGCACGAGGTTAAAACCTTAGTCCTCGATGAAGCGGATCGGATGTTCGATATGGGCTTTGCCCCCCAAATTGAACGGATTCTCAAGGTCTTACCCAGAGAACGGCAGACCATGCTTTTTACTGCGACCATGCCTTCGGAAATCTTGACTGTTGTCCACCGTCATATGCGCGTGCCGGTTTCTATCGAAATTGCGCCCTCCGGAACCAAGGCCGAAAACGTGACCCATGAGCTTTTTATTGTTAAACCCGATATGAAAAAGACGTTATTGAACAAACTGCTGGGACAGTTTCGTGGCAGCATTCTTTTGTTTTGTCGTACCAAGCTTTCGGCGCACCGGATCGTCGGTTATCTAAAGCAGCACGGGCATCGGGCTGCCGAGATCCATTCCGACCGTTCCCTGGGCCAAAGGCGAGAAGCCTTAGAAGGTTTTAAGACTGGAAAGTACCGGATCCTCGTCGCCACGGACATCGCTTCTCGGGGTATTGATGTCAAGGGGATTGAACTCGTGATCAATTACGACTTACCAGAAGACGCTGAAAATTATGTGCATCGCATTGGACGCACCGGACGCGCCGGGATGTCGGGCCATGCGATCTCTTTTGCCACCGCCGACCAGAAACAGGACGTGCAGGATATCGAACGGTTGATCCGGGCGACGCTACCGATATCAAGGCATCCGGAAATTCCCGCGGAAAATTTTATTTCAGCTTCGCGCAGTTCGGGAGGTTCTGCCCACCGAGGATTCTGGAGGGCCCGGCGGCCCTACCGCAGTCATCGTTAGACCTGATTGAGAAAAAGTCAACAACTGTGTCTTTAAAATGAGAAAGGGCAAGTTTTCCCCTCCTGCCTATCGGAAGCGAAAAAGGAGCGCTTGTGGGTTGGTTATCGGGGGATTGTCGACGGAGGAGAGAGGGACGCAGGTGAGGTTGAGGGATTCACCCGCATTTGTAATTCTTGGAAAGATTTTTGAATCATCCAGTTATGGGGCGAAAGAGCCAGTGCGCGGGTGATATAGGTAAATGCCGCTGGATAGTTTTTTTCTTGAAGGGCAATATCGAAAAGGGTCTGCAGAGTGCCCAACGGATCTTGGCTATAGGGAAAGAGTTTTTCCAAGGTTCGCCGAGCCGAGGGATAATCGTTGGTCCTAAGATATAGATTGGCGAGATAGGGATAAGTAAAAAGAAATTTTGGATCCACCCGAATGGCGGTTTCATATTCTTTTCGGGCGGCCTCCAAACGGTTTTGTGCGAGGAACAGATTTCCAATATTGTGATGAGCGACGGGATTAGAGGGATCAATCGAAATCGCACGCTCATAGGCCGCTTGAGCTTTATCCAAAAATCCCCGGTCCGCATAGGCCATTCCTAAATTGTTGATGACCCGGTAACTCTTGGGCGCGTATTCGAGAGTGAGCTCATAAAATCGGATGGGATCCCGCCATTCCAAAATTCGTTGGATGGATAAAAAAGAAAACGAAAAGGCGCTGAGGAGAAAGCAGACACAAAGAATGACCTTAAGGTGGTAACGTTCGGCCAGTTTGAGTCCCTCACCCAGGAGAGGTAAAAGAAAGCCAATCATGGGAACATAAAGCCAATGCTCATAAAGCAAGGCGTTGATGGGGATGAAAAGATTGGAAGCCGGAAGAAGGGTCAAGAAAAACCAGCCGAGCGAAAAATTGATGAGCGGCCTCTTGCGGCCCAATCTGAATATGGCGATGAGGGCGCCAAAAAAAACAAGGCATCCTAGAAAAACATCGGTTCGAAAAATGCTCGTCGCGATGGGAACACTGCGTTCAACGTGCAAATGGATCGGCCAGATCAAAAGTCCCAGATACACCGTCAGGACCCGGAAGAATGTAAATAATCGAATGGCCCAGTTGGTTGAGAAAAGATCCGGTTCTTTATAAAAATTGAATGTCCCGTTGAAATTTAAGACCGTGGCCCGTAAGCCGAGATAAATGCCCGCCATCAAAATAAAAGGCCATAGCCAGCGCAGGATCTGTTTCCATTTTTGTCGAGTTGAAAGCCCTGGATCAAGGAGAAAGAATTCGACCAGAAACAGAAGGGACGGCATCATGAACGCCGTTTCTTTACTGAGTAGTCCCAGGATATACATGAACATGGAAAGCGCATAATCATTTTCGTTATTGGATGTGCGGCTTCGATGGTAGAAGATCAACCCCGCAAAGACAAAAAGAACGGATAAAGGATCTCCCAGACTGTTAATATAAACGACGGCCTCGGTCTGAATCGGATGGATGAGGAAAAGGAGGCTCACCAGAAAGGCCAGCCGCGGAAGACCAAAAAGCCGGCGGATAAGAAAAAAAAGGAGAATACTATCGGCCAGATGAACACCGAAATTTACCAAATGCCAGCCGGCGGGACGACCGTGCCATAGATGCCATTCGGCGGAAAATACCGTCAATAACAGCGGCCGCCAATAATTGCTAAGGAGATGGGATCCGGCAATCACATTCTCGCTGAAGAATCGAGGGAAGTCGTGCCAGTCGCGCAAGAAAACATTTTTAAGAATGAAATCCTCATCATCCCAGAACATGGCATTGGGCAAGGAGAAGATATAGATGAGCCCTCCCAACACAATGAGAATGAGAATCGCCACGATGCTGTAGCGGCGATTAATGGCTGGAGATACTGGCATGGTAAATTTGATTTTATTGACGATTCTTCCTCCATTCAACAATTTTGCAAGAAAAGACTCGTTATGGAATTTTTATACACGACTTTATGTCCCGCAACGTTTTAACCCAATTAGCCGTTTTTTTTCTCATGCCATCGGTTTTGTGCTGTTGCGGCTGTGACTTATTGTATCGCATGCTGCAAAAGGAAGGGGCACAGGAACGAGAACTTTTAGGAGATCTGATTCCCTCCCAGGAAAATCCTGCCGTCAAGGATGTTCAAAAACTTTTGAAATTATATGGCTATAATCCTGGCCCAATTGACGGAAAATTAGGAACCAATACGCGGATGGCCGTCGCTCGCTTCCAGGAAGATAACGGACTGAAAGCGACGCGTTTTATCGACCAGCCCACCTGGAATCAATTGCATAAGTTCGAGGCAAGCGGCTTGGTTAAAAATGGTGAAATCCAGTACCATCAACTGCAGTTCGCCTTAAAAAATGCCGGCTTCTTTCCCGGACGCATGGATGGAAAATTCGGACCTAAAACACTCAAGGCCATCGCCGATTTTCAGCGCCAAAATAATTTAAAAGCCGATGGTGCGGTCGGTGTTAAGACACTTTCCTCCTTGGTCAAGTATCTCATGCCAGAAAAAGATTCAACCCGGCATTAGTAATTTACAAAGAATTAAACCCGTGATAGGATGCTTACCAACTTTTAATAACGTAGGACGTAAGTTCGTCCACTCCTCGCTAAATGCTCAGTGTCGTTTGGACGCGGGACGTAGCAATGAGAGGTCTACTTGGAAGGAAAAATGAGGGACGTAGCGGAGAAAAAGTTGTAGGATCATTTTGTAATGAAGACATCCTACGTCCGAGCACCTGCTGTTCTAGTCAAGTGCGGACGTCCGATGTCCCACGTTAACCTATGAAAATCCACGAATATCAGGCCATCGAATTATTCCGGCATGCGGGAATTCCGGTTGCGGGCGGCCAGGTGGCCGAAGACATCGACGAGGCCCAGGATATTGTTTCAACCCTGGGCTTTCCGGTTGTTCTCAAGGCCCAAGTCCTGGTTGGCGGACGCGGCAAGGCGGGCGGCGTAAAGTTAGCTAAAGATAAAATTGAGCTTGAAAAGTATTTTTCCGAAATCAAGGCCCTGCGGATTAAAAATTATACCGTAGAAAAAATCCTCATCGTCAAAGCTCTGGACATCGAAAGAGAATTTTATGTGGCCTTGACCGTTGACAATGTGAAAGACGATGTGGTTTTGATCGCCAGTTCAGCCGGCGGGGTTGATATTGAAGAAACCGCCAAAAAGTCTCCGGAAAAAATTCACAAAATTTATATGGGCGGCCAAAAAGAAGTGGATCCCCAGCAATGGCCGGGATTTTTGCGACAGGTTTTTCCCGAACCGAATCTGCAAGCACCCGCCGGCGCCATTTTACAGAAACTCGTTCAGGTTTTTTATAAACTCGATTGTTCCCTGGCCGAAATTAATCCCTTGGTCATGGATAAAAAAGGCCGGTGGTTTGCCGCTGACGCTAAAATCAATTTTGATGACAATGCCTTGTTCCGTCAGCCAGAGATCCAAAAGCTCATCGATTTCAATTATGAAGAGCCCGACGAGTTGGAGGCCAAGCAAAAGGGTTTGAGTTTCGTCAAAATGGAAGGCAATGTGGGTTGCATTGTCAATGGGGCTGGCCTCGCCATGGCGACGATGGATGTGATCAAACTATTCGGCGGAGAACCCGCTAATTTTTTAGATGTCGGCGGCAGCTCCAATCCCGAAAAGGTCCTCAACGCCTTAAAGATTATTTTAAAGAACAAAAACGTCACCAGTATTCTCATCAATATTTTCGGCGGAATCACCCGTTGTGATGACATTGCCAAAGGAATCCTCGAAGCCAGACAGCAGATCAAGATCTCCGTTCCTCTGGTCATCCGTTTGACCGGAACGAACGAAAAAGAAGCTAAGGAACTTTTGTCCGGCGCTAATCTCCGGATGTTCGCCACCATGCGGGAGGCAATTCAGGAGGCCGTGGCGTTGGCGAGTAAAATTTAAGTCCGAGGGACGAAGGACGATTCAAAGAGTATCCTACGTCCCTCGTCCGAGCGACTGGCGCCACAAATAGGGGAGCGGTCGTCCCTCATCCTACGGAATTCCGATAGAATAGAAACCTATGAGTATCCTTATCGACGAGAATACCAGGCTCATCGTCCAAGGCATCACAGGCCGCGACGGTTCTTTCCATACCCAAAAGATGCTCGAATACGGCACCAAGGTCGTGGCTGGAGTCACGCCAGGCAAAGGTGGCCAGAGTGTTCACGGGGTCCCGGTATTTAATTCGGTTAAAGAGGCGAAAAAAATGACCGAGGCCAACGCCGCGGCGATTTATGTGCCGGCGCCCTTTGCCAAGGCGGCCATGCTCGAAGATATCGACGCCGGTATTGAACTCATCGTCTGTATCACGGAAGGAATTCCCGTTCTCGATATGGTGGGAATCAAACATCGCCTCAAAGGAACCTCCATTCATCTTAATGGACCCAACTGCCCCGGATTGATTTCTCCGGGGAAATCTAAAGTAGGAATCCTTCCTGGTCATATCCATCGTCCCGGCTCAATCGGCGTGGTTTCGCGAAGCGGTACCCTGACCTATGAAGTGGTTTACAACCTCACGATGAGTGGGATTGGTCAATCTTCCTGCGTTGGTCTGGGGGGAGATCCCATTATTGGGATGAGATTCATTGATATCTTAAAGCTATTCGAGGCTGATCGGGACACGAAGGGTGTGGTTCTGGTCGGCGAGATAGGCGGAGAGGACGAACAGCAAGCCGCCCAGTTTATTTCTTCCTCAATGAAAAAACCCGTCGTAGGTTTTATCGCCGGCAAGACGGCCCCCGCGGGCAAACGCATGGGACACGCCGGCGCCATCATCTCCTCCGGCGACACCACCGCTGAGACTAAAATAAAGGTTTTGCGAGCCGCTGGCGTGGAGGTGGTTGATTCCCCCGATGAAATCCCCGCAAGGATCCAGCAAAAATTAAAGTAACAGTAACATTCCCTCCCCAAACATACTATAATATTTTTCTAGTAATCTTTCATTTCCTAGTCGACAATTGATTTTATGAAAAGATTGAAGAATATTTTCATTTCCTCCATTTACCAAAATGCGGGAAAGACAACCTTGGCCTTGGGTCTTTATAAATTTTTTCGAGAACACCGCTTGCGCACCGTATTCATGAAACCAATCGGCCAAAAAGTGATTACGGTTCGCAATCAAAATGTGGACAAGGATTCGTATCTCATGGGCGAGGTTTATCGTTGTTCGCGTCGATATAAAGAGATGAGTCCGATTACCTTGGAACGTGGTTTTACGGAAAAATACATCTTCAATCCTGATAAAAGTGTTCTGCAAGAAGCGATCGAAAAATCCTTCGCCCGGTTAACCAAAAACAGCGACGCCATCATCGTGGAGGGAACCGGTCACGCGGGCGTGGGGTCGGTCATTGATTTTTCCAATGCCGATGTGGCCAGACTTTTGGGATCGAAAGTTATCATGATCGCGCAAGGCGGGATTGGGAGATCGATCGATGAAATCATGCTCAACAAGGCGCTTTTTGATCTCAAAAAGGTGGAAGTCTTGGGCGTTATTATCAATAAAGTCCGGCCGGAAAAATTCGATAAGATCAAAAAAACGTTGGCCGTAGGGCTAAAACATAAGGGCATTCGACTTTTGGGTGTGCTTCCGGTCGATCCCATCCTCAGTGCTCCAACGGTCAAACAGGTTATGAACCAGTTGAATCTCGATCTCCTTTGCGGCAAAGACAGTCTCGGCGCGCATGTGGAAAATACGATCGTCGCCGCCATGGAACCCCAAAATATGATGACGTATTTGCGTAATGGAGCGCTGGTCATTACCTCCGGAGATCGGATCGACAACATTTTGGTTTCCATCAGCTCCCATTTGATCCGACACGGGAAGCGGTTGATCATTGCTGGAATCATTCTAACGGGGGGAATGATCCCGGATGAAAAGATCATCGATTTGTTGAAACGCAGCCGGATTCCGGTTCTTTTAAGCCCCGATGACACTTATACCGTAGCCGGTAAGGTTGAATCCCTGATTTGCAAGATTGAAAAAACCGATAAGGATAAGATTAAGGAAGCTGGCCGGCTGGTCAAAAGATACATCGACGTCAAAATGATTTTGGAAAAGCTTTAACTTGATGGAGAAATTCAACACTGCCCAGTTCGTTTATATTATTGATGGGGTGCGAACGCCCATCGGCAGCGCGCATAAAAGCCTCAAAGATTTTGACTGCGCCTTCTTAGGAGCCGTTTTGATCCGTCAAATTCTACGCCGCAACCGCCTATCAGGTAAAATCGTCGACGAGGTTATTTTCGGGAATGCCGTCGGCGCGGGCCAAGGACAGAATTTGGCCCGTCAAGCGGCGATCCAGGCCGGTTTGCCTGCTCGTAGCGCCGCCTATACGGTCAACCATGTTTGTGCCGGCGGATTAACCTCCGTGGTGCTGGGGGCCCAGTCGCTGTTGTCGGGTTATTCTCAATTTGTGCTCGCCGGGGGTGTGGAGAGCGCATCCCTAACCCCGGATTTGATCTTTCATCCCAAGCAAGAAAAAGATGATCAAAAAGGCATTATCCCCAGTCTTCAGTATGACGGACTTTATTGTCAATTGTCCGAACGGCATATGGGCGAATTATGTGAAGAACTCATTGATGTGGCGGGAATTTCCCGTCGGCTCCAGGATACCTATGCTTTTCAAAGCCACCGCAAGGCCTATCGAGCCCAACGAAAGAAAAAATTTTTTAATGAAATCATCCCCTTGCGCATTGATCACGGACAGGTTTTGAATTACGATGAGCGCCTGCGAAAACATATCAACCGCAAACGTTTGACCGAGCTTCCGGCAGCTTTTATGAGCGGGGGGACTGTCACCGCCGGAAATTCTTCATCACCAGGAGATGGCGCTGCTCTGGTTGCCTTGGCCCGCGATGAACTGGTGAAAAAATTAAAAATTAAACCCTTAGCGAGGGTGGTGAGCTGGAGTCTCATGGGTGTGGAGCCGCAAAAGGTTTTCACCGCCAGCATTCCTTGTATTAAACAATGCTTGCAAAGGGCGGGGCTTAGGTTGAAAGACATCGATCTTTTTGAGATTGACGAGGCTTTTGCCGCTCAGGCAATTTTCACTCAAAAAAGATTGAACATCCCCAGTCATAAAATGAATATTTATGGCGGTGACCTCGCTTTGGGTCATCCCTTGGGTGCTGCCGGAGCGCGGATTCTCGTCACATTGCTTCATGCCCTGGTGGATCTAAAAAAAGATTTAGGACTAGCCTGTGTTTGTCTGGGAGGGGGCGGAGCGGTGAGCGTCATCATTCAAAGAATTCCATCCCATCGGTAACCTTTATCTGATGTTCGAGCCGGTCTACACTTAGAGAACCCAAAATCATATTGCTTTGAAAATGGCGCTATGTTAATATGCGCTTCATTACCACCCCAGGCCTTTTTTCCCCTCATTTGATATGGAAACAATCATTCTACAAAAGGGGCGCGATCTTAAGCTTAAAGGCGCCGCTTTAAAACAAATCATCTCACTTGCGTCTGCCGCAAGGATTGCCATTCGTCTCGCCGATTTTCGCGGATTAAAACCCAAGCTGGACGTCCAAGAAAATGATGTGATTAAGGTTGGGTCGCCGATTTTGTCCGATAAAAATAATCCCACAATCAAAATCGTTTCTCCAGTTAGCGGCAAGGTCATCGCCATTGTCCGAGGAGAAAAAAGAGTCCTCCTTCAAATCATCATCGAGTCAGACCGCCGGCAGGAAACCCTGGGTTTGCATAAATTTTCCGTTGAGGAGATCAAAAAAATGGCCCGCCACGACGCCATTCAACAGCTGTTAGACGGCGGGATGTGGCCGGCCATTCGCCAGCGGCCGTTTTCCAGGCTGGCTAATCCTTCCGATCATCCCAAATCCATTTTTGTTCAAGGAATGAATAGCGAGCCATTGGCACCAGATTTCGATTTCCTGCTGCAAGGCCAGGAAGGATTATTCCAAGCCGGATTAGAAGTCCTGCGCCGTTTAACCGATGGCGAGGTGCATTTGTGTATTTCGGACAAGGCAACAAGTCCGGCCTTAACCCAATCTCAGAACGTTCGGATTCACCGTTTTGCCGGACCTCATCCGACGGGAAATGTCAGTACGCACATTCACTTTATTGATCCGATCAAAAAAGGCGATATCGTTTGGTACATTTCGGCTCCGGATGTTTTGCGGGGTGCAGCTTTATTTCTAAATGGATCTTATAGTGGCGAACGCGTGGTGGCCTTGACCGGTGAAGGGGCCGACAACCGGGTTTACGTCAAGACCCTGGTTGGTTCCTCGATCCATGATGTGATGGGCGGAAAGCTCAAAGGCGACATGCGATACATTTCCGGAAGTGTCTTCAATGGAACCAATGCTGGCCAGAATGGTTTTCTGGGATTTTATGATTCTCAAATCACCGTCATCCCCGAAGGGGGAGAACGGCATTTTCTGGGTTGGCTGACGCCCGGATGGAAGGCTTATAGTTTTTCCAAAACATTTTTGTCTTCTTTTTTTCCGGAAAAAGAAATTTCCTTGGATACCGATGCCAAAGGCAGCGAAAGGGCCATCGTGCTCAATGACAGCTATGATCGATATGTTGCTCTGGATATCCTGACATTTTTTTTGATTCGGGCAATTTATTCCGGGGATATTGAGGAAGCGGAGAAATTAGGAATTTTAGAGTGTGATGAAGAGGATTTTGCGTTGTGCTCGTTTGCTGACCCTTCGAAATTAGATATCGGGGGAATCATCCGGCAGGGGTTGGATGAGATTGAAAGAGAGGGATAAAAGTGACCCGTGACCAGTCACATGCCTGCCAGTCACAAGTATTTTGACTGATCGAATTAATGGTGACTTTTATGACCCGGCGACAAAGCGAATTATGAATTTACTCGAAAAATCATTACACAAACTATCCCCTTTATTCGAAACGGGCAAACCCTTGGCCAAATTTTATCCGGTTTATGAGGCCCTGGATTCCTTTTTGCTCACGACCGGCAAGGTCACCAAAAAAGGACCGCATGTCCGCGACGCGGTGGATTTGAAGCGGGTCATGATGTTAGTGGTCATTGCCCTTATTCCGGCCATCCTTATGGGAATTTATAACACCGGCTACCAGATTCTTTTGGCCAAAGGGCAAGCCATCCATAATGCGCAGATCTGGTGGCTGGGGCTGGAAAAAGTCTTACCGATCATTCTGGTTTCCTATGTGGCCGGTGGATTTTGGGAAGTCATTTTCGCGGTCAGCCGCCGTCATGAAATCAATGAGGGATTTCTGGTCACCGGAATTCTTTATGCCTTAACATTGCCACCGACGATTCCATTGTGGCAGGTCGCCGTCGGGATTTCCTTCGGCGTGGTCTTTGGAAAAGAAATCTTCGGCGGGACCGGGATGAACATTTTCAATCCGGCATTGGTGGCTCGCGCGTTTGTGTTTTTTGCTTATCCGGCCAGCATGTCAGGTTCCGTGGTCTGGGTCGCGGTCGACGGTTTTACCCGCGCAACTCCCTTGGCGGTTCTCAAGGAGGTCGGCCGTGGCGGGGATCCAATTGCAGCCCTGGCCAATCAAGGTTACCACGTGGCCAATCTTTTTAATGGATTTATTCCCGGTTCGATTGGCGAAACCTCGGTATGGGCTTGTCTCATGGGATTGGCGTTTTTGTTAATCACACGCGTGGCGAGTTGGCGGATTGTCGCCGGTTGCTTCCTCGGACTCCTGGGCATGAGCACGGTTTTTTATCTTTTGCGGGGACCAAATACATTTGGGATTTACGCCTTGCCGCCGCACTGGCACATCGCTTTGGGTGGATTTGCTTTTGGGGCCGTCTTTATGGCGACCGATCCAGTCTCCGGCAGCGCCACGAACGTCGGACGCTGGATTTATGGCATCTTGATCGGGGTCTTGACGGTTTTGATCCGGGATATTAATCCCGCCTATCCCGAAGGGGTTATGCTTGCGATTTTGCTGATGAATATTTTTGCGCCGCTTATTGATTATTTTGTTTTGCAGGCCCATATCAAACAACGCAATAAAAAGTTGACGCCGGCGGGCGCCGTGCCCATCAAGGCCAATTCGAAATCATGAAGTTCAATATCAATTCCACAGGCTATGTGTTTGGTTTTGCCGCGGTCGTGTGCATTGTGTGCGGAGTGCTGTTATCAGCGGTCTCGGAAGGGTTCCGGGAGAAACAGGAATTGAATTTTGATTTGGATATCAAAAAGAATATCCTCAAGGCCGTCGTTTTGAAAGAACCGATTCCAGCCCAAGCCAAAGGACCCGACGTTCTTAAGGTTTATGAAAATAAGATTGAGGAAGTCGTGATTGATAAAGACGGCAATGTTGTCGAAGGCATCAAGCCCAAGGACATTAAGGGAAAAGAGGGCCTCTTTCCCCTCTATATATATAGGGAAGACGAAGAGGTGGTTTCCTACGCCTTTCCCATCGTGGGACAAGGCCTTTGGTCCACGCTGTACGGCTATCTGGCGTTAGAAGGCGATGCGGTTAAGGTCCGAGGCATCACCTTTTATAAACACGGCGAAACCCCAGGGCTTGGCGCTGAAATTGAAAAGGAATGGTTTCAGAATAATTTTAAGGGGAAGACGATTTACTCCCTTGAGAAAAAAGCGCTCACTCCGATCATCGTGGTCAAGGGCAAGGCCGCCAACCACGCGCAGGGAGAAGCCTTAAATCATGCGGTCGATGGAATCACCGCGGCCACGATCACCGGCAACGGTGTGACCGAAATGCTGGATCGAACCTTGCGATTGTATGAACCTTATTTCAGCAAAGTGAGAAAAATTTCGTGAAGGAAAGATTGAATGATTATTACCGACGGAAAGAATGATATAATATTTTGTAGCTTAAAAATATAAGGAGGAGTTCCATGCCAGAAGCACTGCTTTCCCAAAAAAATAAAAAGATTATCAAGGACGGCCTGTGGGATGCGAATCCCGTGACCTTTCAGATCCTGGGCATCTGTTCCTCATTGGCCGTGACCACTCAATTGAAAACGGCGATGATTATGGCCTTTGGTCTGACGTTTGTGACCGCGATGTCGAATGTCGTCATTTCCTGCATTCGGAATTTCATTCCGCCGCAGATCCGCATTATTGTGCAATTGACGGTCGTGTCCGCGCTGGTCATTACGATCGATCAAATTTTAAAATCATATATGTACGATGTCAGCAAGCAATTGAGCGTATTCGTGGGCCTGATCATCACCAATTGCATTGTCATGGGGCGACTCGAGGCCTTTGCCATGGGCAACCCGCCGTGGAAATCTTTTCTCGATGGTCTTGGCAATGGTTTAGGATACAGCAGCGTTTTGATCATTCTGGGAACGATCCGGGAAATTTTTGGCAGCGGCACCTTATTGGGATTTTCCGTCGTGCCGAAGGCGTTTTACGCGGCCGGATATGTCAACAACGGCATGCTGGTCTTGGCCCCGGGGGCATTTTTTCTTTTGGGATGCATCATTTGGATCCAGCGATCCCTCAGCCGTTATGTGGAGGGTCAATAAATGGAACATTATATCAATCTCGCGATCAAAAGCATTTTTGTGGAAAATATTCTTCTCGCCTTTTTTCTGGGGATGTGTTCGTTCCTGGCCTGTTCCAAAAAGGTGGAAACCGCCATCGGCTTGGGCTGTGCCGTTGTCTTTGTCATGGCGATCTGCACCCCGACATGCTGGGCGATTAAGAATTTTCTTTTAAAGAAAGGGGCGCTGGCCTGGGCCGGATTGCCTAATATTGATCTGAGCTTTCTCATCTTTATCAGTTTTATCGCTGTCATTGCCGCCATGACCCAAATTACTGAGATGGTCGTCGAACGCTTCTCGCCGGCGTTGTATAACGCCTTGGGGATTTTTCTTCCGTTGATTGCGGTCAATTGTGCCATCCTGGGCGGCGCGCTTTTTATGGACCAAAGAAATTATAATGGCCCCGAATCCTTTGTTTACGGAACCGGTTCCGGAATCGGGTGGGCCCTGGCGATCATTTCCATGTCAGCCATCCGCAAAAAACTCGGTTATTCCAATATTCCCGGACCGCTCAAGGGCTTGGGGATCACGATGCTTCTGACAGGGTTAATGTCCGTCGGATTCATGTGTTTTGCCGGGATCCGGCTGTAACGGATATTCGGTGATTTGGTCATCCGGAAAGCGGGAATCCGGCTGGCCGGTTATCCGTGTATCCGGAATTTGTTTAAATAAATTTAGATACAGGGTTAGCCATGGCATTGGTTTTCTACGTTTTTGTTAGTACCCTCGTTTTTACTGCCGTTATTTTGTTGCTGGTCGTTATCCTCTCCTTTGTGAAAGCCAAGGTCGTTAAGTCCGGCGATTGCAAGATTTTTGTCAATGAGGATCCCACCCCGCTGGTCGTCTCGGCCGGAACGAACCTTCTTTTCACCTTAGCCAATCAAAAGATTTTTTTGCCTTCCGCGTGCGGCGGCGGGGGAACTTGCGCGATGTGCAAGTGCCAGATTTTGGAAGGAGGGGGGAATATTCTTCCGACGGAAACTGGCCAATTGACGCGCCGGCAGCAAAAGGAGCATTATCGTCTGGCTTGTCAGGTGAAAGTCCGCAATGACCTCAAAATCAAGATCCCCGATGAGGTTTTTCATATTCAAAAATTTCACGGCAAGGTTCGTTCCAACCGCAACGTCGCGACCTTTATTAAAGAATTGATTTTGGAATTGCCCAAGGACCAGCATTTAGATTTTAAGGCTGGTGGTTACATCCAGATTGATATCCCGACTTTTGAGGTCCACTTTAAGGATTTTGTCATTGAAAAGGAATATCATCCGGATTGGGATAAATACAAATTGTGGGACCTCCGCTGCAAGAATGATGAGCCGATGTTCCGGGCCTATTCCATGGCGAATGCCCCGGCGGAAAAAGGCATTGCGATGTTAAATGTCCGGATCGCCACGCCACCCCCCAAGGACATGACCCTGCCGCCGGGAAAGGCCTCTTCGTATATTTTTGGCCTCAAGCCCGGTGACGAAGCTACCCTCAGCGGACCGTATGGCGAATTTTTTATTAAAGATACAAATCGGGAAATGATTTATATCGGCGGCGGTGCGGGAATGGCGCCGATGCGTGCGCATTTATTTCATCTTTTTCACACCCTGAAAACCAAGCGGAAGGTCAGTTACTGGTACGGCGCGCGTTCCAAAAGAGAGATGTTTTATACCGAGGATTTTCACGACATCGAAAGCAGATATTCCAATTTCAAATATAATGTGGCGCTCTCGGCCGCCTTGCCCGAGGACAATTGGAAAGGGATGACCGGATTTATCCATCAGGCGATTTATGAGAATTATTTAAAGAATCATCCCGAGCCGGAAGAGGGCGAATATTATCTATGCGGACCGCCCATGATGATCGAGGCGGTTCAAAAAATGCTGGATCATTTGGGCGTTCCTAAAGACATGATCGCGTTTGATTCGTTTGGTTAAACGGTGATCATTAATGACGGAATAATCAATTCACCCCCCAAAAAGGGTGAATTGATTATTAGGAAGAGGCGAACTTCGACGAGGGAAATTTTAAGGTCAATGGTGCTCACACTCTTCATCGGGCGTGGGCCTGGTCGATTCGGTTTTACAATGACAGTCTGGACCCAAAGAGCAGCCTTTACGCAGGGCGCGGCGGGCAAACAGGAGACCTGCGCACAGGAGTCCAAAGCAAACGGCCAAAACTAAAATCGCGATGACGTACGTCATGGATTTAGTATAAACCAGCGCCGTGGAATTAGCAATTTTCATTGTCGAGCAAAAAGCGTTTTTTTATGTTCACCGATATCCGCCAATGGCCTCACAGCGCCCGATGGTTCGTCAGTTTTTGGCTGTGTTTGGTGGGACTCAATTATCTCTTGCTTTTGTTGGAAATCTGGTTGGATACCAGGATGCAGGTTGCCTTGATTGCGCAAGGGTATGGCTCCTTCGAAACCGCGGAATTGGCTGAGCATACGTTTAAGTATTTATTTTGGATGATTGGGGTCTGGGGAATGACGCTCGGCATCTTTTTGCTGAGCGGCTACACAGAAAAAATGAAGCGCCTGGTGGCCGTTTTGGTTCCGGTCTTCATTATCTCTGATATCGGGTCCATGTGGTTTGTGCGCTTCTCAAGCTGGTTCGCGGCCCAGATGTTTTTTTTTGGTTTCATGCTGGCGTTGACCTTTTTGGTTTTATTTGTGCTGATTCAATGGCAATTGTGGTTTGGCCTTCCCAAGATCAAGGGGTAACGATGGACATGGCAACGAGCAATAAAAGCGGAAATGTTTCTAGACAGGAAATTAAAATTTTGCGCAAGATCGTTGATATTACAAGCTCCGAGCTCGATCTTCCTTGGATTCTCCAGGAAGTGGTAAAGATTGTCAATGACGCGACTCAAGCCGATTCCGTCTTTATCTATCTCTTCGACGACAAAAAGACCAACTTGGTGTTGTCCGCTTCCAAAACCCCGCACAAAAAGGAAGTCGGCCGGGTGATTCTCAAGGTCGGCGAGGGAATTACCGGTTGGGTTGCCAAGGAGAATAAGCCGGTTGCCATCAAGAAGAATGCTTATCAAGATCCGCGGTTCAAGAATTTTGATGTCCTGCCAGAGGATCGCTACGAGGCTTTTTTGTCTGTCCCCATCATTTATCAAGGCAAGGCGATCGGAGTCATCAATGTTCAACACCGCAAACCGCATGCCTACCCGGCGAATATGGTGAATCTCATCCACACCATCGCCAAACAGGTCGGCGGCGTCATCGAAAACGCGCGGTTGTTTGCCGAAACCAAAAAGAAGGCCACTCAGCTCGATAGTTTGGTCAAGGTGAGCCACACGATCACCTCCGAACGCTATCTCGACGAGATTCTCAATTTAATCGTTGTTGTGACGGCGGAGATGCTCAACTCCAAAATCTGCTCGATCATGCTCCTTGATGAAAAAGCCGAGGAGCTCGCGATCAAGGCAACGCAGAGCCTGAGCGAAGAATACAAGCGCAAGCCGAATGTCCGGGTCAATAATTCCTTAAGTGGGGAAGTCATTCGCAGCAAAATCCCTTTAACCGTTTTTGATGTGCGGCAGGAAGTCCGCTATATGTACCGCGACCTCGCGGTCAAGGAAGAATTGACCTCCATGCTTTCGGTCCCCATGATTGTGAAAGAAAAAGCCATCGGTATCATCAATGTTTACACCAAAACTCCGCATCACTTCAGTCAGGATGAGATTGCCGCTTTGCGGATGATCGCCAACCAGGCGGCCGTTGCGGTCGAGAATACCAAGCTCATGGAAGAGGCCTTAAAGGCGCGCGAGGCGCTATCGACCCGCAAGCTCATCGAGCGCGCCAAGGGGATCCTCATGCGTTTAAATGGTCTTTCGGAGGAATCCGCTTATCGATTGATTCATAAAAAAAGTATGGATTCCTGCCGATCGATGAAAGAGATCGCTGAGTCGATCATCCTGATGGATGAGCTGCAAAAGAAATAAAGTAATTTTGCAAAAACGTCGACGAGATTCCTATCGAAACGAAAAGATTGCTTGACAAACATTTACGCTTGAATTATATTTGAAACGATTTTGGCGGCAGAGTTGTCGCAAAAATCTTTTTTCACTGAAGAACGACGGACACAGAAGCCCGATGAAGCCGAATTCATGGCCATCGGGATTTTTTTTATCCGCCTCCGCTAGGTAGGTCGGTTTTCCCAGACAAAAGGCAAAGATTCGACCCAGGCAGACGGATAAACCCTGCGTAGCCGATCCTTCGACGACGCTCAGCACCTCCTTCAACCTTACTTCAGGACCGTTCGAAGGACCGTGAGCAAACGTCGAAGGACAATTTGGCGAAGCAGGGCCATTTAGGAAGCTTCTTTTTGTCCAGAGGCAATGAGGCCTCACCCGCACCAGATTTAGAACTCGGCGGGTGAGGCCTCTTTTGTTGAGGAATAGCGGATGAAAAATTTCAAGCAGAAATTGGTGGTGATCGGCAATGGCACGGCCGGAGCCCGTGTGGTCGAGGAAATCCTCAAGCGAGTGCCGGGAAGATTTGATATCTCCATGTTCGGAGCCGAACCGTATGGGAATTATAACCGGATTTTATTAAGCAATGTCCTCAACCAAACTCAAGAGCCGCAAGAAATCTTTCTCAATCCTCTTTCCTGGTACAAAGAAAATTCCATCCATCTGCATGCCGGCATCAAGGCCTTTAAGATCGATCGCGAACGAAGGGTTGTTTTAGGAGTGAATGTCCCTCAGGGACAATTGCCTTATGCCCATAACGATGACATCCTTCCTAAAAGTGATATCGTCGAGGAATCCTATGATCACGTGATTATCGCTACGGGCTCGCGGCCCTTTGTCCCGCCGATGGAAGGATTCGGTGCCCCGGGAACATTTTTATTCCGAACGATCGATGACTGCTCTGCCATTGCGCAGTACGCGCGAGATTGCCGCAAGGCCGCGGTCATCGGCGGCGGTCTTCTGGGATTGGAGGCGGCCCGCGGTCTATTGACCCATAACGTCGAGGTGACCGTCATCGAAGCGGCCGCTCAATTGATGGCCGCCCAACTGGATCAGGAATCAGGACAGTTATTGAGAAGAACCATGGAATCGATGGGCCTGCGCGTTTTGACCGGGACGAAAACTGCCAAGATCCACTCGCGTGACGGGCAGATTTCTTCCCTTTCGTTTGCCGACGGGACAACCCTGGAAACAGATATGGTCATCGTCAGTGCCGGCATTCGTCCAATCACGGAGGTGGCCCAGAATTCTCGAATCGCCGTCAACAAAGGCATCGTTTGCGATGACCAAATGCGGACGAGCGACGCCGACATTTTTGTTTTGGGGGAATGCGCGGAGCACCGCGGCAAGCTGTACGGTCTGGTCGATCCCATCTGGGAACAGGCCAGGGTCTTGGCGGATGTGATCACCGAAAAAAATCCTCAGGCCACCTATACCGGTTCAAAGACCGGGACCAAGCTCAAGGTCATGGGGGTCGAGCTATTGTCCCTTGGTGAAAAAGAACAAGGGCAGCCGTCGGATGAGGTCGTGACCTACCGCGAACCGAACCGCGCGATTTATAAAAAACTGATCATCCGCGACGACCGGATTTACGGCGCCATTCTCCTGGGTGACACGCAGGGCGGCGATCTTTTGATGCAGATGTTTTTAAACGAAGAAAGGCTTCCTAGCAAACGCTCGGAACTATTCTTTGGATCCGTAAAAAACGCGATCTTAATCAACGTTGCCGATCTTCCCGATAACGCCCAGATTTGCAATTGCAATGGCGTTTGCAAAAAAGAAATCACCGACGCGATTCTCGATGCCAACTGCAAGACGGTGGCTGCCGTTGGGAAAAAGACCAAGGCCGGCAAAGGCTGCGGTTCTTGCCGGGGACTGATTGCGCAGTTGATCGAGTCTTGCCTGGGCGAGGTGACCTATGATCCATCTGAACATTTTTATGTGCCCGGGATACCGCTCGAAAAATCCCAGCTGGTCGCCGAGGTCAAGAGCCGCGGATTAAAATCCGTCAGTGCGGTTTTTCAAGAATTGGCCGGCGGCAAAGAAGACCCCGATAGCAAAGTCGGTCTCGCGTCCTTGCTCAAAACCATTTGGCCTAAAGAGTACGTCGATGAACGCGACGCGCGCTTTATCAATGACCGCGTGCACGCCAACATCCAAAAAGACGGCACCTTCTCCGTCGTGCCGCGGATTTATGGGGGCGTGACGAGTCCCGAGGAATTGATGCGGATCGCCCAGGCCGCCATGAAATACAAAGTCAAGATGGTGAAAATCACCGGCGGGCAACGGATCGACCTTTTGGGCGTCAGGAAAGAGGATTTGCCGTCGATCTGGAAAGATCTGGGAATGCCGAGCGGCCATGCCTATACGAAGGCCTTTCGCACCTGCAAAAGTTGCGTGGGAACGGATTTCTGCCGTTACGGCGTCGGGGACTCCATCGCCCTGGCTCAGAAGATCGAACGGCGGTTTCAGGGGATTGAATCTCCGCACAAAATGAAACTGGCGACCGCCGGTTGTCCGCGCAATTGTTCGGAGGCCTACGTCAAGGACATTGGCGCCGTCGCCATCGAAGGCGGGCAATGGGAGATTTACGTCGGCGGTGCCGCCGGAAGTTCGGTGCGCAAAGGCGATCTTTTGTGCACCGTCAACAGCCATGACGATGTTCTCAAATATATCGGACGCTTCATTCAGTATTACCGGGAACATGCCAAATATCTGGAACGAACCTATGGCTTTGCCGAGCGGATCGGGATCGAGATCTTGAAGGGAATCCTCGTGCAGGATTCGTTAGGGATTTGTGCCCAGCTGGACGAAAGGATTGCGGAAGCGGTCGAGGCTTATCGGGATCCATGGCAGGAAGCGGAGTTTCCGGCGTATCCGCATCAATTTGAAGGTCCGCGCCTCATCGAGGTTTTGCACGAAGCGGAAAACAACGGTTAGAAACATGATTGGTCAAAATTCAAAGGTTCTTTTAGGCCCGGTTGATCAAATCCCTGTGGGGCAGGGCCGGTGTTTTGTCGTTCACGGACGGGAAATCGCGGTCTTCCGTTCCCGCAGCGGAACAATTTTTGCCGTCGAGAATCATTGTCCCCATCGAGGGGGTCCCCTGTCGGAAGGGGTGATTGGCGACGGGAAGGTGGTGTGCCCTCTGCACGGGCATAAGTTTGATTTTCAAACCGGTCAAGGGAGTGAGGCCGGAGAATGCGTTGCGGTTTTCAAAATTCGACAGGAACAAGGGCAAATCATCCTGGAGAAATGACAAGGGAAATTGATTGAGGAGGCTAATATGCGATTAAAAGACTTTGCCAAAAGCGGTCATCCACCCACTCTTTTTTCGGCGTTCCTCTATTTTGATATTAGTTTCATGGTCTGGGTCCTGATGGGTGTCCTCGGTGTTTATATCGCCAAAGATTTCGGCCTTACGGCCACTCAGAAAGGGTTTATGGCGGCCATTCCTCTTTTGGGCGGATCGCTGGTACGAATCCCGCTGGGGCTTTTGGTGGACCACATCGGTCCCAAAAAAACGGGGATCTTAGGCCAGCTCATTGTTCTTATTCCTCTTTTAGGTGTTTGGCTTTTCGCTCTGTCGTTTCATCAGGTGATTTTTTTCGGCTTCCTCTTGGGGATTGCGGGTGGAAGTTTTGCCGTGGCGTTGCCTCTGGCGAGCCGTTGGTATCCGCCCCGGCATCAGGGAATGGCCCTGGGGATCGCCGGAGCCGGAAACAGCGGCACGGTTCTGGCCAGCCTTTTTGCGCCGCGGCTGGCGGAGGTCTACGGCTGGCACAATATATTCGGCCTGGCCATCATTCCTGTTCTTTTAACGTTGGCTATTTATATGATATTCGCGAAAGAGAGCCCGGAGCAGCCGGCGCCCAAACGACTCGCGGATTATTTTTCCGTCTTGCGGGAAGCGGATACGTTCTGGTTCTGTTTTTTTTACAGCATTACGTTCGGAGGGTTTGTGGGCCTCGCAAGTTTTTTAGGAATCTTTTTTCATGACCAGTACGGCTTGAGCAAAGTAGCGGCGGGTAATTTCACCGCGCTGTGTGTGGCTGCCGGAAGTTTCTTAAGACCCGTCGGAGGCTATCTTGCCGATAAGTTTGGCGGCATCCGCATGCTCTCCATCCTTTTTAGCGCCATTGCGGTCTTCATGATCGGCATCAGTCGCCTGCCTCCCATTGGATTAGTGACGCTTCTTATTTTTGCTGGAATGAGCTGTTTGGGTATGGGCAATGGTTCGGTTTTTCAGCTGGTCCCTTTAAGATTCCGGAAGGAGATTGGCATTATTACCGGCATTGTAGGAGCCGCGGGGGGGCTGGGAGGATTTATTCTTCCAACGGTCCTTGGATTCTTTAAGGATGCGGCTGGTTCCTACGGGGTTGGCTTTCTGGTTTTTGCCTGCACAGGCCTCGGGGCTTTAATAACGCTGCAGTTTGTTCAAAGGGGATGGAGTTTTCCCAGGATTGTTTCAAAGCAAACCGCATTTAAAACGGAAGCCGGGATAGCATATGTCGCAGAACCTCATCAATGAATACCTGCAAAAGTATCAGGATCTCTCGGCGGTGGAAGTCTTCGCCATGAAGAAGGATTTCAAACAGATCCAAGCGATGGGATTCTATGAGGAACTGATCCCCAAAAGCGCGCCCGGACCGCGGCGTGGTTTTCCAGGCGCCCAGTCTGCTTCCCTGGTTGACGGCGATGGAAAATGTCATGCTGGGGGGTCCGGCAGGTTTATCCGCAAGCGACCGGTCAACAATTTTTTGGAAGGAAGGAACAAGAAATCAAAAGAAGTTTCTCAAACCGTCATGATAGAAACGAGTGCAAAGGCAGCCGTGGGTTGATATGAAATCAACCGATGAAGGCCGGCCAGTCGTTCTTAAACCGTAGAAGGAAAAGACGCTGGAGGGAGCGCCGATGTTCCCGGAGATTTTACGCATGAAGTCTATGAGAGAAAGGAGCTTTCAATGCGAGAAATTTGGGGACAGGGCAGCGCTGTGTTTTTGTTTATCCTGGCTTTTTTGGAATTGGGCGGGGAGGTTTTCGCCGGGGATGTCATTAATAAATATCTGCCGAGCCAGCTGAAAACGGATTTGGAATTCCGCTACCGCCTGGAATACCGGAACAATTTTGATTTTAACGATTCCCGCGATGATGAAGATGCCTTTCATCTGGAACGAACGCGCCTCAATCTCAAATACAATCCTGTCAAAGAACTGGGATTCTTTATTCAGGGTCAGGACGCCCGAATCTGGGAATCGAATACGGTCAATAAGGCGCTCTTTGAAAATTACTTCGATATCCGCCAGCTATATGTGGATTATACCGACGATATTATTTTTGAACCGCTGCAAATGAATAAGCTTTCCATTAGGCCGGGACGTCAGGAATTTTCGTTTGGCGCCCAGCGGTTGATCGGCGGATTCAATTGGTCGAATGTGGCCCAGACCTTTGACGGGGGCCGGATGGGTTTTCATTTCGTTCCTTATCATCTCCAGGTCGATCTCTTCGGAGGCGATAAAACTTCCATCAAAAGTCCGCGGGAATTTGATGATTTGTACGATGGATCATCGCGGGAACGGCTTTGGGGATATGACGTGACGGCCAAGGCCTTCGGCGAGACACTTTTGGAACATTATTTATTCCGCCGGGAAACCGATAAGAATATTTCCTTCGGGCCCAGCGGCTCGGGGCAGGTGGATGATTACACAGTAGGTGGCCGCGTCAAGAAGGCATTCAAAAGCGGTTGGGATTATGAAGTGGAAGCAGCCCGGCAGTTTGGCGATTTTCTCGGTAAAGATGTGAATGCGGGTATGGCCGTGGCGATTGTTGGCTACACCTTCCGGTTGCCATGGCAGCCTCGAGCGGCGTTTGAATTCACCTACGGTTCCGGGGACGATGATCCCACCGACAATGAACTCAAGACCTTCGACAATCTTTATCCGACGAATCACCTCTTTTATGGGTTCATCGACTTTGTGAGTCTGCAGAATACCAACCAGTTTCATTATCAGCTGAGCGCCAAACCCCATAAAAAATTGAAGCTTCAGGCCGAGTGGCATCGGTTTTATCTTGATACCGTCAAGGATTCTTATTATAACGCCGCCCGATCGGTCGTGCGCACGGCCACGACCGCTGTGGACGATCATCTTGGCGACGAAATCGACTTGACGGCCGATTACAAATTGAATAATTCCACCGCTATCCAGGTTGGATATTCGCATTTCTTCTCGGGGGACTATCTGGCCGAAACCGGTGCCAATGACGATGCGGACTTTGTGTATGTGCAGACCACTTTCAGCCTTTGATTTATAGAAGAATGACCAAATCACAAAAATCCAAAATCCAAATGGCCAAGCCGTTTTGAACTTTGGTGATTTGAACATTTGGATTTGTTTGGTCATTGGTCTACTGGAAATTGGTTATTAAAGGAGAATCACGTGTCTCCAGATCTCATTGAAACCTATTTGCAACAACAGCAGGAATTGACTGCCGTTGAAGCATTTGCCATGAAGCACGACTTAAAACAGATTCCGGCAATGAATTTTTATGAAGAGCTCATCCCCAAAAGCGCGCCCGGCCCGGGTCAGCAATACGCCTTTAGCGTCGATCTCGATCGCTGCACCGGCTGCAAGGCCTGTGTGACCGCCTGCCACAATGAAAACGGATTGCCCGAAGATGAAACCTGGCGTACGGTCGGATTGTTATATGGAGGGCGTAACGGCGATTCGGTGATCCAGCACGTGACGAGTGCCTGTCATCATTGCCTGGACCCGGCATGCCTTAATGGTTGTCCGGTTGATGCGTACGTCAAAGAGAAAGACAGTGGTGTCGTCCGGCATCTCGAGGACCAATGCATCGGGTGCCAGTACTGCACCTTCACTTGTGCTTACGATGTTCCCAAGTACAACAGAAAGAAAGGCATTGTGCACAAATGCGACATGTGCATCAGCCGTTTAAATGTCGGCGAGGCTCCGGCCTGCGCCCGCGCCTGTCCCAACGGTGCGATTCGCATCACGCTGGTTGAGACCGCCGCCGTTTACGAACATCCGACGGATTTTGTCAATATCCCCGACGCGCCGGATTCGCATTATACGTTACCGACAACCCGCTACGAGACGCAAAAGAAATTTCCTTCCGGCACAATGGCCGTCGATTCCTATACGCTCCAGCCCGAGCACTGCCATTGGCCGTTGGTGGCCATGCTGGTCTTGACTCAGTTATCCGTCGGGGCATTTGCGGGAGGTCTATTTTTGAACCGCTATTCGGATATCATTTCGCATCCGTTAGCACCAGCCGTACAAGCCCTGGTGGCGCTTTGCGCCGGAATCTTGGCGATGGCGGTCAGTATCTTTCATTTGGGTCGGCCGCACTTGGCGTTTCGGGCGGTTTTGGGTTTAAGGCATTCGTGGCTCAGCCGTGAAATCATCGCTTTTGGTCTTTTTGCTATTTTGACGGCATTTTATGCTTTGGCTTCCTGGAAACATGAGGGAGGTTTGACGAATCAAATCTTGGCGATCATAACGGCGATTTTAGGACTATTCGGGATTGGGTGTTCGATCATGGTTTATAAAGTCACGCGGCGGCCTTTTTGGGACCATCCGCAGACGATGGTGAAATTCTTTTTGACGACGGGGATTTTGGGATTGGCGGCGATCCTTCCGGCGTTTTTATTTTTTGGCGGATCATCGAAGGTTGGGGAAATTTTCGTCTGTCGGTTGATGGCCGCGTTGGTGTTAGGCAAATTGCTCACCGAGGGAATTTTTTTGCGGCATTTACGGGAAAAAGAATGGACGGCGCTCAAGAAGACGGCCTTTTTAATGAGCCGACCTCTGCGCCGGGTGACGAATGCCCGTTTTATTCTTGGATTGCTCGGTGGTGTCATTTTGCCCTTGGTGTTGGCGGCAAAATTGAATTCTTCGACGACCGAAGTCCCGTGGGCTTTGGTTGCAGCGATCTTAGGTTTCTCTTTGATCGGGGAATCTTTGGAAAGGTTTCTTTTTTTCCGGGCGGTCGTTCCGCTCAAGATGCCAGGTGGTGGCTTGGAGAAAGACGTTTTATAAAGAGGGATGAAGGATGACCGCTCACTTCGTTCGCTAGGACGAGGGACGAAGACATTTTCTCGTCCTTCATCCTAGCGAGACCACCGTACTATTGGCCGAGCGGTCGTCGATCGTCCCTCGGAACAAAATATGGATAAACTCCGCGATATTTTTTACAAAACCAACGGCGATCTGACTCAAGAGCTGATATTGGAACCTTCGGTGTTAGGATTGGGCCAGTTGCCTAAAAGGCTCATGCCACAGGCGGCGGTCAATCTCATCTGCGGTTATTGCTCGACGGGCTGCAGTCTGACCGTGCACCTGCGCAACCGTGAAGCTGTCAATTTGACGCCGAACCGTCATCATCCGGTGAATCTGGGCGAGGCCTGCCCCAAAGGCTGGGAGGCGCTCACGCCGCTCACGGCTCCCGATCGTGCCAAAACCCCTTTGCTCAAAGATCGTTTTGGAAAATTGGTAGCCGTCGATTGGGATACCGCACTCAAAATCTTCGTCGGAAGATTTAAAGACATCCAACGCAAATACGGGGCCGAGAGGGTTGCTTTTTTAAGTACGGGACAATTCTGCACGGAAGAAATGGCGCTCTTGGGCGCGTTGGCTAAATTCGGCATGGGAATGGTGCACGGTGACGCCAATACGCGTCAATGTATGGCCACCGCCGCCGTCGCTTATAAGCAATCCTTTGGATTCGATGCCCCGCCATTTACCTACAAAGATTTCGAAGAATCCGATGTTTTGGTTTTTGTTGGCGCGAATCCCTGCATCGCGCATCCCATCATGTGGCAGCGGGTTCTCATGAACCGCCATCACCCCAAAATCGTCGTGATTGATCCGCGGAAAACAGAAACAGCCATGGCGGCCACGCATCACTATACCGTCGCGCCTAAATCGGATCTCTCGCTGTTTTATGGATTGGCCCGTATTTTTATCGCCAACGGATGGATCAACCAGATTTTTGTCGAGCGGCACACGAATGGCTTTTCCGAATTTACCGACCATGTTCGCCAGTTTCCGCTGGAATTGGTGAGCGCCGCCACAGGTTTGGCGATCAAAGAAATTGAGGAATTGGCTGACCTGATTCATTGCGGTCAACGGGTATCGTTCTGGTGGACCATGGGTGTCAATCAAAGTCATGAAGGCGTGCGCCTGGCCCAGGCCATTATTAATCTGGCGCTTTTAACCGGCAACATCGGCCGGCCGGGAACCGGGGCCAATTCCATCACCGGCCAGTGCAATGCCATGGGTTCGCGGCTTTTCAGCAATACCACCAGCCTTCTGGGCGGCTATGATTTTCTTAATCCTGAACACCGACACAAGATTGCGGAAATCCTTAAGATCAATCCCGACTGTATTCCCGCCCAGAACAGCCTGTCCTACGATCAAATCTTGGAACAAATCCCCGTCCACAAGATCAAAGGGCTCTGGGTCATTGCCACGAACCCGGCTCATTCCTGGATCAATCAGCACGATTTCCGGGAAGTCATCAGCCAGTTGGATTTCCTCGTCGTGCAAGATATGTATGCGACGACAGAAATGGCGCAATTGGCCGATCTGGTTTTGCCGGCGGCGGGCTGGGGAGAAAAAGAAGGGACCGTGATCAATTCCGAACGACGCCTGGGGCTTTTTCGAAAAGTGGCCGCGGCCCCGGGAGTCGCCCTTGCAGATTTTTATATTTTCAAATTGATTGCGCAATACTGGGGCTGCGCCGAGATGTTCACCGATTGGTCTTCACCCGAGGCCGTGTTTCAAATTCTCAAAAAAATTTCAAGGCAAACGCCGGCCGATATCAGTGGAATCAGGGATTATCAGATGATCGAAGAATCTGGCGGAATCCAATGGCCGTTTCCAGAGTCGATGACCGCCGAAGCCCTCAACCTGCATCAAAATAGTGAACGCCGATTGTTTGCAGATGGAAAATTTTATCATCCCGACGGCAAAGCCAGATTCCTCTTTGAAGACATCCGGTCGGTCCCGGAGCCGCCCGACAAATTTTATCCCTTTGTCCTTTTAACCGGCCGCGGGACGTCGGTCCAGTGGCATACCCAGACCCGCACCGGAAAATCGGCCGTGCTGCGCAAGCTCTATCCGAAAGAAGCCTACGTTGAAATCAATCCTCAAGATGCCGGCCGGCTTAAAATTGAACCAGGGCAGTGGGTCCATGTCTCAAGTCTCAGAGGAATGGTCAAGGCAAAAGCCGTTGTGACTCCGACGGTAAAGCCGGGAGAGCTGTTTATGCCCATGCACTATCCGGAAACCAACCGTTTGACCTTTGCCGCGTTTGATCCCTATTCACGGCAGCCCTCGTATAAGTATTGCGCCGCCAATGTCACCCGCTTGCCGCATGATTGAAGAAAGGATTTTGATGCCGATTTCAGAGACGTTACCATCCGTGGTTGCGATTTGCATCTCTACCGGTGGGATTCCAAAGCGCCCGCAGATGGGTGAGATTTTTATTTTTCGTCAAGGATTGCAAGGCGACGGACACCATCATGAAAAACATCGTCGAACGGAGCAGGCCATTTGCCTTCAGGACTGGGAACTGCTGGCAGAGTTGAAACGGGAGGGATTTCCCGTCGGCATTGGCACGATTGGAGAAAATCTGACCGTCAAAGACTTGCATGTCCAGAAAATGTCACCGGGAATGGTTTTAAAGTTTACCGGCGGAGTCATTTTGGAATTAACCAAAGAGCGAAGACCCTGTTACGTGCTCGATTCCATTCATCCGCGTCTTAAGGAAGCCATCGTTGGTCGATGCGGATACTATGCCCGAGTTTTAAAAGAAGGGATTTTAAGCTCGGGAGAGTCGATGGAAGTTTATTCTTCCGAATCTCGCACTCACCCGATGGAGATAGCGCAGAATGCTTTATGAATTTAGATAATGGACCACGTTCAGAGCGGCCCCGTTCTCCCTCCTTGGCTTGCGTTTGTTTTTTGAACGGGGTCAAGGGAGGGCCGCTCGTTTTTTTTCAGGTGTCTTGTGACCAGGTTAAGCGGTCACAGGTGGCTCCCGATTTAAAGGAACAAAAAACTTGACAACGCGTGAGCCAGCCGATATACTTCCTTTCATCCAAGACAGTGAGGCCTTGGAGTCCAGATCAAGAAGTATTCATCTGGAAGTAAAGAGCAACGTGGCTCTCTAATGGAAATTCCGTTAGAGAGTTTTTGTTTTGGGCAATGACGCCCCATTGGAGAGCAGGGATCGCTTTCGGTGGGGTTTATTTTTTAAATCTTCGGGTTTAGAAAATAAAAAAAGCGCAGACGCTCAGTCGCCGGGTGACACTGGGGCTGGGCTTTTTTGTTATACCAACGAGTAAGGAGGATAGAGGCGATGACCAATCCTAATGAACACTCCGATGCCTGGGCCAAAAGTTTGGAACGCCTTGCCATCGGCTTTAGTCTCGGGATCCTGTTTTTTGATTTTTGTCTGTTTTGTTCCAAATTTATTCACGCATAAGAAAATTTGTCAGCGAATGTTTTCGGCTTTGTCAGCGTTAGAAAATTTTCTTGACAAGTCCAAGGCGCATTATTATACTTGGGCAAAAGTTGAAGGCATTGGCGTCTTCGATTTTACCCTCGAGCAAAAAATTTGAGGCAACAAGGTGATAGGAATTCGAGGAATTAGGTAGGGCACAGAAGTCCTCCAATGGCCGTCGTCTAGGCTGTTGGGGGAATTTTTTTTTGGGCAATGGCGTCCAAGAGCCTACCGGCAGGGGGAGAACACCGGTTGTTGTTCTTGGTTTTATTCTCATTATATTATTAGGGAAGATCAAACTTAAGGAGAACGGACATGGACGCAATTAATACAGGAGATACCGCGTGGGTGCTGACTTCTTCGGCGCTGGTTATGCTCATGACGCCAGGTTTGGCGTTTTTCTACGGCGGTTTGGTTCGTCGCAAGAATGTTTTGGGAATTCTCATCCAGTGTCTCGGGGCCTTGTGCATCGTGTCATTGCAATGGGTATTGGGAGGTTATAGCCTTGCTTTTGGGAAGGGATCCGAAAGTTTCATCGGCGGTATCATTGGTAATCTCAATGGGTTTTTGCTTAATGGAGTTGGCTTTGAGCCCTCCCCGTATGCCACAACCGTTCCTCATCAAGCCTTCATGATATTTCAAATGATGTTTGCCATCATCACGCCGGCTTTGGCCATTGGAGCTTTCGCCGAGCGCATGAAATTTTCCGCTTATTGTCTGTTTCTGATCCTTTGGTCTTTCTTCGTCTACGATCCGATTTGTCATATGGTGTGGGCCTTTGGTGGTCATGTTCGTAACATGGGGGCTCTGGATTTTGCCGGTGGAACGGTCGTTCATCTCAACGCTGGTGTTGCCGCACTCGTGGCGTGTTTAGTCATGGGTAAGAGACACGGACCCTCTCATCTGTCTACGCATAATTTACCATTTGCGGTTCTGGGGGCATGTCTGTTGTGGTTTGGCTGGTTTGGGTTCAATGCCGGCAGTGCTCTGGCAGCAGGCGGAGGATTAGCCACGAGTGCCTTTGTGGTCACTCACGTGGCGACCGCCGCGGCGGGCCTTAGCTGGGCCGTGATCGAATGGATTAAAAATGGCAAGCCCACCACGCTCGGTGTGATCACAGGAGCGGTTGCGGGTCTGGTTGCCATCACCCCCGCGTCGGGATTTGTCGATGTGAGGGGGGCAATCATGATCGGGCTCCTCGTCAGCGTATTTTGCTTTTTCGCGGTTAGCGTCATTAAGGCTAAATTCGGTTACGACGATACGTTGGATGTCTTTGGCGTGCACGGTGTGGGAGGAATGTGGGGTGCCATTGGGACAGGATTGTTCGCGACCAAAGCGGTCAACTCCGGTGGCGCGGATGGTTTCTTTTACGGCAATCCTGCACAAGTGCTTATTCAACTGAAGGCCGTTGGGATAACGATTCTCTGGTCCGGGTTCGGCTCGTTTATATTACTAAAGATCATCGACGTGATGGTAGGCTTAAGGGTTTCCCCAGAAGAAGAAGTGCTGGGGCTGGACTTGACCCAACATCACGAACGGGCTTATACGATCCTCGAGTAATTTGACGAACATTTTATTTAAGGAGAACTCCGATGAAATTGATTACGGCCATTATCCAACCGCACCGGTTGGAGGAAGTCAAAAAAGCACTTTATGAGCAGGATGTGAATCTGATTACCGTCAGCGAATGTTTGGGGCACGGCCGCCAAAAGGGCGTGGATGAATTTTATCGCGGAAGCAAGGAAACGGGAAACCTCCTGCGCAAGATTCGAATCGATATTGCCGTGAACGAAGATTTCGTCGATAGGACGATCAAAGCCGTCATTAAGGGTGCCCGTACCGGAAAAATTGGTGACGGAAAAATTTTCGTTGTGGATCTTCCGCGCTGCATCCGGATCAGAACTGGCGACGAGGGTCCTTTGGCGATTGGGTAGGTTCAGGAAGTTTGGGAGGCGCGGGCTTTTTTTGTTTGCAAAAAAAGCCCGCGCAGCCTCTTTGAAGATCAAAGTTCTCAAGGCAATGAAATTCGTCCCAAAAATTCAATTGGGTTCCTGAAAATTTGTTTTTAAAGGGTTTTAATCTTTAACGTGATGTGCGAGTATTTTTCACAAGACAGATTTAACGCGGATCATCGCCGATAGCCAGCGGATGGTCGCGGATTCAATCCGCGAAAATCTGCGTTAAAAAAAATCCGCACACAGCGTTAATCTTTATAAAGTTTGTTATAAAAGTTCGTTATAAGCAAAGGGAGAATGCTATGAGCACACTCGTCACCAAAAAAGAGGACAATGGGCATCCTGCGGATTCCAAGGATGTTGCCAAGCTAATCGAAAAGAATGGAATCCAAGTCGTCGATTTTAAATTCAATGATCTTCCTGGATTATGGCAGCATTTTTCAATTCCCACCGACGATCTGGACAAGGAGGGGGGCATCTGGGAGGAAGGGATCGGTTTTGACGGTTCGAGCATCCGGGGTTTCCAAAAGATTCATGAAAGCGACATGATCCTCATGCCGGATCCGACGAGCGCGTTCATCGATCCGGTCGCCCAGCACCCGACCGTTAGCATTATTTGTGACGTCTATGATCCACTGACAAAAAAACCTTATTCCCGGGATCCGCGTTACATTGCCAGAAAAGCGGCGCAATATCTCAAAACGAGCAAAATTGCGGATGTCAGTTACTGGGGCCCCGAGGCCGAATTCTTTTTGTTTAATGACGTCCGATTCGATCAGACCGAAAACAGCGGCTATTATTACATCGATTCCAACGAAGGAGAATGGAATACCGGGCGCGAGGAAAATCCAAACCTGGGATACAAACCGCGCTACAAAGAAGGCTATTTCCCGGTTCCGCCGCACGATACCCTGCAGGATATCCGCAGCGAGATCATGATGACCCTGCGCAAGGTTGGCGTTCCCGTCGAGGTTCACCATCACGAAGTGGCGACCGCCGGGCAATGCGAGATCGATATCCGCTACAGTCCGCTTGTGCGCATGTGCGACAACCTGCTTCTCTATAAATACATCATCAAGAATACAGCCAAAAAGTACAATATGTCGGCCACCTTCATGCCCAAGCCAATTTTCAAGGATAACGGCTCCGGCATGCATGTGCATCAAAGTTTATGGAAGGACGGCAAGAATCTCTTCTTCGACAAAAAAGGCTATGCGCTTTTAAGCGACCTGGCCAAATATTACATTGGCGGTTTGCTCAAGCATGCCCATGCCATTTTGGCCTTTGCGGCTCCGACGACGAATTCTTATAAGCGCCTGGTTCCGGGTTATGAAGCCCCGGTCAATCTGGTTTATTCGCAGCGCAATCGCTCCGCCGCAGTTCGGATTCCGATGTATTCGGCCAGCGAAAAATCCAAGCGCATCGAATTTCGTCCGCCGGATCCTTCCTGTAATCCATATCTGGCGCTTTCGGCGATGCTCATGGCGGGATTGGATGGGATCAAGCATAAAATCGATCCCGGTCAACCCATTGACAAAAACATCTATGCCCTTCCGGAAGCAGAAGCCAAGAAAATCAAAACCGTGCCGCGTTCCCTCGAGCAGGCCTTGGCCGCATTGGACCAAGATCGCGACTTCCTGTTGGCCGGTGGCGTCTTTACCGAAGATGTCATCGATACCTGGATCGAATACAAGCATGAAGTGGAAATCGATGCGATTCGTTTGCGTCCGCATCCTTATGAGTTTCATTTGTATTACGATGTGTAAAAAAATTATTTAATATTAGCGATGGGGGGCCAGCCGGCGATTTCCACTGGGCTGGCCCCCCAGAAATAACCCTGATTTGTAAGGAATTTTATCCCGGAAAAATTTTTAAGATACCGGAAGCCGTTCATTTTTTAGATAAACTATTGTGCGAGGAGAATCACATGAGCGAAGCCACCCGAAGGCAGACGGTCACCGAATTTGATCGCGCCATTTTGGAGGAAGTCGGCGGTTCAAATGGAAAATCCATTCCTGATTTTTATGGTGAAAATGTATTCAGCTTGAAAACCATGCGGAATTATCTTTCCGAAAATGCCTACAATTCCTTGGCGGCAACCATCCGGGAAGCCGGGCGGCTGGATCCGAGTATTGCCGACGAAGTGGCCGATGCCATGAAATCATGGGCGATCGCCAAAGGGGCCACTCATTTTACCCATTGGTTCCAGCCTTTGACCGGCACCACCGCCGAAAAACACGACTCCTTTATTTCTCCCGACGCGGAAGGAGGCGTCATCCTGAAGTTTTCTGGTAAGGAATTGATTCAAGGTGAACCGGATGCCTCCAGCTTTCCCTCCGGCGGTTTGCGCGCGACCTTCGAGGCCCGCGGTTATACGGCCTGGGATCCGACCAGCCCCGCCTTTATTAAGGAAGGGCCGGAGGGCGCGACTCTGTGCATTCCGACGATTTTCTGCGGTTATCATGGAGAAGCCCTGGACAAAAAGACGCCCTTGCTTCGCTCGATGGCGGCTTTATCGAAACAGGTTTGTCGCCTTGCCCGGCTCTTCGGAATTGACACCAAAGGCAAACGGGCCTACGCAACCTTGGGTCCGGAGCAGGAATATTTCCTCATTGATAAATCTTACTATCAGGCCCGTCTGGATTTAGTACAAACCGGTCGAACCCTGTTCGGACGAAAACCCGCCAAACACCAGCAGCAGGAAGATCATTATTTCGGTGCCATCAAGCCAAGGGTGCTCGCCTTCATGGAGGATCTGGATCGGACGCTTTGGAAATTGGGAATTCCGGCAAAAACCAGGCATAACGAAGTCTCGCCGGCCCAATACGAAATTGCGCCGGTTTTTGAAGAACTCAATCTGGCCGTCGATCACAACATGATTGGCATGGAAGTGATGCGCCAACTCGCTGACAAACACGGGCTGGTGTGTTTGTTGCACGAAAAGCCTTTTGCCGGGGTCAATGGTTCGGGCAAACACAATAACTGGGCGATTGTCGGACCCGACGGAAAAAATTGGCTGTATCCGGGCAAAACCCCGCATGATAATGCGAAATTCCTGGCGATCTTGTGTGCCGTCATCAAGGCCGTGGATGAATACGCGAATTTGTTGCGCTGTTCGGTTGCCACCGCCGGCAATGATCATCGTCTGGGGGCTAATGAAGCGCCGCCGGCGATTATTTCGATTTTCTTAGGCGATCAATTGACCGATATCATTGAACAGATCGAGAAAGGAACCGCCAAGCATTCCAAAGAAGGCGGCGTTATTGAAATCGGCGTGGATTCTTTACCCGTCCTGCCGCGCGATGCCACCGACCGCAACCGGACCTCGCCCTTTGCCTTTACTGGAGCGAAGTTTGAGTTCCGCGCGGTTGGCTCCAACATGAGCCCGGCCGGTCCCAATGTGGTCTTGAATACGATTGTGGCGCAAGCCCTGGATGAAATCTGCACGCAGCTAGAGAAAGAGGTGGCCGCGAAGAAGGATTTCAATCATGCCTTGCAAAAAGTTCTTCAGGATATTATCAAGAAACACAAACGCGTCATTTTTAACGGCGATAATTACACCGATGAGTGGCATGCAGAGGCAAAGAAAAGAGGACTTCCGAATCTGAAATCCACTCCGGAGTCATTGGAGGTTTTAAAAGAAGAAAAAATGATCCGTCTTTTTGAAAGGCACGGCGTCCTGAATCCTCGGGAGCTTGCTTCCCGTCGGGAAATTTACAAGCATGCCTATGAAACAACCGTGCAATTGGAGGGAAATTGCGCCGCAACGATGGCCCGTACGCAGATCATCCCAGCGGCCTTAGCCTTCGCCAAGGAATTGGCGGAAACGATCAAGGCCATCGGAACCGCGGCTAAAACCACCAAAACGAAGCAATTGCTGAAAGAAGTCACGCTGCTGACGGAGGCGGCCATCACCAATACAGAGTCCTTGGAAGCGGCGACCGCCAAGCACGATGCGGCCAAAACCAACGCCGCTATGCTGACGCTGCGCAATTCCATCGACGCATTGGAAGGCCTGGTCCCGGCGGAAAAATGGGCGTTGCCTTCTTATGCAGAAATGCTTTTGATGAATTAAAATCTATTTGATCGGTTGAATAATGGGCTCAGGGGCGTTCTCCCATACACCCTTGAGCCTTTTTTCTTAGGACCTCGGCTTTTTATGACATATAGCGTATGGCTTATGCGTATGACCGTTGAAAAAATGGGAGAAGACGATGTTCAGATTTGAGACCTTGGAAATATGGGATCTTGCGCTAAAATATTGTGAGAAGATATTTGTGATAGCTGATCAATTTCCGTGGCGGGTGCAATATACGCCATAAGCGATATGATTCTTATCCTCAAACACATCGATATCGAAGGCCCCGGAACTCTGGGAGAATATTTTCAGGAACGCGCCTATAAGCCGAAGCATATTGATCTTGGCCGTGGCGAAGCCCTTGTGTCGGAATTATCCAATGTTGCAGCCGTGATTGTCATGGGGGGCCCCATGAATGTGTATGAAGAAGATCAATATCCTTGGCTCAAAGCAGAAAATATTTTTATTCAGAACGTTTTAAAAGAAAAAATCCCTTATTTAGGAATCTGTTTGGGGGCGCAATTGTTAGCGAAGGCCTGTCAGGCCCCCGTCGTTAAATCCCCGATGAAAGAAGTCGGGTGGTTTAAAGTTTTCATCGAGAAATCCGATCCTTTGTTTGCTGGCCTCGATAAAACCATGGAGGTCTATCATTGGCACGAGGATATGTTTAGCATTCCTGGCCAAGGAGAACGGCTTGCGACCGCACCGGCGTGTCCGAACCAGGCCTTTAAAGTCGGAGGCAATGCCTATGGCCTTCAATTTCATGTCGAAATCACCCGGGGGATGATCGAGAGTTGGTGCCGGTCGTATTTCAAAAGTAACGATAGGGAAAAACAAAATAAGGCCAAGCAAATGCTGGAGACGTATGATCAGAAAAAGGATATTTTTAATCGTCAGGCAAAGACGGTTTATCGGAATTTTGAGAAGTTGATGATGGAAAAGATTGAATAAATAAATTTTTTTTTAAATTTCTGCCCAATAATTAGGCAGGCCGGTCTCTTGACTCGCACCCCAGTTCAGGCAACAGATTATGACAATAAGACGAGAACTATTATTTATGCGTTGGTCAGTAATCCCATGATTCCGAAGCTCATTGTCAGTTTGATTTTTCTTCTCGCGGCGATTTTATCCCTCGTTGGCAGTTTTTGGGGCGATTATTCGCGGGATTCGACGATTAATAATTTTTTGAGCGCACCTTCAGGGAAGAATTTTATCGTCGCCTTTATTTTTATCATGGGATCCAATATCTTCACGGTGGCGGCATTTTTGGCCTCGCTTTGGGGATATCGAAAACAGCACGTTCCGGTATTTAAAGCGACGATGTTCTTAAGCCTGATCCTTTTTTTGCTGACATCAGCGCGTTTATGTTTCCCATGAATCTTAAAACTCTGCGGACTTGGCATCTTTGTTTGGGTTGCTTTTTTACTCCGCTTTTGCTTTTTTTTGCGGTGAGTGGTTGTTGGCAGACATTTGATATGCACCGTTCCAAAAAGGACGGCAGTTATAAAGCGCCGAAGGCCTTAGCGGTTCTTTCCGAGGTGCACACAGAACAGCGATTCCCGACGGGTGATGTTCGTCCGAAGTCCTCGAAATTATTCCGGTACTTTATCTTCATGATGACGATTGGATTTGCGGTGACCACGCTTTTAGGAGTGTTGATGGCCTTGAAAATGGTCCGGCCAATCGTTGTATGGTTATGGCTTTTGGGAGGGCTTGTTATCCCGGTCTTCATTTTATGGATGGGCCGAGGATTCAAGTAAGATAAAATTAATTCTATTGGGTGATTTAATGATCGGATGAAAGGAGAACAGCATGAAAACAATTTTTCCAGGATTTGGATGGGCCTTGGCCGTAATCTTGACATTGACCCCGGTTGCTTTTGCCGCCGAAGATCTGGCGCTCGTGCAGAATGAGGCCCAGGAACCGCAGGATCTCAGTGAGGCTTACCATCAATTGGTCCAATCGTTCCGCTCTGGTGATTCCAAGGCGATTCAGGAATTTATCTTAGGGGATACGGTCAAAATCACCGCAGAACCCCGCGCCAAAGACAAGGAAGAATACGGCACTGACATCAATCTTTCTTTCGCGCAATCGGGATTTAGCGCCGAGGTCCTCTCTGTCCGCCAGGATGCACCGGATATTTACCTATTACGAACAAATAGTTCTTATCTGCGTTTCGTCAAAACGCAGCAGTCGGGATGGAAACTGTTTGAATACGGCGATAAGCCTATTGAATAAACTCACACTCACAAATCCATGCCACGTATAGCTCTTGCCCAGATCAATCCGACGGTTGGCGATTTGAACGGCAATGCCAAAAAGATCGTTGAGTATATCGAAGCAGCCAGAGCAAAGGCTGCGGATCTCGTCGTCTTTCCGGAATTGTCCCTGTGCGGCTATCCGCCGGAGGATTTGCTTTATAAAGAAAATTTTGTCCGAGATAATCTTCGAGCCTTACGATCCATTGAACCAAGAGTTCTGAATCTTACCGCGATGATCGGTTTTGTTGACCAGGATAAAAAAGGTCAGATGTACAACGCCGCGGCGGTTATTTATGGAGGCAAACGATTCGCGGTTTGCCATAAAGAGCAATTGCCGAATTATGGCGTGTTCGACGAGAAACGTTATTTCACGCCCGGTCGAAATGAATTTGTATTTGCGCTGGGTCAAACCACGTTCGGCCTCAATATCTGTGAAGATATCTGGGCCGATGATGGTCTTTATTTGCGCCAGGCAAAAAAGGGCGCTCGCTTGTTGATCAATATCTCGGCCTCTCCTTATCACGAAGGCAAACTCGAGATTCGAAAAAAGTTACTCAAAGCCAGGGCGCGGGAAACCGGGGCTTATATTTGTTATGCCAATATCGTTGGAGGTCAGGATGAATTGGTTTTTGACGGCGCCAGTTTGATCGTTGATCCCAAAGGACGATGGATGGCGCAAGGAAAGGAGTTTGAAGAAGATCTTATTGTCACTGACATTGAAGCCTCCGGTCAAAAAAAATCCGCCAAGACGATTTTTTTGCCGTGGAAGAAAAATGAAACGAATAAGCCTCCTTTGGAATCGCCATTGCATCAATCGCTTGGTCCGACGGAAAGTGTTTATAAAGCCTTGGTTTTGGGTACACGGGATTACATTCGCAAAAACGCATTTCAAAAAGCCGTCGTTGGTTTAAGCGGTGGAATTGACTCGGCGCTCGTGGCGGCATTGGCCATTGATGCCATTGGCGAAGACAATATCATTGGTGTGACCATGCCTTCCCGCTTTTCCTCGGTGGGCACGCGTGCCGACGCCAAAACGCTGGCACAGAATTTTAACCTCAAGCTCTATGCGATCCCCATCGACGGCATTTTTGATTCTTACCTGGAACTTCTCAAGGAGCCCTTTGGCGAAAGACCTTTTGATTTAGCGGAAGAAAATCTTCAGGCGCGCATCCGGGGGAATCTCTTGATGGCCCTTTCCAATAAATTTGGATGGCTGGTCCTGACGACGGGAAATAAAAGCGAAATCGCCGTGGGTTATTGCACCCTTTATGGTGATATGTCGGGCGGCTTTTGTGTCATCAAGGATGTTCCCAAGACCAAGGTCTACGAGCTTTGTCGATTTAAAAATGCATCGGCCGGCCGCGAAATTATTCCGGCCTCGGTTTTCGACCGGGCGCCCACCGCGGAATTGCGCCATCGGCAAACCGATCAGGACACCCTGCCGCCGTATCCTCTGCTCGATGGAATATTGAAGGGTTATGTGGAACAACATCATTCCTTCGCGCATTTGGTGAAGGAATTCAAGGATGCAGCGACGGTGAAGAAGGTGATCCAGATGGTTGATCGCAGTGAATACAAAAGGCGCCAGGCCGCGCCGGGGGTGAAAATATCTCCGCGAGCCTTTGGTAAGGACTGGCGGCTGCCGATTACGAATAAGTATAAAGAGTTTTAAGAGTGCCCAGCGCCCCAGGCCCCCAGAGTTCCAGTTTCTGGGTCGCTGGAGCCCTGGGACTCTGGTGACCATGAGCCGTGCCCGAATTTTCCGTTGAAGATTCACTGAAAATTAGTACAATGGATTGGATTCACACAGACAATTGGGTGCAGGAAATCGAATCGGTTTTTGCCTCGGCCAGTGGCCAGATCTATCGGTCGGTGATTGGCGAGACGGAAAAGATCTTGATCGAAAAGGCTTTGCAGCGTTGCCATGGCAATCAGATCTTAGCGGCCAAGCTCTTGGGGATTAACCGGAACACCTTGCGTGCCAAGATAAAAAAATTTAATATCCCTACCGGGAAATTTAAGCATGAATAAAAAATCTAAAAGTTTTTTAGCCAAAATAAAACCTGTCCGGTCGCAAACAGTTGCGGGTTTACCGGCACCGCAGGGACTGTATCATCCGGCCTTTGAGCATGACAGTTGCGGGGTTGGATTTATTGTCAACATCAAAGGAAATAAATCGCATGAAATCATCCGCAATTCCATCCAGATTTTGGAAAATTTGACACACCGGGGCGCGTGCGGCTGTGATCCGCAGACGGGTGATGGGGCCGGGATTATGATCCAAATGCCGGATGCCTTTTTTAGAAAAGAGTCGGCCAGGCTTAACCTGAATCTGCCCAAAGAAGGCGATTATGGGGCTGGGATTGTCTTTTTGCCGCCGGATCCCGGCGACCGAAATATGATTGAGCAGTGGACTGAACATCTGGTGCATGAAGAAGGCCAAAAATTCCTTGGCTGGCGGGAGGTGCCGCATGATCCGACCAAGATTGGCCAGGTTGCCCGTTCGGTGATGCCGGAATTCAAGCAGATTTTTATCGGCCGCGGAAAGAACACGCCCGCCGATCGATTTGAACAGAAACTGTATGTCATCCGCAAACGCCTTTATAACAAGGTCCAGGCCTCGACGCTGGGGCAGCGCAATTATTATTACTTTTGCAGCTTGTCGAGCCGCACGCTCGTTTATAAAGGGCAGTTGATGGCCGAACAGCTGGACCGGTTCTTCGCGGACTTGGCTGATCCGACGATGGTGTCGGCCATGGCCATGATTCATTCTCGTTATAGCACGAATACGTTTCCCACCTGGGCGCTGGCTCATCCCTATCGGATGATCGCCCATAACGGTGAGATCAATACCTTGAGGGGTAACATCAATTGGATGCACGCCCGCGAAGCACAATTTTCCTGCAAGGCCTTTGGTAAGGATATTAAAAAAGTTTTGCCGATCGTCGTTCCGCATGGTTCGGATACGGCGACCTTCGATAATGTGCTTGAGATGCTGGTCTTAAGCGGCCGTTCCCTGCCGCACGCGATTATGATGATGATTCCGGAGGCGTGGAGCGGACATGAGAGCATGCCCGAGGAGAAAAAGGCTTTTTATGAATACCATTCGTGTTTAATGGAGCCCTGGGACGGGCCGGCCTCCATTGCGTTTTGCGATGGACGTTATATTGGCGCCGTGCTCGACCGCAATGGCCTGCGTCCGTCGCGGTATCTGGTCACGAAAGACGATATGGTGGTCATGGCCTCGGAAACCGGAGTGTTGCCTATTCCGCCGGAAAACGTTTTGAAAAAAGGACGCCTGGAGCCGGGAAAGATGTTTTTGATTGACATCAAGGAAGGACGTATCATCGACGACAAAGAACTCAAGCACGATTACAGCACACGTCAACCTTACGGACAGTGGCTTAAGGAAAAGCTTGTCGAATTGAAAAGTCTCCCGGAAAACAAAAAGGCTCAAGGTCTCAACGAAAAAACCCTGTTGGCCCGGCAAAGAGCCTTTGGCTATACGCTGGAAGATTTTAAACTTCTCATTAGCCCGATGGTCATCAATGGAGAAGAGGCCGTTGGATCCATGGGGACCGATACGCCGTTGGCGATTCTCTCTTACCGGGCGCAACCGTTATTCAATTATTTCAAACAGCTCTTTGCTCAGGTCACGAACCCTCCCATTGATGCGATCCGCGAAGAGGTCATCATGGCCGAAGACGTCATGCTGGGCGCCGAGTGCAATCTTTTGGATGAAACCCCCGAGCATGCCCACCGTTTGCGGGTTTCGCATCCGGTTGTCACTAACGAAGAATTAGAAAAGATCCGGCACATCAATCAGGAAGGCTTGCGCTCAACGACATTGCCCATTATTTTCGTAGCGGCAGAAGGCGCCGCCGGCCTGGAAAAATCCTTACAGCGATTATGTGAGCAGGCTGATCAAGCGATTGAAGGAGGTTATTCTATTTTGATTCTTTCGGACCGGAGCCTCAATGAGCAGAATGCCCCGATTCCTTCTTTGCTGGCATGCTCCGGATTGCATCACCATTTGATCCGCAAAGGCACTCGCACGAAAGTGAGTCTCGTGATCGAAACCGGAGAAGCCCGCGAGATGCACCATTTTGCGGTCCTCATTGGTTATGGCGCCAACGTGATCAATCCCTATCTTGTCTTTGAAACGATCGAGCATCAGATCAAACAAGCCTATTTTCCGCTGGAGATCACGATGAAAGAGGCTCAAAAGAATTTCATCAAGGCGGCGAGAAAAGGTTTATTTAAAATCATTTCCAAAATGGGCATTTCCACCATCCATTCCTACTGCGGGGCGCAAATTTTTGAGGCGGTCGGATTGGGCCAGGAATTGATTGACCAATATTTTACCGCGACTCCTTCGCGGATCGGCGGAATCGGAATCGAAACCCTCGCCGAGGAGGTGTTGCGCCGGCACGCCAAGGCCTATCCTTCCCAAAACGAGGATGAAAACATGTTGGATGAAGGAGGCGATTACTATTGGCGGCGCGATGGTGAACATCATCAATTCAATCCGCAAACAATCGGAATGTTGCAGCACGCGGTTCGAAGCGGCGACTATCAGATTTATAAGAAGTATGCGGAGCTGGTGAATTCGCAAACGAAAAATTTGGCCAGCATCCGGGGGCTTTTGCGTTTTAAAAAGGGAACCCCGGTGCCGTTGGAAGACGTTGAGCCTGGCTCAGAGATCGTCAAACGTTTCGCGACCGGAGCCATGAGCTATGGTTCTATTTCCAAGGAAACCCACGAGACCCTGGCCATTGCCATGAACCGCCTCGGCGGATTTTCGAATACCGGCGAGGGCGGCGAAGATGCCGAACGTTTCAGAAAAGATCCCAACGGCGACTGGCGCCGCAGCCGGATCAAGCAAGTGGCTCAAGGACGTTTTGGCGTGACGATTGAATATCTGGTTAATGCTGATCAATTGCAAATCAAAATGGCCCAAGGCGCCAAACCCGGCGAAGGCGGTCAACTACCGGGGCACAAAGTCAGTAAGGAAATTGCCAAAACCCGGCACACGATGCCGGGAGTGCAGCTCATTTCTCCGCCGCCGCATCACGATATTTATTCGATTGAAGATCTGGCGCAGTTGATTCATGATTTAAAAAATTCCAACCCGAAGGCCGATGTGAGCGTCAAGCTGGTCTCGGAGATTGGCGTGGGCACGGTTGCCGCCGGTGTTTCTAAAGGAAAATCCGATCATGTTTTGATCAGTGGATACGAAGGGGGAACCGGCGCATCTCCGCAAACCTCAATCAAACATGCGGGGCTTCCTATGGAATTGGGCATCGCCGAAACCCAGCAAGTGTTGGTGATGAACGATCTGCGGGGCCGCATTCGCGTGCAGACCGATGGCCAATTAAAGACGGGCCGCGATGTGGTCATTGCCGCGATGCTGGGGGCCGACGAGTTTGGATTCTCGACGGCGGCCTTGGTTTCATTGGGTTGTATTCTTTTACGCAAATGCCATTTGAATACGTGCTCGGTGGGCATTGCAACCCAGGATCCCGAACTGCGCAAAAAATTTGACGGGAAACCGGAATACGTGGTGAATTTTTTCACCTACATCGCCGAGGAATGCCGGGAGATTATGGCGGAATTGGGATTTCGGAAATTCGCAGAGCTCATCGGCAGGGTCGATATGCTGGAGACGCAGGAGTTGGTTGATCATTGGAAAGCCAAAGGATTGGACCTGACCAATATTCTTCATAAACCAGATGTTCCTCCTCATGTCGCCGTCCGTCACGTGAGTCGTCAGGATCATGGATTGGAAAAAGCCCTCGATCATGAACTCATTGGTCGATGCAAAGACGCCATTGAAGGGAAAGGGCCGGTTCAATTCGAGATGGCGATCAGAAATACCAATCGGACGGTGGGCACAATGCTGTCGTCGCAGATCGCGCGCCGGTATGGCCTCGCCGGTTTGCCAGAGGATACGATTGAGATCAAATTCACTGGTTCCGCCGGACAGAGCTTTGGTGCGTTCTTGGCCAATGGTGTGACACTCACCCTGGAAGGCGATGCCAACGATTATTTAGGGAAGGGGCTTTCTGGAGGCAGAATTATTGTTTATCCGCCGAGAAATGCCACGTTCGTTCCCGAAGAAAATATTTTGGTGGGCAATGTCGTGCTTTACGGGGCGGTGTTGGGAGAAGTGTATCTGCGCGGGCTTGCCGGCGAACGTTTTGCCGTGCGCAATAGCGGCGCCAGGGCGGTGGTGGAAGGCATTGGCGATCATGGCTGCGAATATATGACCGGCGGACGCGTGGTCGTCATTGGTCCGACGGGGCGTAATTTTGCCGCCGGGATGAGCGGAGGCCTCGCGTATGTTTTGGATAAAGACGGTACTTTTTCTCAACGCTGCAATAAGGGAATGGTGGATTTGGTTAAGTTGACGGAACCCGAGGACTTGGTCGAGGTGCGCACGCTTTTGGAAAATCATGCGCGTTATACCAAAAGTACGGTGGCTCAAGGGTTGCTGCGGGACTGGGAGAGGACCGTCGCCCAATTTGTCAAAGTTTACCCGCAGGATTACCGCCGGGTTTTGGAAGAGGCCGCAAAAATCGCAACACAGAATGGGGAAAAGGTAAAGGTTTAATTAGTGAACAAGGAAATAAAAAACTGGTTGGCGATGGTGGAATATGATTTAACGACCGCCGACCGAATGTTGAAAACAGGGCGGTATGTGTATGTCATATTCATGTGTCATTTGGCCCTGGAAAAACTTTTAAAAGCCTTTGTTTCTGCCGAGACTAAGAAAATCCCACCTAAAACCCACGACCTAATTTACTTATTAGATCAAGGAAAAATCCAATTATCCAAAGAGTTGTTAGATTTTCTGGGTATGATCAATAACGTCAGTATTGTGACCAGATATCCGGAAGATTTGTCAAAGTTAGTTTCAAGTTATCCAAAGATAATTGCTGGAAAATATTTAGACAAAACACAGGAGATCATTCAATGTCTAAAACAAGACAAAAGATTAAAGAAATAATTAGGGAATATAAAAAAGTACTTTTCGATTTGGGTATTCATGTAGAGCGCGTAATTTTATTTGGATCCTTCACAAAAGGAAATCCAAGAAGGGATAGCGACATCGATTTGGTCGTCATCTCGAACGATTTTGCGAAATTGAATCTAAGAGAAAGACTCGAAATTTTGGGGATGGCCGCGGCAAGAATCATGAGGCCAATTGAGGCGAAGGGCTACACAGAAAAGGAAATTAAGTCGGCAACTCCGGCAAGTTTTCTTGAGGAAGTGCTGGTAACGGGTGTGCGGATTTAAGGGGGGATTTGCAGATGATTTATGAGAAGGAATAAAATATGAAAATGAGTTATGATCCCAAGGCCGACGCTTTATATCTTCGATTAAGAAAAGCAAAAATTGAGGAAAGTGATGAGATTGCCGAAGGCATTATTGTTGATTATGATGCCTCGGGCAAAGCGGTGGGCATTGAATCCCTCGATGCAGCAAAACTCTTCGGTGGACGCAAAGAACTTCAAGTCGAGATGGCGTTAACGGAGCATATAAAACGATGAGCTCGCGGGATAAGAAAGTTTAAAAGGCCAGTGTTTAAAAATGGATTAGGGAATGGGTGACGTCAAAGGATTCATGAAATGGGAACGCAAGGATTTCGCCAAACAGCCAATCCCGCAGCGTTTGAAACATTGGAAAGAATTTTATCTGCCCATGCCCGTCGAGGAATTGAGGCGCCAGGGCGGACGCTGCATGGATTGCGGGGTTCCCTTTTGCCAATCCGGGTGTCCCATCGGCAACATCATTCCGGATTGGAACGATCTGGTTTACAACGACCGTTGGCAAGAGGCCATCGAAAGGCTGCATAAGACCAACAACTTTCCAGAGTTTACCGGCCGTATTTGTCCAGCCCCGTGTGAGAATTCCTGCGTTCTGAGTATCAATCAACCCGCTGTCACGATCAAAAATATTGAACTATCCATCATTGAAAAGGCCTATGAGAACAATTGGATCAAGCCAAGGCCTCCGAAAATCCGCACAGGCAAGAAAACTGCGGTCATCGGTTCTGGCCCGGCGGGGCTCGCCTGCGCCGATCAACTCAATAAGCTCGGACATAAGGTCACCGTTTACGAAAAGAACGAATATTTCGGCGGATTGTTGTGGCTGGGCATCCCGGATTTTAAATTGGAAAAATGGGTGATACAGCGACGATTGAATCGCATGCAGGCTGAAGGTGTTGCCTTCAAAAATAAGGTTAATGTGGGCGTCGATGTCTCCGCAAAAGAATTGCAGAAAAATTTTGATGCGCTGGTCTTGTGCGGCGGGGCCGAAGAGCCGCGCGATTTACCGATTCCTGGACGGGAACTCGAAGGAATTTATCAGGCGATGTTCTATTTGCCTCAACAGAACCGACGCAATCAAGGACAGGCGATCGATCGCAAATTGAGCGTGACGGCCGAGGGAAAAGGGGTTATTATTTTAGGAGGCGGAGATACTGGTTCTGACTGTTTAGGCACTGCCAATCGCCAAGGTGCCATCTGGGTCAAACAATATGAGCTTCTGCCCCAACCTCCCAAAGAAAGAGCCGCGGATAATCCTTGGCCTAACTGGGCGTTCATTCAAAGAAAATCGACCTCGCACGAAGAGGGCGTCGAGCAGGATTATGGCATCCTGACCAAAAAATTCAGCGGTGAGCATGGGAAGCTAAAAAAATTGCACGCCGTTCGTCTGGAATACGCTCCGAAAGATCCAATGACCGGACGGTCGTCTTTCCAAGGGATTCCGGAATCCGATTTTGTCGTCGATGTCGATATGGTTTTGTTGGCTTTAGGTTTTACAGGTCCGGTCAAAAAGGGATTGCTGGAAGAACTCGGTGTGGAATTGGATGGCCGCGGCAATGTCAAAACGAACCTTGCAAAAATGACTTCGGTTCCAGGGGTCTTTGCCGCCGGAGATATGGCCAGAGGCCAATCGCTCGTGGTCTGGGCCATAGCCGAAGGGCGCGCCGCCGCCGAGGGGGTTCATCAATATTTATTGGCACAAGCCAGTAAGGTTTCCATATAAGAGCACATTACCCAAGGGGGCAAAGTATGAAAAATTTTTTTATCTTTATCGCGGTTGTTTTTCTGCTCGTCGGATGCGGCTCAAAGAACGAATCCCGTTCGTCTCAATCCAGTCCCCAACTCGGCGCCAGTACCCTCGTGGGATCTTCCCAAGGAAGCCTGGTTAAACAGGGAGTCCAGTTCCTTAATCAAAAAGATTTTTCTCGGGCCATCATGGCCTTCAATCAAGCGGTTAAGCAAAACCCCAACGATCCCGAACCTCATTTCATCCTCGGCGAGGTTTATATGCGGACCAATAATATCAAGGGCGCCATCGCGAGCTTTGAAAATGTGGTGAGGGTTCAGCCCGATAATGGCCAAGCCTTTTATCTATTGGGGCTGTGTTACGGCCTGGCGGGAGATCAAGAGACGGCACAGAAGGCCATTGAGCGCAGCGCCGTGATTTTTCAACAGAAACGCGACGAGGAAGATTTTAAACGAGCCCTTTTGACCTTACAGCAGATGAAGGCGGTCGATGAAAAAAGTGTGTCTTCGACGGCTGCGGGTCGCCCGATTCTCAATAATCAATTGCAAGATTTGGAGAAAGGCAGTAGACGCAAGTAATGATTCGCGAAAGGAACATTATGCTGAGCAAGATTTTTATGGTCACATTTCTTCTTTCCGGGCACATGACCCAGCAAGCCCTGGCGGAAAATAATCTCGCCGAGGTTTTAAGCACAGCCAGCCTGCCGCAAAGATTCCATTCCATGACGGAACCTTCGATTGTTGACTCGTCCTGTCTTTTGGCTTTGGGATCCAATGCCAAGGACAAGGAAGCGGCCCCCGCCGCCAACCAGGCAGCCCCTTCTCTTCTTACCATCGAGGAATACACGACGAGGCTTAAGGAGATCCGCGCAGAGTCCAACAAGGTGATTGAAAATTATAACCGGAAGAAAGCCGCCTTCGAGAAGGATCTTTTAGAGAAACTCAATCGGTTGGGAAATTCGCCGGAAGATACGGCCGCCAAGGCTCGCCTCATGGATGAGGCCATCGCCGAGCGCAGCAAAATGCTGGAGGAATACAAACAGAAGATTGATTTGCTTAAAGACCGCGAAGAGGCTTTGCATTTAAGGCGTCAGGGCCCGCCGGAGGAATTGACGCCGCGGCAAAAGGCCTCTATCCAGAAAGATCAATTGCAGCGGGAAAATGAGTCCATGAAGGAGCTCACCGACCGAATCCGTAAACAGGATGCAGAATTGCAAAATGAAAATCCTGCTCGCAAGGAACCCCCCCCGAAGGACAATCCTTTACCCAAGCCTCCGGATTTGACAACATCCAAACCTGTCCCGGCGGCCGCCGCAACACCGGAGAAAAAAGAACCGGCTAAAAAGAAGGGTCCGCGGGTTCTTTCCACGGGCAGGGTCAAGAAAAATATCTATTGAGGGATCGGGGAGTTTTGTGAACCCCGACGACAAAAATTCCCCGGGAGTCATTGAGTTACCAAACGGCAATCCGGTCAACCGCAGATCCGGAAAGGGAAATCCTGATATCCGGGCCGGCATTTCGGTGATGACCAGATTGCCGGATAACCTGTAATTTATTTTCATTTTGCCGTTTTAGTTCAATATGTTATCACTCTCCACGGCCTGGAATTCCCAACGGCAAACCGATCCGCGTCAGCTTTTGAATGACATCAAGCAGCTGGGTTTCGAGTACGTTGAGCTGGGCTACAATTTTCCCGCCGATCGCCTAGAACAACTGATGTCCTTTCTCCCCAAAATTCCTTTAAAGGTTTCGAGTGTCCATAATTATTGTCCTTGTCCGGATGACGGCCAACCCGGCCGGCATGTCTCTAACCTGCATTTTCTTTCTGCCCTTGATCCACAGGAACGAGAAAAAGCAATTTTTTGGACGAAGAAATCCATTGATACCGCCGACCGTATCCGGGCCAAGGTCCTGGTCATTCACGCGGGCACCATTATGCTCGAGGGCGAACCGGAACGAAATCTCATCAAGCTTTATCAGGAAGGAAAGACTGCGACGGAGGAATTCATCCATTGGCGAGAAGATTTTCGCCAAAAGCGCAAACAAAAAGCCGAACCCTATCTCATGGCCATCGAGGAAAGTTTCAAAGAAATTCTTCCTTACGCTGCAGAAAAAGCTATCAAGATCGGATTGGAAACCCGCTATTATCCCCACGAGATTCCGAATGTCGATGAGGTGGAGTTTTTCCTGCAGCGTTTTGCTTCCCAGGGTCTGGTCTATTGGCACGACAACGGACACGCCGAGGTCAATGAACGCCTGGGGCTGGCCAAACACCTCGATTATCTGAATCGGTATAGCGGGCATTTGTATGGAATGCACATCCATGGAGTCCGCGGCTTGAGAGATCATCTGGCCCCCTTTGCCGGAGATTTCGATCTCGATCGGATTATGCCTTTCATCCGCCGGGCGGCCATCAAGGTCATTGAATCCCACGAATCCGCCACGCCAGAAGAATTGCGTGACGCTATAAAGAAATTGAGTTAAAGGCTTATCTTCGCCCAGACCCTGTTTTGCTCCTTAAAAATTTTTTATTCTTCTTTTTGTATGACTTGCGCGGCCTGCCCAATGGTTGTAACTTTTCTTCCTTTCAGGCGTTAAAGGGATGGAGACCAAGGACGGATGGATAAACCCGACGAAGATCTGATGAGGGAATATTCCGAAGGGAACCAAGAGGCCCTGAGTATGATCTTTTCCCGCTACAAAATGCCCATTTTCAATTACGCTTTAAGATTTTTGGGCAACCGTGCCGATGCCGAAGATATCGTAGGCGAAGTCTTCCTGGCTGTGTTTGGCAAGCGATACCGTTTTGATCCCCGGGCAAAATTTTCCACGTGGCTGTATACGGTGGCGCACAATAGCTGCATTAGCAAAATTCGGCAGCGAAAAAAATTGCTGTCCTTATGGTCTAAGAATGAAACCGATGAATGGCAGGAATGGGAGATTACAGATTCCAGCGGGGAAGAGGTCGTGGAAGAATTGGACCGGCAGGAGCTGGCCAAATATATCCGGATGGCCATTGTGCAATTGCCCGACGAACAAAAAGAAGCGCTGATCCTACGGGAATATCATCAGCTGAGCTATGCGCAAATCTCGACGGTACTGGGATGTTCCTTGGACAAGGTCAAGGTCTTGATCTTTCGCGCCCGGGAGGGCTTACGCACAGGGGTCCCGGCCTTCCTGAAGGAGGAACGCCATGATTGATCATGAAAATTTACGACAATTGCTGTGCGCCTATAGCGATCAAGAGGTATCGCCTCAAGAAAAGAAAATCGTCGAAGAGCATCTGGTTTCCTGTTCTTCCTGTCAGAGTTATTTTCGCCAGTTGAAAAAAATTTTTGCGACCTTAACGTTGTGGCCGGATGAGGAACTTTCGCCGGATTTGGAGCAGAAGATTCAAAAGAAATGGGAACAGGATAAAATTTCTCAGAGACCCTTGCATCGAGGCCCGTGGTTCACGATGGGGTTAAGCGTCAGTGTTTTGGCTCTTTTAGTGGCGGTGTTTGGCTTCCTCCAGTGGCAGACTCAAAGGAACCTGCAGGCACGGAATAAAACGAGGATACAGGTGGCCGCCCGCACTAAGCCTCTTCATCATGAGCCCTCCAAAAATTTTGTAAAAGCCGATGAGGCCGCCGAGCGCGAGAAATCAAAAATTTCTGAAAATAAAAAGGAAGGGATTTCGTCCAAACAAAAGATGCAAACCGAAGATACGGTTTCGGTGGAAACTTCCGCACCGGCGAGCCAACCGATTCCCATATTGCCTTCCGAGGGTCGAATGGAGCTAGCGAAAGTCGCAGAAAAATCTTCCTCCCAATCCTTTGAGGGTTTAACCAGCGGCCAAGGAGGCTCCAGGGATAAGCGGGCGTTTGTATCACCGGAACAAGAATCTAGGGACCAGGAACAACCCCTGGCATCGGATGAGGAAAATGGTCGCAGGGATCGATCAATGAAACCCTTGCCGCAACATGGTTACAAGGAAATAAGGGCCGATTTAAGAGCTGATCAGCCGATGCCTGCTGGAGGCTTGATGCCGAGTGGTGGTGAATTTGATCGGATGGGTGCACTGGAGGAAAGACAATCCAAATCAGCGATGTCCACCGAGGATGGCTCCCAAAACAATAATGAGTTAGGTGAGGCCATGCCGCAAGATGTCTTATCACGATCGCGAAGGATTTATTCCTGCGTGATTGCGCCTTGCCCGCCTGCACCTGCGCCCTCGTCGGATTTAGTCCGATATCCCGTGCCTTCGTATCCTGCCAATACAGAACAGTACGATCAGATCGTGGAGAATAATTTTTTGGAAGCGAACAGTAATCCCTTATCGACATTTTCGATCGACGTGGACACGGCTTCCTATACCAATGTCCGCCGGTTCATTTCTGCGGGGCAATTGCCGCCCAAGAATGCCGTGCGCATCGAGGAGATGATTAATTATTTTCATTACGATTACCCTCAGCCCGAAGGGGAGGATCCCCTGACGATCACAACAGAGGTAGCGCCCTGTCCCTGGAATCCCCAGCACAATCTGGTCCTCATCGGCCTGCAGGGAAAGAATGTGGACGTGGACCGTTTGCCGCCAGCCAATCTCATTTTTCTTATTGATGTCTCCGGTTCTATGGATGAAACCAAAAAATTGCCTCTGCTTAAATCTGCGTTCAAACTTTTAGTGAATCAACTGCGCGACAGTGATCGTGTTACGATCGTGACCTATGCCGGCGCGGCCGGAGTGGCCCTGCCGCCGACGGCTGGCAGCGATAAGGAAAAGATTTTGTCCGCGATCGATGCCCTTTATGCCGGTGGCTCGACTGCCGGCGGGGAGGGAATCAAGCTCGCCTACCGTTTAGCGGCGGAACATTTTATTTCCGGCGGTAACAATCGGATTATTCTTGCGACCGATGGAGATTTTAATGTCGGGGTCAGTAGTGACGATGAGTTGATCAATCTCATCGAATCGAAGCGCAACGAAGGGATTTTTTTGAGTGTCCTGGGTTTCGGGACCGGGAACTACAAAGATTCCAAGATGGAAAAACTCGCCGATCATGGCAACGGCAATTATGGTTACATCGATAATATCCTGGAAGGCCAGAAAGTTTTTGTCCAGCAACTCGGCGGCACGTTGTTAACGATTGCCAAGGACGTCAAGATTCAGATTGAATTTAACCCCGGCCAGGTCAAGGCCTATCGTTTGCTTGGGTTTGAGGACCGTGGCTTAGCCAAAGAAGATTTTAATAACGACATGAAAGACGCCGGAGACATGGGCGCGGGTCACAGCGTGACGGCGTTGTATGAAATCGTCGATACTCATTCTTCCGAAAATTTCGCCAGTGTTGACCCGCTCAAATACCAGCGAATCGAAACGCCCCAGCCTGTAAAAATCATCGACAGCCAGGAACTCCTCACGATTAAGCTCCGTTATAAAAAGCCGGATGAGAATCAAAGTCATTTGATAACCAGGGCGGTTCAGGCCAAGGATCCGAAGTCTCGAGCCCCGTCGGCCAATTTTCAATTTGCCTCTGGCGTGGCAGAATTCGGTTTGCTCCTGCGCGAATCACCCTACAGACACAATGCATCTTACGAACAGATTTTGCAGCGCGCCCGGGCTGCTCGCGGTGAAGATCCTCAGGGCTACCGAGCGGAATTCATTCGCCTGGTTGAATCTGCGGCCCTGATGTCTTCCGCTGCCAAACCGATGGAACCTTCACCTTCTTTCAGAAAATAAAACCTCCGAGCTTCCTGGGCCAAAGATGATCAGCTTTCCGTTTCCCTCCGACGGTGATCATCTGGCCACTTTGTTAAACCCGGATTTTGCAAAGCAAAATCCGCCCGAAGGGCCGCCGGGTAAAATCTCGAAGAGATTTTGCGTTTCAGGCGGGGTAAAACGCTTCTGGAAAAGCCAGCCAAGTTCCTTTAAGATACACGGCGTATGCCTACAAATTTTTTCCGGAACGCCGCGTTGAGTGTTTGTTCCGCTTTTCTTCTTTATTTATCATTCCCCAATGTTATCCATCCTTTTGGATTCTGGCCATTGGCCTGGATTTTTGCCCTGCCACTTTTTTGGAGTCTGGAGAATGGCCCTTATAGAGAAAAGATCTTTCCGAGGGGTCAACCAAAAAATTTCCGCTCATGGATAAAAACGAATCGAGAAAAAATTTTTTCGGGCCATTCACGGTTGAATCATTTCAAGGTGGGTGTACTTTTTGGCTGGGCCGCGTTTGCCTTACTGTGGAATTGGATTCTCGAGCTCAATGTCATGGGCTTTCTGGCCTTGGTTGGTTTGTTTGCCCTGCAGCCGATTTTATTCTGCCTTTTTTTTCGGACTCAAATTCTGCCCTGGCCAGCGCGGGAAAGGCGGGGATGGAAAGAATATTTTTTTTTCGTCGGGGTCTGGATTGCCGATCTCTTTTATCCGGGCGCGCTCTGGGTGGTGACGGAGTTTTTTCGTTCGTGGTATCTGGGCGGATTTTCCTGGACCATTGGATATTCTCAGGCATTTTTCCCCTTCAGCGTCCAAATCGCTGACCGAACCGGATCCTACGGAATTTCCTTTGTTTTGATCACCTTCAATTACTGTTTATTTCGGGCTCTTAACCTGCGATGGAAAGAACATGCTGTTCCTGCTTCAGCCGGTCGTCGGGTTTTACCGTATTTTTATGCCACAGCCGCGTTGGCCTTGTTGACGGTTTTGTCTTTTGATGCGGTCCATTCGCTGACTCGATCGTTTGGAGAAAGCCCCCCCCATTTTTATAAAATCTGCTGCATTCAGCCGAATATCGACCCACAAGTCAAATGGCAAAAAGAGCTTTTGTCAGAGGTGATCGCACAGCACATCCATCTGACCCAAATGTGCCTAAAGACGGAGCGGCCGGATTTGGTTGTCTGGCCAGAAACCGCTATCCCCGACGATTTTCTTAAGGACTTTGAATTGCGGGAACGGGTCGGAGCGATCACCCAGCAAATCGGGACTCATCTCCTCGTCGGAGCGGCGATCAAGGAAGCGGGCCACTATTATAATAGTGCCGTGCTTTTGAATAAGCGGAGCGTGGTTTTGAATATCTATCGGAAAAGGAATCTGATTCCTTTTAGCGAATATGCACCTCAGGTCAAGTTTTTTCCTTTTTTTCGGCAGATTTTTGCTTTCAAAGGCATTGGTTTTCATTCGGGCACAGGTCTTGGGATTTTTTCCATCCGGCAACAGAGGGTGATTTTGAGGAAAGATCTATTAATAAAATTAGCCGTGGGGATTTGTTCTGAAAGTCTTTATCCTCAACTTTGGCGATCGCTCACGCAACAAGGGGCAGAGGTTGGCATTGTCATGATTAATGATGCCTGGTTCAAGCGACCCGAGGCTCTTCTGCTGCATGCTCAGGGAGCCATCATGCGCGCCGTGGAGAATCGCCTTTGGATCGTGCAGGCGACGAATTCCGGATGGACGTTCGCCGTGGATCCGCACGGATGGATTGACTCCAAAGAGCACAATGGTTTAGGCCTCAATGAGGCCGGATTTGCAGTTTTTACTCCCTATGTGACACAGAGCCAGACTTTTTATCAGCAAACCGGTGACATTTTCGCTTTTTTCTGCGGAGGTTTTGTTATAATGAATTGGTTCATATTTTTTTTCGATCGGTCGACGTAAAATCTATCCCTAGTTCATAGGGCATCCGGTTATCCGGATGCCCAGGCGGTGGGTCATTGATGAAACCAATAAATTTTTTTATGGTTTTATTTTTTATGTTAGGTTACGCTGGCGAAATCCTGGCCGGCGGAGCAGTCGCCGCGACCAAACAGAAACAGGCGGTCGCCGGACAACAGCAAAAACTTCTTCAGCAGCAGATGCAGCAAAGGCAATGGCAACAGGCCCCTCCCCAGGCCGCCCCCCGGGTCGATGAATCGGAAATAGAGGACGTCGTCGATATCAATGAGTTATGGAAACAATTCGAGACAACCAGCGAGGCCTGGATGCTTATTGCCGATCCCGAGGCCAAGGTCATGACCGTGGCGCATTATGTGGATTTTTTTGCCCGGCAAGGGACCAAAATAAGAAAGCCGCCGACTTTTTATGTGGGCATGATTGACGCCATGGCCGCGGAAAGCCCGCCGTTGTTGAGTAATCCCTTTGATAAAATTATGACGCTGGTCGCCATCTTGGAATATGATTTCGACAATGGGGAGAACCCCGATCAACTCGCGCACCGATTCTTGGGACAGGAGCAATACCGGCAAAACCGCCAGCGTCTAGGATTGCCATAGGAAAAAGGGAATGATCGCGATGCGCGATGGGATCCGGTTTCGTGTCTGGGAAAATTTTCTTCTTTCATTTTTATTCCTATTCATTTTTTGGGCCCTTCCTGCGATTGCGGAAAATGCGCCGCAAACCCCTATTGAAGAAGCAAAACGCCTGTTCCATCGCTACATCCAATTGGAAGCCGTCTTCGAACCGGACATCGTCGACCTTTATGCCGACGAGGCAGTCATCAAAAATATCCGCATTTACCCTGACGGAAAAAAAGGAGCATTTCTCCTAACGAAGGATGAATATACGGATCGGTTGGCGGTGACCATGCCAGCGGCGGCAGCGAATATGGAAGATGTCAACTATTCGGATGTGACGTATGGGATGGAAGGCGACAAGGTGCGCATCAACGCCACCCGTCACTGGCAGCACAAGGATTATGCAGCCCCATTCGAGCTTTTGGTGGGACCCAGGCCGCGGGGCGGCTGGGGCATTTATGAAGAGATTTCCTATTCAAAGGGTTGAGGAAAGTTTCGCTTTTGCCAGATCCTGATCGAACCCAAAATCCTCCGACGTTCATTTTTAAAGAATTAGACGGACATAGCATGGAACTCATTTTAAAGGGCGATACAAGGAATTCGAAACAGCAACCGTCTAAGCCAGTCGAGATCCATTTCCTCGTCCAGGCCTTTCGGTTGACCTTAAATTTATTGAGTGATACCCTTCTGCAAGACGAATTGAATTCTGGAAAAATCGACCTCGCTTTTAAAATTATTAACAATGACCGTGTGTCCGAGGGAGACTATGCACCGCAAATGGTTTTGACGGCCTCGACCCAGGAATTGCAAAATTTTATAAAGGAAGCCATGTCTAATCTGGAGAGTTTGAATCGTTATTTTTCCGGAGATCAATACCAGTTGAAAAGAATCGGTTATAAAGAAAAATAAAGACGAGGACAATTCAATAATTTCATCATTGATTCTGGGCTCGTTCTATGAAAAATCAATATATTCTAGCCCTTGACCAGGGAACGACCGGCTCGCGGGCCTTTATTTTTGACCGCCGCGGACAAATCATTTCCAGCAGTTATCAGGAATTCCCCCAATATTATCCACAGCCCGGATGGGTGGAACATGATGCCGAAGAAATTTGGCGCTCATGTGAGAATGTCGTTAAGAACGCCATCCGCGCCGCAAAAATTTCCCCCCAAATGATTGTGGCTATCGGCATCACCAATCAACGCGAGACGACTGTCGTGTGGGATCGAAGGACTTCTCGTCCCATTCATCGAGCCATTGTCTGGCAATGCCGACGGACCGCTTCGATGTGTCAGAGCCCCGGATTAAAACCGTACGCCGGGCTGATTCGAAAAAAAACGGGATTGGTCCTCGATCCGTATTTTTCCGGAACAAAGATCCAATGGATTTTGGATCATGTTAGAGGAGCGCGGGTGCGGGCCCAAAAAGGCGAATTGTGTTTTGGGACAATCGACAGCTGGCTCATTTGGAAATTGACCGGGGGTCAGTCCCACGCGACCGATATGACCAATGCCTCGCGGACCATGCTTTTTGATATCCGCAAGTTCCAATGGGACGAGGAGATCTTGAAATTATTGAAGGTGCCGGCGGCGGTCTTGCCGCAGGTACGCCATTCCGGCAGCGTCTTCGGCAAGACCGCCGCCGGCGTCGCGGGTTTGCCGTCGGGAATTCCCATTGCCGCGGTGATGGGCGACCAGCAGGCGGCGCTTTACGGACAGGGCTGCTTTGAAGCCGGCAGCGTTAAAAATACTTATGGTACCGGATGCTTTTTAGTTTTGAATACAGGCCAGAAACTCATCTACTCCCAAAATGGTTTGTTATCAACCTTGGCCTGCGATGATCGCGGCCAACCGGTTTATGCCCTGGAAGGTGCGGTCTTCATCGCCGGGGCAGTCATCCAATGGCTGCGCGATGAACTCAAGGTCATTCAAAAATCGGCCGATAGTGAATCCGCGATCAAGGGATTGTCCGATACCCAAGGCGTTTATTTTGTTCCAGCTTTTACTGGTTTGGGTGCGCCTTATTGGAATTCGCAAGCCCGCGGCCTGATCTGCGGCTTGACTCGGGGAGCAAATGTCCGTCACATCATCCGCGCGGCCCTGGAATCCATCGCTTACCAAACAAAGGATGTTTTTTCTCTCCTGCAAAAAGAATCCGGGAAAAATTTGCGGCAGCTCAATGTCGACGGCGGCGCCTGCAAAAACAATTTCCTCATGCAGTTTCAGGCCGATATCTTGGACTGCCGGATCCGCCGGCCCAAGACCGTGGAATCAACCGCGCAGGGCGCGGCCTTTTTGGCCGGGGTCACCGCTGGCCTTTGGCAGGGCAAAAGCGATTTGCAAAAACTTTTTGAAACCGAACGCGTTTTTCATCCGTCCATGCCGGCGGCAAAAAAGAACGCCTTGTACGCAGGCTGGCAGAGAGCCGTGAAGAAGTCCTTACTCCCGTAGATTGTTGAGGAGGAAGTTTTGTCGCCCCCGACGATGAAAACTCCCCGGGGAGTCAGATTGTTATGCCAAGAGATATATCGTCGTTATACAATGGCGCATTCGATCTTCTGATCATCGGCGGCGGGATCAATGGGGCCGCGATCGCGAACTTGGCCGCGGGCATGGGCAAAAGGATTGCGCTTATTGAAAAAAATGACTTTGGCAGCGGCACCTCGAGCAAATCCACCAAACTCATCCACGGCGGCATTCGTTATCTGGAACACGGCGAATTCGATTTGGTCTTCGAGTCCCTGCGTGAACGTTCCATCCAATTGAAAAGTGCGCCGCACTTGGTTAAACCTCTCGAATTTTTGATTCCCATTTATGAAGACGATGCCCGTCCAGGATGGATGCTAAAGCTGGGCGTTTTTTTATATGACTTTTTGAGTTTTAACCACAAGATTCGACCGCATCGCAGCCTTAAGATCGACGAGGTCTTGCAGCTGGAACCCGGATTAAAAAAGGCCGGATTAAAAGGCGGCGTCATTTATTATGACGCGCAGATGGATGATGCGCGGTTGGTTTTGGAAAACATTCTTTGTGCCCGGACCCAAGGCGCTATCGTCGCGAACTATGTCGAATCAACCGGCTTTGTCAAGGAGAATGGCAAGGCCACGGGCGTCAAGGCGCGGGATACCCTGAGCGGCCAAACATTTTTCATCAAGGCAAAGAAGATCGTGTGCGCGGTTGGCCCCTGGACCAATGAATTATTGACTTTGGAACACCCTCAGGCCAGGCCGCGCGTGCGTACGACCAAAGGGGTTCATATTGTTTATGAAGGCCAGATTTCCCGACGGGCATTACTCATTCCATCCCGGCAGGACAACCGCGTTTTTTTTATCATTCCTTGGATGGGTCATTCCCTCATCGGAACGACCGACACTGATTTTTCCGCCAGTCCGGACAGTGTAAAGCCCTCGTCGGAAGATATCGAATACTTGCTTGGCGAATCCTCCCGGGTTTTTCCGGATGTCAATTTTGAGCGCGCCAAGATCATCACCACCTTTGCCGGGTTAAGGCCCCTCGTGTGGGAAGAAGGGCACCCTTCCGCGATTTCTCGGAAGCATCTCATCTTTGAAAGTTTTGGCGGGATCGTTTACCTGGCCGGAGGGAAATACACCACCTATCGGGTTATGGCGCTGGAGACATTGGAGAAGATATTCAAACAGCCTTTATCCAGAAAAATGGATTACCCTTTGTATGGGAGCGGTCCCATCAAGGAACAAGCGGCCGAAGTCGCTCATTCTTACGGTCTTTCCCCGGCCGTGGTTCAATCCTTAATGGATCGATACGGGATCCGGTATCGAAACGTTCTGGACTTTATTCAAAAAGATTCCCACCTCAAAGAATCGATTTGCGACTGTGGGATGGAAATTAAGGCGCAGATTGTATATGCCTTGAACGTGGAAATGGCTCAAAAGGCCGAGGATATCATCTGGCGGCGACTTTCACTCGGATATCGAAAATGCCCGACGGGCCAATGTCGCCGGGTCATAGAAGAATTCGTAAAAAATAGAAATGAGACAGGCGTGGTTTGAGTTTGCCTAAAAGAAAATCTATGAGCAATCAGATTATGCTAGGTTTGATCATTGTCGGGGTCGTGGGTTGGATCGCGGGCACACTGTTTGCCTTGAAAAAAGACAAAATGCTGGCGCTGGCGGTTTTTTTTGCTGTTCCAACGATCCTCATGTTTATTTGGATTATCGCCATGATCATCATGCTGACAATCGCCGACCGAAAAACCGAAAAAGAAAGAATTCGCTCAGGCCAGGGTAAACCAGTGGCTGAAAAAGGGATTTAGTTTTGAAAAATAGAATATTGGGAAGATTTTCACTTTGATAAGGCTTGACAAAAGATTGCCCAATGTTATAGTGCTGGGGGCCTGGAAGTTTTTCTTCCCTAACCGCCTGGGTTTTATAAAATCCCCTTCTTTTTGCCTGACGGTTAACGCCCTCCGTAGGTGCTTCACATGAAAAAAGCGATTCTGTATCTGCAAGATGGCAAATCCTTCATCGGAAAGTCATTAGCGACAACCAGTGAGACCGCCGGAGAAGTTGTCTTTAATACCTCCATGTCCGGCTATCAAGAAGTTCTCACCGATCCTTCCTATGCCGGGCAAATCGTGGTCATGACCTATCCCTTGATTGGGAATTACGGCATCAATTCCGAAGATATCGAATCTAAAAAGATCCATGTTAAGGCCTTTGTCGTCAAGGAATTTTGTCGTCACCATTCTAATTTCCGCGCCACCAAAAGCCTCATCGACTATTTGAACGAAAATAAGATTATGGCCGTCGAGGGAGTCGATACCCGCGCCCTCACCCGGCATTTGCGTTTGTTTGGCGCGATGAAGGGTCTTATTTCGACGGAAGATTTTGATCCGCAATCACTGGCGGAAAAAATGAAGGCGGTCCCGGATATGGTCGGTTATGACTGGGTCAAAAGCGTCACGACCCAAGAGAAATACGTCTGGCCGGCGCAGGGAACGATGCATTTTCGGGTGGCTGCGATCGATTGCGGTATTAAATTCAATATTCTCCGAATCCTCGCGAGTCTAGGCTGTGAAATTCATGTCTTTCCGGCCACGGCCAGTTTAAAAGAAATTCTTAGCATTAATCCCGACGGATTATTTTTGTCCAATGGTCCAGGCGATCCCGCGGTCGTGACGTATGTCATCGAGACGGTGCAGCAGGCCTTGGGCAAAGTTCCGGTCTTTGGCATTTGCCTAGGGCATCAGATTTTGGGATTGGCGTTGGGCGGCTCGACCTATAAATTGAAATTTGGTCATCATGGGGCTAACCATCCCGTTCTCGACATGCCGGCCAACCGCATCGGCATCACTTCTCAGAATCACGGATTTTGTGTGGACCTCAAAAGCCTTAATTCGGCTGATGTGGAAATTACGCATGTTAATCTCAATGACCATACCGTCGAGGGCCTGCGGCACAAGAAATTCCCGATGTTCTCCATTCAATACCATCCGGAAAGCGCGCCGGGTCCTGAGGATGCGCAGTATTTGTTTAGGCAGTTTATTGAGATGATGGAGCTTCATAAACGTGGGACGTAGGACGTTCACTCCTCGCTAGAGCGCAAGGTCGTTTGGACGTGGGACGTCGGAAATGGGAATCCGGATACCCGGGTCATCATTTCCGAATTACCAGATTGCCGGATAACCGGTAAGATGAGATACGCTTCGCGAGATACGAGGTGCTAAGACGTGGCGTCCTTCGTGAAGCGTGAATCGTCGCGGTAATTTGTAACCCCCGACGATGAAAATTCCCCGTGAAGTCAATTTAGATGAAAAATACGAGCATATTTTTGCCATGCTTTCCACGATGGAAAAAAAGGTGGAATCTTTTTGTGAATTACATCAACCGCGTCTTTCGCCCTAGCGAGCGAACGTCCAACGTCCCACGTTAAGCGATGCCTAAACGAACCGACATCAAAAAAATCCTCCTCATCGGAAGCGGGCCGATTGTCATCGGTCAGGCCTGTGAATTCGATTATTCCGGGACCCAGGCCTGCAAGGCGCTTAAGGAGGAAGGCTTTGAAATTGTGTTGGTCAATTCCAATCCGGCGACGATCATGACCGATCCGGAAATCGCCGACCACACCTACATCGAGCCATTGACGCCGGAATTTGTCGAGCAGATTATCAAGAAAGAACAGCCCGACGCCATTTTACCCACGCTCGGCGGCCAGACCGCGCTCAATATCGCCATGCAGCTCTGTGAGCGAGGGGTTCTGGAAAAATATCATGTCAAGATGATCGGCGCGACCTATGACGTCATCAAGAAGGCGGAAGATCGGGAATGTTTTAAAAACGTCGTTCTTAAGATCGGGCTCGATGTCCCGCGCAGCTCCTTTGCCCATAGCGTGGAAGAGGCGCGACAAGAAGCGAAGAAAATTGGATTTCCGGTCATCATCCGACCCAGTTACACTCTGGGCGGAACCGGCGGCGGCATTGCCACTAATGTTGAAGATCTGGAACGCATTTCCTCGCTAGGCATTGAAAGCAGCCTGATCCATGAAGTCCTCGTCGAGGAATCGATCGAAGGCTGGAAAGAATTCGAATTGGAGGTCATGCGCGACAACAAGGACAATGTGGTCATCGTCTGTTCGATTGAAAATCTTGATCCGATGGGCGTGCATACCGGGGACAGCATCACGGTGGCTCCGGCTCAAACCTTGTCGGATAAAGAATATCAGGCCATGCGCAATGCAGCGCTCGCGCTCATCCGTGAAATTGGCGTCGAAACCGGCGGAAGCAATATTCAGTTTGCCGTTAATCCCGCCAATGGACGAATGGTTGTGATTGAAATGAATCCGCGCGTGTCGCGCTCCTCGGCGCTGGCCTCCAAGGCCACGGGTTTTCCCATCGCCAAATTCGCTGCCAAACTGGCGGTGGGTTATTCGCTCGACGAAATTCAGAATGATATCACCAAAGAAACCCCGGCGTCCTTTGAACCGACCATTGATTACTGTGTGGTGAAGGCCCCGCGCTTCACCTTTGAAAAATTCCCTGAGGCCAAAGATATTTTGGGCGTATCGATGAAGTCCGTCGGAGAAACTATGGCGATTGGCCGCACATTCAAAGAGGCGTTGCAAAAAGCCTTGCGCGGTTTGGAAATCGGTCATACGGGTCTTGATAATAAACAGGATTTTCATTCCATTCCCGAAGAAAAAATCGAGCTTCGGCTCAAAGAACCCAACGCCTCGCGAATTTTTTATATCAAATATGCCCTGCAAAAGGGTTGGTCGATTGAAAAAATTTGTCAGTTGAGCCGCATTGATCCCTGGTTCATCGGTCACATCGCCCAGATCATTGATTTGGAACAAGAATTGGTGAAGGCGTATCGGAATGAAAAAAATATTCCGCCGGATTTATTGCAGCAAGCAAAGGAGTATGGATTTAGCGACGCTCAGCTGGCGGTCATCATGAAGACCAAAGAAGATACCGTGGCCGCGCTGCGCAAAGAACTGGGGATTGATGCGACTTTTAAAGTCGTCGATACCTGCGCGGCGGAATTTGAAGCTTACACGCCGTATTATTATTCGACGTATGAAACAGAGGATGAGGCCCTCATCACCAACGAACGGCTGGATCGTCAGAGCCCGACTCCGCGTAAGAAAATTATGATCTTGGGCGGAGGCCCGAACCGTATCGGTCAGGGAATTGAATTCGATTATTGTTGCTGCCACGCCGCGTTTGCCTTGCGTGAGCTTGGATATGAAACGATTATGGTCAATTCCAACCCGGAAACTGTCTCGACGGATTATGATACCTCCGATCGCCTGTATTTCGAACCCTTGACGTTCGAAGATGTCATGAACATCGTCGAGGTCGAAAGACCGCAAGGACTCATCGTCCAGTTTGGGGGACAGACCCCGCTCAATCTTGCCCGGCGATTGCATGAGGCCAAGGTCCCGATCATCGGAACGAGTGTCGATTCGATTGATCTGGCGGAGAACCGCAAATTATTTGCCGCCTTCATTGAAAAATTGGGATTGAGCCAACCAGAAAACGGAAGTGCGCATAATGCCGAAGAGGCTATTGCGATTGCCAACCGGATCGGCTTTCCGGTTCTGGCCCGGCCCTCGTTTGTCCTTGGCGGCCGGGCCATGCGCATTGTTTATGATAAAGAATCGCTGTTCTCTTTTATTGAAGAGGCGCATGATGTCTCCCGGGGACATCCCATCCTCATCGATAAATTCATCGAAGAGGCCATGGAAGTCGATGTCGATGCGCTCTGCGACGGAAAAAAAGCCTATGTGGCCGGAATCATGGAGCATATTGAAAACGCCGGCATTCATTCCGGAGATTCGGCCTGTGTCCTGCCGCCGCACACCTTAAGCGAGGAATTGATCGCGCAGATCAAGGACTACACTTGCCAAATCGCCCTGGGACTCAAGGTCGTTGGGCTTTTGAATATCCAGTTTGCCGTCAAAGGCAGCAAGATCTTTGTTCTGGAAGTCAATCCGCGCGCGTCCCGGACCGTTCCCTTTGTCAGCAAGGCCTGCGGCATTCCTTTGGCCAAATATGCCGCGCAAATGATGGTGGGCAAAACCCTGGATGATTTTTATCTGCCGCCCGTGGAGGACATCAAACATGTTTCGGTCAAGGAATCCGTCCTGCCATTTTCGCGTTTTTCCGGCGTGGATATTGTGCTTGGGCCCGAGATGAAATCAACCGGAGAGGTCATGGGGATTGATATGACCTTTGGTGCGGCCTTTGCCAAAAGCCAGATTTGTGCCAACCAGTCTTTGCCCCGGCGCGGAACAATTTTTGTCAGCGTCAATGATTTTGACAAGCGCAACATTGTTTTCTTGGCCAAGAAGCTGTGCGACATGAATTTCAAGCTCGTTGCGACCAAAGGAACGGCGAAGGTCCTTTCCTCGAACGGGGTTGGAGTCGAGATGATTGACAAACACGGCGAAGGCAAAAACAATCTGTTGACATTGATTAAGAAAAATGAGATAAATCTCATTATCAACACGCCTTCGGGCAAACGAAGTCAATCCGATATGCGGGCGATCCGCGCAGCAGCGATTTTGCATAACGTTCCTTGCATCACCACCCTCCAAGGCGCATGGGCGGCAGTCAACGGGATCGAGTCAGCCAACGCCAAGGAATTCACAATCCAATCTCTACAAGAATATTACAAAAATGAAAGGCCGGCCACGATTGGGCTTTAGGCCGGCCTCGGCATTTTTTTTAGAAAAAATGCCGAAAAATGACGGGAGCGCTTCATGTGCGGCATAATCGGAGTTTCTAACCATACCGAAGCGGCCAAGATCGCTTTTTTAGGTTTGTATGCCTTGCAGCATCGGGGTGAGGAAGCGGCCGGCATTGCCTCTTACGACACAGAAAATATCCATGTCGTCAAGAATTTGGGACTTGTGGCGGATGCGTTTGGCGAGCCATCCCTTCAAGGTTTGAAAGGCACGGTCGCGATCGGCCACTGTCGTTATTCCACGACGGGATCGAGCAATATCAAAAATATCCAGCCTTTCATGGCGATGCACAAAGGCAAACCCATTGCCGTCGCCCACAATGGTAATCTGACTAATACGGAAGAGCTGTATAAAAAATTGGAAGAAGAAGGTTCCATTTTTCAAACCACAATGGATTCGGAAATTTTTGTGCATCTTTTGGTGCGCACGAGAAATGGCACAATGAAGGATTGGGTCAGTAAGGCCCTGGAGCAGGTGCGCGGGGCTTATTCCGTGGTTTTCTTGATTGGCGACACCATCGTCGGGGTGCGCGATCCCAGTGGATTTCGGCCGTTATGTTTAGGTAAATTGGAGGACGGGTATATCCTGGCTTCGGAAAGTTGCGCCTTGGATTTGCTCAAGGCGCAATTCTTACGCGAGTTGGAGCCAGGAGAAATGATTTTCATCAAGGGAAATCAGTTGGAATCGCATCGGCTTCCCTCGATGGGAACGACCCGAATCGCCCAGTGCATTTTTGAAAATGTTTATTTCGCCCGACCGGACAGCAATATCTTCAATGACAATGTCTATGAAGTCCGCAAACGCCTTGGGAGCCAACTGGCCAAAGAGCATCCGGTTAAAGAGGCGGATTTTGTCATGGCGATTCCGGATTCGGGGAATTATGCGGCGCTGGGTTATGCGACCGAGTTGGGTCTTCCCCTGGAAGTGGGAATGATCCGCAATCACTATATCGGCCGGACCTTTATCCAGCCCTCGCAATTCTTGCGGGATTTCCGGGTTCGGGTCAAACTCAATCCCATCCGCAATGTCCTCAAGGGAAAACGCGTTGTTGTCGTCGAGGATTCGATTGTGCGCGGGACGACCAGCCGCAGCCGCATCGAAGTTTTGCGCAACGCCGGTGCCAAGGAAATCCATATGCGCATCAGCTGTCCGCCCATCAAGTATCCTTGCTTTTATGGGATTGATTTTCCCAGCCAGAAAGAACTCATCGCCGCCAATAAATCCATTGCGGAAATCGCCAAGTTTATTCAGGTGGATTCTTTGGAATATTTGAGTCTGGAAGGAATGCTGGGGGTGATGAAACAGTCAGGGAATTTTTGCTTTGCCTGTTTTTCCGGCGATTATCCGGTCAAAATTCCAACCAATCAAAGCAAATATCTTTTGGAAGAGACGGCTTTGAAGACAGCCGGGAGATCTGAAGGACTTGGGACGTAGGACGTCGAAGGCGAAAAATCCATGAAAGGATGAAAGTTTTGGGTTGAATGATAAAGTCTATAAAAATTTTTTTTAATAAATTTGCAATGACGAGAAAGGATGCGGTTACGTCCCTCGTCCTTCGGAAATTAGCTTTTTAAATTACAAAACTATGGGCAAATTTATTTTTATAACCGGTGGCGTTGTTTCAAGCCTGGGCAAGGGCATTGCCGCGGCCTCCATCGGCAAATTGCTGGAATCCCGGGGGCTTAAAACGACGATCATGAAGTGCGATCCGTATCTCAATGTCGATCCCGGGACGATGAATCCCTATCAGCACGGCGAGGTCTATGTCACCAATGACGGGGCCGAAACCGACCTTGACCTGGGACACTATGAGCGTTTCACCAATGCGCAGATCAGCCAGGATAACAATATCACGACGGGGAAAATTTACTATTCCGTCATCATGAAAGAGCGTAAAGGCGATTATCTGGGTAAAACCGTTCAGATCATTCCCCATATCACCGACGAGATCAAAAACTGCATCAAAAAAGTTTCCAAAGAAAAGGATGTGGATATCACGATCGTGGAGATCGGGGGGACCGTCGGCGACATTGAAAGCCTTCCGTTTTTGGAAGCGATCCGGCAGATGAAATGGGAACTGGGCCCTACCTACGCGCTCAATATTCACGTGACGCTCCTTCCCTATATTAAGAGTGCCGGCGAGCAGAAGACCAAGCCCACGCAGCACAGCGTCGGGCGTTTGCGGGAAATTGGAATCACGCCCGATATCATTTTGTGCCGGACGGAAAAACACATCTCCAAAGAAGAGAAGGACAAGATTGCGCTGTTTTGCAACGTGGACCGGGAGGCGGTTATCGAAGCGGCCGATGTCAAACACATCTATGAAGTTCCTCTCGCTTTTAAAAAAGAAGGCCTGGATGACCTTATTCTAAAAAAGCTGAACATCAAAAGCGAAGATCGGGATCTCAAAGAATGGGAGGACGTGGTCGTCAAACGCCTTCGTAACGCTGTGAAAGAAGTCCGGATTGCGGTGGTGGGAAAATATATCACATTGCCCGACGCCTATAAGTCCATTTATGAAGCGCTCGTTCACGGCGGCATTGCCAATAATGTGAAGGTGACGATCAATAAAGTGGATTCCTCCGAATTGGAACATGCCGACCCGGCCAAGTTTTTAGCTGACTCCGACGGGATTCTGGTCCCCGGCGGTTTCGGCTCGCGGGGCATTGCCGGTAAAATCAAGGCGGTGAGGTATGCACGCGAAAATGGAATCCCTTTTCTAGGAATTTGTCTAGGAATGCAGATCGCCACGATCGAATTCGCCAAAAATGTCTGCGGACTCAAGGATGCCAACTCCACCGAATTTGATCAGGAGACGAAGAACCCGGTCATTAACCTCTTGGATGAACAGCGTGATATCCAGACGATGGGAGCCACGATGCGTCTGGGTGCCTTTCCCTGCACGGTCGCCAAGGACACCCTCACTCACCAGGCTTACAAGAAAGATCTCATTACCGAACGCCACCGGCATCGCTATGAGTTCAATAATGAATATAAAGGGTTATTCGAGAAGCAGGGGGTCATTTTTTCCGGGATTTATTCTCCCAAAGATTTGGTGGAAATTTTTGAATTAAAAAATCATCCTTGGTTTGTGGCCTGCCAATTCCATCCGGAATTTCAATCGAAACCCGAGCGGGCTCATCCTTTATTCCGCAATTTTATTAAGGCCGCCGCATCCCCTGCAAAAAAAGATTTATCATCGGCCAGTGAGCTGCAGCGCCATTGAATTTTTTTCTCCGACGTATATAATGGTAATTACATCTATATTGGTCTGACCAGTAATCTCAAAAGACGATTACAGCAACATATTTTGGGAAAAAATTTAACAACACGGGCTTACAGACCTTTTATCCTTATTTATAAGGAAATTTTCGAAACAAGAATCGAAGCAAGAAATAGAGAAAAATTTTTAAAGTCCGGGTGCGGTAAAGAGTGGTTGAAAGCAAAAAGTGATTAATTTGCGCGGGTGGCGGAATTGGTATACGCGCACGTTTGAGGGGCGTGTGGCGAAAGCCGTGAGGGTTCAAGTCCCTCCCCGCGCATATTTAAGGGTTCTCGAAGCCTTTTCCTTAAGGAGCTCACTTGACGAAGACCTTACGCAATTTAGACGCGTTATTGAGCGAGGCATTTGTTTTGTTTCGCGACCATTTCCTGATTTTTTTTAACACAACCGCGATCGCTTATTTCCCCATAAAAGTCGCTTCCGTCTTTCTTAATAAAACAATTTATGCTCCTGACCTGAGGTTACTGGCCTATCTTGTTGAGAAACATGTGAAGGGAGGCGATCTGTACATTCGCATTAGTTTTGTATATTTTGCCTTTAGCCTGCTTTTGATTTTCTTGTTTTTTTTGTCAGCGAACATCTTATGCGTATCTCTATTTCGACAGGAGCCTCTATCATCTTTAGGGGCATATAGAAAAGCCTGGAGAATGATGGAGCAGGAGATGAAAATCACAGCGATATATGCTTGCAAAGTGGCTTTGTGGTCTGTGTTGGTGATTCCAGGAATTTATTTTAGCACTCTGTATTCGTTCGCGTCTTTGGCCTATATTTCCGACGGAAAGAGAGGACAAGAGGCCCTGGTCTTTAGTCGACAACTCATTCGGCCTCACCTGCGCCGGTATTGGGGCTACTCTCTGATTTTCTTTATCCTTTTTGTACTGTTGTTTTTTCTTTTCGATCTCATTTTGGCGCATACGTTCGGAGTCAATGAACCGGGTGAAACGCGGCTTTTTCCTGAGGCGGGAGAAATGATTTTTGAATTAGCGGTTTTGAATCTGGTCGGTTTCTCTGCCGTTTTTTACAATGTTTTTTATCAAGAATTAAAAAAGAGCGTTATCCCCGAACCCACCTCACCCAGCATCGTTTAGACGTTATGAATCAGCCAATCAAAGTTGGTGCCAGCATTCTTTGCGCGGATTTCACCAAGCTGGGCGTTGAGATCCGTCGGGCTGAAGCAGCGGGAGTGGACCGGCTGCATGTGGATGTCATGGACGGGCATTTTGTTCCTAACATCTCCATTGGTCCTATCATCGTCGAGGCGATTCGTTCCAAAACGCAGTTGCCGATTGAAGCGCATCTTATGATTGAAAATCCATCCGATTATTTAGATGCCTTCATCGATGCGGGCGCCGATATCCTTTCCATCCATGCTGAATGCTATGGCCCGTTGCGGGAATCCTGCCGGGGAAAAGGACAATATCCTAAGGAAGTTGATGTTATTGACGAGGCGGCGGCCAAAAAGGATCTGGAAAGAATCAAAAAAAGGAAAAAAAAGGTTTTTATGGCGATTAATCCCGGAACCCCGTTATGCATTGGGCCAATCCTTAATGACTTGGATGGAGTTTTGGTTATGTCGGTCAATCCGGGTTTTGCCAAGCAGGCCTTTATGCCAGCGGTCCTGCCGAAGATCCGGGAATTAAAAAAACGTTTCGCCGGAGAGATCGCCGTCGATGGAGGAGTCAACGCAACAACGGCGCCCGAGGCGGTCAAGGCCGGCGCTCAGGTTTTGATCACGGCCAGCTATTTTTTTGGCTCAGCCAATCCTGAAGCGGTAACCCGGGAATTGAAATCTTTGAAAGGATGAAGGATTTTCTTACCCTTTGCCGGGAAAAGGATGCGTGATATACTTGCTCTAGAAGAGGTAAACGATGCGGTTACAAATTCAAAAGATTTTTATATGGGACCGCCGCGGCCAAATCGCCGTCGAGTATATGTTGCTCTTGGCCTTGGCTGGATTGGTGGTTCTTCTGGCCATGCGTTCGCTTTTGCCCCGGGTCGAAGATTCCGCCGATCGTTTTTATAACAAGACGGCAGAAAGCATCATGGGTCGACCCCCCGATCTTCCTTGATCCACCTTCCTGATTTGGTCCATACGTTGAATCAGTTTTATCAAGCGCGCCGGATTATTCTTTGCGTTGATTGCGAACGTAATTACTCTTTTCAATCCCCTTGGCGAATTTTTTAAGCTCGGCCCCGATCTCGCTGATTTGCGCCACGTGGCTGATCTTTTGTTTGGCATTACTGACAATGCCAATGGAGATGCACAATAACCCAATCTTCAGTTTATGACCTTGACGGTCTTTGCCGACGATGAAACCCTTTCGTTGGTCTTCCTCGCTATAAAATTGTGGCGCCATCCGATCAAATTCCTCTATGATCTTCTGACAAATTTGATCCGCCAAGGAGTCGTCCACAATAAAAACAAAATCATCTCCGCCGATATGTCCGACGAACGCATCCGGTCCGCCTTTGTCTCGGATGATCTGGACCAGAATACGGGCCGTTGCCTGGATGATTTCATCGCCCTTTTCAAATCCGTATTTGTCATTGTAGTTTTTGAATTTATCGAGATCGCAATAGCCCACAGCAAAGATTTCGCCGCTGTCAATGCGATGCTGCAATTCCTCCATGATGGAGCTGTTGCCTGGCAGATGAGTCAAAGGATTGGCATCGAGACTGCGGACCGTCCTTCTTAAAATCATGCGGATCCGCGCTAGAAGGGAATCGGGTTCGAAAGGCTTAACAATATAGTCATCGGCGCCGGCATTGATTCCTCCAATGACATCCGGGACATCGCCCTTGCCCGTGAGCATAATGACGGGAATGTGCCTTAACAGAATATCCTTTTTGATGGTTTGTAGAAATTCGCGCCCATTCATGACGGGCATCATATAATCGCAGAGGATAAGATCCGGATTCTTGGCTTTCGTGAGCCCCAGCCCTTCTTTTCCGTTCGCCGCTTGAAATAAATCATAATGCTCCGCTAAGGTGATTCTCAATACGTCGAGGATGTCTGGATCATCATCGATCGTCAATATTTTTTCTTTGCGCATAGGATTTCTATTTAAATTCCCGCGTCCGGTTTTTGAGTTGGAATCACGGTTGTTGTATCTTTTCCCGGCGGTTGGCGAGGGATGGTAAAGTAAAAGGTCGTTCCTTTTCCTAATTGGCTTGCCGCCCAGATTTTCCCTTGATGAGCCTCTACAATATTTTTAGCCAAGGACAGTCCCAGGCCGGTGCCTTTGAGTTGCTGGTTGATTTCATTCTCCACCCGGTAAAATTCGTTAAACAGTTTTCCTAAATCATTTTCATTGATTCCGATCCCTGTGTCGGTGATGCTAAAAAGAACATGATTTTTTTCCGGGGAAGCGCTGACGGTAATCCGGCCATTCTCCGGGGTGAATTTGGTGGCGTTGCCGACGAGATTGATAAAAACGCGTTCAAATTGCGATCGGTCGACAAAAACCGGAGGAGTATCTGGCGCTACGGATGAAACAAATTGAATATTTTTTTCCTTCAACTGGGGCGTCAAAAGGTCCCGGACATTCTCAATCATGGCCTCGGCCTGGGTGGGCAGCAAATGCATCTCGGCCCGGCCCGATTCAATGCGAGAAATGTCCAGAAGATCATTGATCATTTTGACCAGGTTATCGGAGTGCTTGTTGATTTTTGCCAGCCGGTCCTTGACTTCAGGAGGGATCGCCCCCATTTTCCCCGATAGAAGAAGAGAAGCATATCCCTTGATGGAGGTTAAGGGCGTTCTTAATTCGTGCGAGACTGCGGAGATGAATTCGGTTTTGGTTTTGGAAATTTTTTTGACTTCTTCCAGGGCGAAGGCGAGTTGTTTGGTCCGTTCCTGGATTTTGGATTCCAATTCCTGGCGGGAGCGGTAAACCTGCTCGAATAACTGCGCGTTTTCCAGCGACTGGCCAATCTGATTGGCCAGGATGGAGAACAATTCTTCGTCGCCTTCGGTCACGCTCGAGGCGCTCGACCGGTTGCCGACAAACACGATGCCGATCATTCCCTCCTGGGTCAAGATAGGGGTGAGAATGAAGTGTTCGACGTCAAAAAGCTGCATAATTTTTTCTTTGCGCACTTTCGGCGAGCTGACGGAAGAAAAGCTGTGGCCTTCGCGCAAGGCCGTGGCCAGCGCCCGTTCTTTTTCTAATTGGGATAAAATATAGATGATCTCTTCTTTTGAGAAACCGGATTCAATGCGACAGTGAAGTTTTTTGTCCGCGTCGTACATGAGGATCAAATTTTTTTCAAAACCCAACTCGCTCATGAGCGGCTGATCCAAGCGGTGGAAAATCTCTTCTTCATCGAGCGTCGTGGAAATGAGCCGCGAGGTTTTCTGCAGTGAGTTAAGACCACTCAAACGCTTGTCCAGCTCTTCCTGGGCCTTGTTCAATTCCAGATCAGTTTTGACAATCAGTTTGGCCTGTTCGTCGAGATCGTTAAAAGAGCGCGTCATTTTGTTCAGCAATTCCTTTTGTTGATTAACCTCATCGGTTTTTCGAATCAATAGGGTAATCAAAATCCCAACCGTCATGAACAAAAACGCACCCACGACGCCCATCACGTTGATGAGATTGATATTGTCCAACAATTTCAGAATGGGATGCATGATGTTATCCGATCGCCATGACCACGATATTTTCGTTTTGCAAGTGGGTGCGGTGAATGCTCTGTGATGTTCGAAAAGGAGAGATGGTTCCATGGCAGTACATTCCAATGAGGGGGACATCATAACCCAGGATCTGTTTGATGAGGGTGACCTCCGCAAAGGCCCCGCGGCCCATCAATTTCTGCCGGCCCAGATCCTCGAAGATAAAAATCAATTTGGGGGTTTTCCCTCCCAGACCTTCCTTGACTTCTTTGGCTGCATTCATCGCCGCTTGACGACAAGCGTCTTTATTGCCGATCATCAAGTGGACCTGTGCCTGTTCCGGAACCTCTCCCTGACAGACGACACTGCCATCATGAAGGACACTCACCGGATTGCGTAATAGGTATTCGTGTTCATCCGCTAGCCTGATTCCCAGAGGGTAAAGAATAGCAAGTCGGGACATTGGCGCCGAACGCAAACTCTGGGCTTCTTCGCCAAAATATTCTTCATAGAGACCACTGGCTTTTTTATGGTCAATTGTCCGAATGATGTTTCCTTCGACATGCGTGATAAAGCGGGGTTTGCCCAGGGGTTTCCAACCGTGTTTGTTGCCTAATCCGACTCGGATGGTGGCTGAATCCAGGATGAGGCCTACGGCGGAATTGACTAAATATCGATCCTGATAATATTGAAACGTTTTGCGGAAATGAAAATCGTCGGTGCTGCCTGCTCCCACAATGGGGAAGATATTGCCAAAAACTTCCTGAATGCTTTTAAGGATCGGAGAATTATTTTTAATGAGGCCGTCAATAAAAAAAATGAACGCCTGGCGCCGCGGCTGATCCAGGTCGGCAATGGCGTTGCGGGCAAGGGAATTTCCTGCCTCGCGCGGATCCTGGGTATCAAGGGACGTCGCCGCACAAATGCCAAAATTGATTTCATCGGAAGAGATCGCGAGGACGGCGATTCCCCGCAAGGAAATAAGTTCAGCCAAAATGATGCCCGCTGCCGAACTGCCGACGAGCCGAAGAGGATTCAGAATTTTTCGGACGGAGAGGAGGGCTTCTAGAGGACTGTAATGAATCGTGCTTAGGATAATGACAAGATCGATATTGTCCTGCTGGATTTGTTCTTGGGCTTGGCTGGCGGCCTTTGTTGCGGCTAAAGCGGTGTTGACTTCCTGACTAAATCCGATACCAATGTGAGTGGCCAAGGTGATTTAAAACTCCCGGAATGTCCTGGGGTTGGGCAGACTCTTTGTAAAAAAAGAAAAAGGATTGGAAATTGACCCTATTCTATAGATTGCGATTTGGGGTGTCAATTATTTTTGTTGAAGGAAGAAGGGTTTGTGTTATGATTTTCAGCGTTTAGCGTATAGCGGAAATAGTACTTAATAACCAAGCACCAAAATCCCAATATCCCAACGTTGAGTTATTGGAGATTTAAATTTGTTTGGAATTTGTCCGTCGGAATTTGGTTATTATAAAAAATTTTTTTATAATCTGTTCGTTAAACGCGCTATCCGCTAAAAATTTGGCCCCATCGTCTAGCCTGGTCCAGGACAAATGGTTCTCAGCCATTAAACGCCGGTTCAAATCCGGCTGGGGCTATTTTGAAACCGTTTGGTGGTTGCTCGGCAGTTTGACTTTTGCTGCAATTAAAATTTTAGGAGAATTATGCTCAAAGCCATTTCATTCTTGCTAATATTCTTTTCCATTGTTTCCTCCCATGCAAATACAACTTCTAAATCAAGTCAAGGCAAAGTGGCTACCTCGAACACATTCTCTTCAACTGTTGACGCAGAGACTCTGTATGCGCTTTTAATTCGAGCTGACAAGGGCGATGAAATTGCCGCACAGTCCATCAGGACAATTCGATGCGGGGCGCGGGGAAAATTACCAGTGATTTCGGTTTAAAATTACCAGGAGATTCGCTCAGCCTTTACCACTCAGATCGCTCAAGATTTACCACCCCGGAGCGAAGCGACGATTTTCA
>JAHFFW010000005.1 GCA_023247725.1 Candidatus Omnitrophota bacterium | reverse complement strand
TTCGCTCGTTCTTCCATCAGGCTGGCTTGGAACTTTAATACCTTCATCTTGCTGACGCCGAAGGATTCCTTTCCCGCTATCAGTGCTATTCCATCTTTGGATAAGAAAATGTCAATAACTGTCATGTCTTCGCGAGGAGGCCTGCTCATTTCATTACGTGCCGACGAAGCGATCTCTTAGAAGATTGCTTCGCTAAAAGCAAAAAGCGACGCTCGCAATGACACATGCTTGTTAAGGCAACTTTGATTGCTCCGCGACTTCTTTGATCAAAGGCCCAATCGTTTCCGCCGAGAAATCAAACCGAATCCCGGCACGTTCAAAAAGTTTCGGCAACGGCTGCGAACCGCCCAGGGCGAGGGCCGCGCGCAAATCTGTCATGGCCTTTTGTTGATCCCTTCTGGCGCGCCGCCACAATTGCAGCGCGCCCAACTGAGCGATCCCATACTCGATGTAATAAAAAGGCGCTTCGAAGATGTGCAGCTGCCGGTGCCACAACACCGCGTGAACATCTTCCAATCCGGACCAATCGACGAGGTTTCCGCCAAATCGGCGGCGGATCGAAAGCCACTGTTTCATTCGCATCGTCCGATCGTGCGTCGGGTTTTCATAGATCCAGTATTGAAAGGCATCGATCGTCGCAACCCAAATGAGCGTCTGAATACAATCCTCCAAATGCGTGTTTTGGGAACGCTCGTAATCTTCCTTCCCATAAAAGACATCCAGGTGGTCGCCGCCCAAAAGTTCCATGGACATGGAGGCGACCTCGCAAAATTCCATAGGGGCATGCCGGTAAAGAAAAACGGGCTGGTGGGCGCAAGCGAGCGCATGAAACGCATGACCTGCCTCATGCAGCAGCGTGCGCACATCACTATCGATCCCGACGGCGTTCATGAAGATAAAAGGCTTCCTTGCCTCGGTGAGGGTACTTTGATATCCGCCCGGAGCCTTTCCTTTCCGACTGGAAAGGTCCAGCAGTCCCAAATTCGCGATTTGCGAAAACTGGCGGCCTAATTCCGGATCGGTGCGTTCGAGGATGGCGTTGACTCCGTCAATCAATTGGCGGATTTGAGAAAAGGGTTTGAGCCCCGGCCTCCCCAAGGGATCGACCAAGAGATCCCACGGGCGAAGGCTGGCGACATGCATGAGTTCCTTGCGTTTCTTAAGGATCTTCGCCCATAAGGGAATAATCAATCGTTCGACGCTGTCGTGATAACGCTGGCAATCCTCGGGAGTGTAATCAAACCGATGATAGGCACGGAACTGGTATTCGGTATAACTTTTGCATCCGGAATTCTGCGCCATCTGCCGGCGCAGCGAGAGCATTCGATCGAAAAGCTCGTCAAGGCGGTCCTTCTCTTTATATCGTCTTTGCGCCGTGGCTCGCCAAGCCGATTCCCGCAATGACCTCTGCGGTTCCAATAAGAATTTGGTCATTTCCGGCAACGTCCTCTCCCTGCCTTCAAACTGAACGGTCAAGGCGCCGCATAAGGTTTGATAATCTTGACATAATAACGCCTCTTGCGTTTGCAGGGGGACGTTGGCGGAATTAAAAAGCTCAGCATCGGTTTTGATCTTGCGATCATAGATGCGGTAAAATTCGGGATCGAGAGGAAAACGTTTGGCTTCTCCCAGATATTTCAAATTCAATTGATCCTGCAAGGGCTTGACCGCCGGCACAACGGTCTCAATAAAATGACGATAAGCCTGCGCTCTTTGGGGACTATCGGTCTGGCAGGTCATACGGATATACAGCAAGGTAGAATGCTGCTCGAGAACCGCTTCCAGTTCCGAACGATCCCGAATCCACCGGGAAAGTTCCGAGGAAGAATTGATTGGACGCTCGATGAGTTTTTGATAAATTTCTACGACCGCATCTTTGTCTCCGAGATTGGCCTCTTCACTGACAAATCGGCGCGGTTCATATTTTGGTAGTCGGGAAAAATCGGTTTCGGTGAGTTCCATAAAAATTTAACCGCGGTTAGTGGTTAAAATTCATTTGACCAGAGTCTGACCTTTTTGGGTCCATTCCTGAACCCCGCCATGATAATCGACGACATCGTAATCCAAACTTTTCAATTTCTGGGCCGCATGACGGCTCGCGCTGCAAGAGGCGCTTTGGCAATAAACCACAATCTTAATTCCCTGAGGAAGAAGCTTACGGACCTTCTGAGTGCTTATGTCAGCCAAAGGAAAAGAGAAGGCGCCCTCGATATGTCCTGTGGTGAAGCTCGTGACCGGCCGGGTATCAAGCAGGATATAGGGCTCCGTCGAAGATTTCAAAGCCCTGAATTCATCGTAGGTAATTTCTGCGACGTCGATTTGACTCAAATCCGGCGGCGAACGTTCGGCGCATCCGGACGGAGGGCAGGAATCTTCGGAAGGTTCAGAGGCAAAGCAGACCATCGAGGTTCCAAAAATTAAAATGAAGGAAAATAAAAGAAGAAACGCGGGGCATTGGAAGTGGGAGCCAGGTTTTCTTTTATGAAAGCGAACTACTTTCAAGGATTTTCTCTCCAAAATTTTTTCCTGTTTTTCCATCGAGACTCCATCATCAATGAGTCAAAACCCGGACAATCAACAAAATCATTCTTGGATCGGTTCCCATCGATTCTTTAGAAAGACCATTATTCCAAACCCCATCCTGTACCTTCTGTTCGTAAATCTTTTCAATACCAGCCTTCTTCAAAATACTGGAGCCATCTGCACTTGGGAAGGGCGCCATGATTTGGATCAGGGACTGTATTCGTTCGAGGAATCGACGGCGTTCTTCGACCTGGTCAAGCCTTTCGATTTCTGCTTTAAAATCATGGCTTCCTCGAACACTTGGCATGGATTCCATCTTAGGGTGGATGCTGATGCATCGATGCACGGCAGGCAAATCTGAGTACTTCATGCGCCAAGCCCGTAAGATCAGATTCCCGGATCCAATGGCGATCACATCCAATGGTTGACGATCGGTCAAGGCAAGGAGCTTTCGGTTCAGTCGTTCGGCCAGCTGGAAAAGTTCAGGACAAATCTGCGCCTCTTTCCAAAAATTCAGGATAAAAAAATTCTCCGGATTTTGAAAAATCTGTTCAACCCAACCTTTCAAGGAATTCGGTTGGCCTTGCCTCGAGGCCCAGGAGGAGGCGTTGGGATCCTGCAGGTCCGGGATCAAAAAAACCCGTCGGGAAAATCGTAACTGGATGGAACGATATTGTTCTAACTGAGCCTGAGCTTTCGATTTTGACAGCTGCAAGGATTCGGTCAAAAGTTCCATTGGAAGGACAGTGGGCATGACGAAGGATGAGGTCATCGAGATCAAAACTTGAGGCGGTCGACCTCGGAACGTAATCGTTGAATGGTCTCGAGCTCGCGGCGCTTGCGTTCTTCTTCGGCTCGCCGTTCCTCATCTTTGCGGCTCAGCATTTTGCGGTATTCATCATTGGCCATGGTGACCAGCTCCTTAAAAAAATCGAGCTGAATCTGCATATTATCATCGGCAAAGACAATGAGGGTCACGAGGTTGCCCACGACGACGTATTGCCTTTTTTTGCTGAACGAACTGATCCGGTAGGCCTGGTGCATGAACTTGATCCAAAGATCGTCCGGCTTACCGGATAAAAGCAGCGGAAATTTATAAGCGTTGATCTGGGTCGCATCGCGTTCGATGTGTTCTTTGTCGACACCGGTGATATGAAATTCCTGGAAATCCATTTTCGCTTCTCCTTTTGCGGTGGTTAAGGATGGTCTTGGACGGAATTATTCATCATCTCGAGGGGGGCGTGAGGACTCTGCCGGCTACCCACCGTGGCCTCATCGGTGTTGGCCTGCGAGAAAATGATCTTGATGGCCCCCCGACGCTTTTCAAAAATATCTTTTCCTTTGACCGAAGACGTGATGAATTGACCGCTCGTCAAAACCATGGTTTCTTTGACCGTGCCCGTGCAGATCAACCGGTTTCCTTCCGGTTGGCATTGATCTTTCTGGTATTCATAGGTGTAATTTTTCGTTTGACTCCAGGTATCCTTCAGCACCTCGATGTATTCGGGAACGGTCATCTCGACGGTAGAATCGCGCGAGACCAGGACAAACCGGGCGTCATCCCAGAGCAGGTTTCGAATCGCATCCACATCCCTGGCGTTAGAAATTTCGTGCAACTTCGTCAGAAGATCTTGAAGTTCTTTTTCCGAGATAGATTCGGAATCGAGTGGTGTATGCGAAGAAACGGTGGAATTAAGAGCGGGTTCGGCCCAGGTGAGCGAGTTCAAAGGAAAAAACGAAATCAGGCAAGCGAAAATAAAAATTTTCATGGGATAAGACGAGTACTATAACCGATGCGTTGGTCAGTGATGAAAGGGCGGCCAGCCCACGGCGTCCACATGCATATCAATCAAGCGCCCTACCTTCCGCGAAGAAAGATCGTAAAGCAAAATTCCTTGAGTCCGGTGCGCTAAGAGCAAAAGATCCGAAGCCGGGACCCAATCCAAATAATCCAAGGCCATAAATTCCCATTTGGAGGCGCGCGGCAGTTCTAACACTCGTTTCCTTTTGCCCTTTTTGTCCTGATAGTATAAATAATTCGATGTGTCCAGGCCAGCCCTGTTTCCTTTTTCGGATAAGGCCGATAAGGACAGCGAATTTTTCTTTTTGAAGCTTAATCCCTGCACCGGTTTATACAATTGGAACGCTTCTTTTTTGAGATCGACGGCAGAAAGACTCAACGCCTCGTCTTTAAGCGTAGCCGCCAATTGCGGCTTAAGATCGGAAAGAGCAATCCGGTAAATCTTGACGATCCTTTGACCTTCTTTCCTCTTTTGAAATCGGACATAATAGAGATTCTTCCCTTCCCAATCCCAAAGGATTTCATAGATTCCGGACTGGAGGGCCTCTAAAGATTTTTTTTCCTTTTTCTGGAGATCGTAAATAGCCCACTGCTCCATGGAAGCCACTTTCGACCAACGGGTGATCTTATAAAGAATCTTTTTTCCCTCACGGTCCCAGGATATGGTTGCGAATGCTCCTTTCAGATCCTGGGAATCCTTGGGCAATTCCAGAGAATCGATGACAGACGATTTTAAACTTTTCAGATCCACCAGAATCAGCTCCTGGCCAGCGGCGACCAAAAGATTTTTTCCATCCGGAGAAAAGATTCCATCCCGGATTGGTTCGGAGGTGGACAGGACTTTTTGTGTCCCAAGGCCATTGAGATTGATCCGAATCAACTCCCGGTAATTGACCAAATAGACGGGAATCGATTTTTGAACCCAATGCGTCGTCGGCAAGATGCGGGCCACGAGGCGCCTTTGATACCATTCCTTGTAATTTTCCCAAATCAAATAGCTGGCCAAAGAAAGTGAGATGGCTAAGCCCGCCACCACCAAGGCCTCCAAAATCCGATTCACTCTGGATCGGAATCGGGCCTCTGGAATTTTGACGACTCTTATTTTTTCGGCAATGGTCATGGATTTACTTAAGAATGCCATACGCGGCGGGAAAAATCCACTGTTCCCATAACGCATACTCGCGGGCGGAAGGATGCAACCCATCCTCGGCCACGAGCGTCGAATCATTTTGCATCTCCTGAGAAACTGGAAAAATATCGACGACTTCCAAATGCCGCAACGCCGCTTCGGATTTGATGATGGCATTAAATGCCGATAAGCCGGCGGCAATATCCCGACCGCGGGCATATTGCTTGGCGGAAGGAGTCACCGAAAAGTTGGGAATCGTCACGACGACGAGATTTTTTTTATCCGGGAGGCTTTTGAGCATCTGGTCTATGAGAATGGCGAGGCGCTTGCGGAATTCTTCCGGGCTTACGCCTCGGACCCAGTCATTAACCCCGATCATCAAGGTGGCGAAATTGGGTTTTAATTCCTGAAAACCTGGCAGGGCATAAACGATGGCTTCGGAGGTGGCCCAGCCGGTGCGGGCGAGGATTTTTTTTAACTGGATAGGGACACCCTGCCGCTGCAAATGCAAGGTCAAGATGACCGGCCAGCTTCCCTTAAGATCGGCCCCTTCTCCCATGGTATAGGAATCGCCGACGGCAACATAGCGAACAGGAGAAGTCGAATCCGGCTGGGCTCTGATCAGCGCAGGACAAACAAAGAAGAAAACGAAAAAGACAAACATCCGTCCCATAGGACAAAATTGTACATCCTAGACGCTCCCTTCTCAAGGGAAAATCTGTTTGCTGTTTAAGGAAAAACTAAAAATGCGCGGGGGCGCCAACCACGCCCCGAAAAAAGTTGTCGGCGTGGTTGGCGCCCGGATTTGACATTCTGGGAAGAGATCAACGATACCGGCGGATCACGCTAATCACCTTGCCGACAATCGCGACCTCGCCATTGACGGCGATGGGTTCATAGCGCGGATTGGCTGGTTCTAGAAAGTATTTCTCGCCTTTTCGGCGCAGCCGTTTGACCGTGGCCTCTTCCCCAACCAAGGCGACGACTGTTTCTCCCACCTGCGCCATGGATTGTTTTTTGACAAGGACCAGATCATCCGGCATGATGCCGGCTTCCTGCATGCTGTCCCCCCGGACTCGCAAGGCAAAAATGCTGTCATCAGAAAAGACCAGACTGTTCAAATCGAGATACCCTTCGATATTCTCGACGGCCAGATGGGGTAACCCCGCCTGAATTTTTCCTAAGATCGGAAAGGAAAACAGGCGCTCTTTGAGCAATTCAATCGCCCGAGATTTGTTAGCCGAAATCCGGATATACCCTTTTTTAACCAAGGCCTTCAGATGATCGCGGACCGTACCCGTTGAAGAGAAACCAAAATGGGCCCCGATTTCTCTTAAGGTAGGAGGAAGATGAGTCGTGCGGATTGCATTATAAATGTACTTGAGGATCTCTTTTTGTTTTTGCGTCAGTTGGGGCTTTTCATTCATGGGCCCATGTTACCACCCCGATGTGTGGTGTCAAGAATTTTTAAATTTTTTTCTAAAACGGATGGGATTTCGCCGCGGTCAGCTTAATGGTGGGTCTTCATTCGCACCTGGATTGATTCCAAACCGCTCAAGAGCTCTGCCATGAGCTGGCTGTCCGCAAAATTCCCAGCCCGATCATAGGCCCGAATCAGATTCCCTAAAACTCGGGCGATGATCGTTTCGACGCTGGCCCCTTCTTGCAATCCTTCATCCAAAAAAGATGGGCTGCCAGAATGAAGCTCGGCCAAATCTTTTTCTCCCAGAATCTTGCCGCCGCGAAAACAATCCACGAGGACTTTTTGTCCGTTGAATTCAATCCTGGCTAGAAAATGCCCGGGGAAATTGCAACCTTCCACGACGAGCCCCAGACGGCTAGCCACGAGCATATAGACGCACACCAGACTGATGGGAATTCCTCTTCGCTCGCGAATGACATAAATCAAATTGCTATTCTGGGGATTGTCATAATCGGTTTTGGCGCCTTTAAGCCTTTTGATTTCAAAAAGGAAATAGGCCAGGCCATAAGAATCTTTCTTGATATTCATGGAGGTGAATTCTTCGGCGAGCTGATCCAATAATTGTTTCAAGGACGTTTTTAAGGGAAGTCCACACTGAAATTGCGCCAGAAAGGTCAAGGCCCGCTCGAGTTTATCTTTTTCCAATTCCAATTCAAACCACTGCCCCCAGACACTTTTGAGCCAGTTTCGATTATGGACTTCCAAAACTTTAATGAGGGCCTGTTTTTGGCGGGAATTGAGCGGGTCAGAAATCCTGGCCAGTTCGTCTCTTAATCCAGGGCACGAAGGCCGATAAGGCTTTGTGAACCTCTTTCAATACAAATTCCGATTCATCATCAAGAAGTTTCAGTAAAAAGGGGATTTCCTTCGAGTCTGGCAAGGCGTCATCCTTTTTTAAAAAAACAGTACCGCTACCAATGAGCATCCGCTCGGGTTAAGGCGGTCCCAAAAGTGAATTCAATTTCTCAAAAAGCAATTCAAATTGAATGGGCTTCACAATGTAGCCGCGAACACCTTTCAAGGTAAAAATAGGTTGCATTTCTCCATGGGCCGTTAAAACGATGACCGGAATCATCGAGACATCTCCCAGTTTACGGAATTCCAGCATAAATGTATAGCCATTCATTTTGGGCATTTGCACATCCAGAATGATGGCATCGGGTTTTTCCTTGACCACCTTTTGTAAACCTTCTTCCCCGTTGGCGGCAGTAATAACCTCATAATGATTGGATTCGAGGCGGGTTTTGAGCAATTTCACATTTAATAAATCGTCGTCGATAATAAGAATCTTTTGGGGCATCTTCCCTCCCAATCAAGATGCGGATTTTAATAAAAGTATAGCATTATTTTAAGGCTTAAACGGGACGGGGATAGGGAAAATTTGACTTTTTTAAAAGAAGACTAAAAGGCTGGAAAGGTTATCGAGGTGGCACTCCACTCACAGCGTCGCCCGCTCGATTTTTTGAATCAGCTCCTCTGCCTCCCGAATCAAATGCGTCGGCAGAAGGCTCAAAGTTTGGGCATCTTTTTTAAAGGAACGGAAGGCGTTGACCAATCGACGAACGACCACCTCACTGCGTTTTTGCCGTTCTTCGTCGGGATCCATCGGTTGACGCTGTCGGATCAAGCTCGTCAGATCCTTGCGCACGGCGGTTGCATCTTTGCCACTTTCGAAAACCGATTTTTTTAATTTCATATAATCGGGCGGGGTCAAATCTTTTTTCTCCCGCGCGAGCCGTAAAACATTCACGGCATCGTAGGTGGGCACCTGGGCGGCTTCTCTTTCTTGGGAGAATTCTTCCTTGAGGTATTCGGGCTCTTCTTTCTCCAGAAAAAAATAGGAACGGAGCAATTTCACTGCGGTCGCCTTGCGGATTCCGACCTCCTTGGCAATGTAGGTCTCAAACTTTTCGTAGCCCCACGCTCGAAAAAGTTTGTCCTTCCACACCGAATAAAGGACTCGTCCCAGATGAACCCAGGACAATTTGAATTCTTTGCTGCTTTGGACAGCAAGCTCCCGCAAAGCCGTATCGGTCAGGTTCTCCAAAGATTGGCGATTGATTTCGGCAAGGGCGTCTTTGAGTGTTGGTCTTGATTTTTGCATGAGGTCCCTCTCATTGTTCGGTGACCGGGTAGGAATGAGTTTTGATTTTCAAAATTTACTTAACAAGTGGAATTCCCCAAATCTCCCGGGCATACTCTTCGACCGCGCGATCGCTGCTGAATTTTCCGCAGTGAGCCACATTGACGATCGAGCGCTTCGCCCACTCCGTTTCGTCCTGATAAACCTGCTCGACGGTATTTTGCACCGTGCAATAACTGTCGAAATCCGCACAAATCAAAAACGGATCATAATGATAAACCGAATGAACCAGCGGACTAAAAATCCCCGGCTCATAGGGAGCGAAGAAATTCGTATTGATCAAATGAAAAATCTCCGCCAGAATCGGCGAGCGATTGACAAAATCTTTGGGATTGTATCCCGCCATCCTCAGGCGTTCAATCTCGTCGATTTTGTGACCGAAGATGAAGATATGGTCCTGCCCGACGGCCTGGGCGATTTCGATGTTGGCACCATCCCAGGTTCCGATCGTCAAAGCCCCATTGATCATAAATTTCATATTACCAGTACCCGAGGCCTCGGTGCCAGCGGTCGAAATCTGTTCTGACAGATCACTGCCGGGGAAAATCTTTTCCGCCAGAGAAACCCGGTAATTCTCCATGAAGACGACCTTCAATTTCTGTTTAACCGCCTTGTCATTGTTCACGACGTCCGCGACGCTATTAAAGAATTTGATAATGAGCTTCGCCGTAAAATATCCCGGCGCCGCCTTGCCGCCGACAATGAAGGTGCGCGGATAGACGCTCGCCTTGGCATCGTTTTTGGCCCTTAGATATTGAGCGATGATGTAAAAAGCGAACAGAAGCTGGCGCTTGTATTCATGAATGCGTTTGACCTGCACATCAAAAATGGACTGCGGGTCCACCGAAATTTTCATGGTTTGGTGGATGTACTCCGCGAACTGCTTTTTATTGTCTTCCTTGATCCGGCGCCATTGAGTAACGAAGGAAGAATGATGCTTAAACGGTTCCAAATTTTTTAATTCCTGAAGATGCGTCGGCCAGTTCTCGCCGATCGATTCGGTGATGAGTTGCGAAAGCCCGGGGTTGGCCTTAAGCAGCCAGCGTCGGGGCGTGATGCCATTGGTTTTGTTGTTGAATTTGGCCGGGTCGATGTCATAAAAATCTTTGAACAATTTGGTCTGCAAGAGTTCTGTATGCAAGCGGGAAACGCCGTTGACCGAATGACTGGCAATAATCGACAAATAAGCCATCCGGATTTTTTTAGGATCGCCCTCATCAATGATGGACATCCGCCGCAATCGTCCTGGCTCGCCGGGGAATTGATTGGCGACTTCCTGCAAAAATCTCATATTGATTTCATAAATGATCTGCAAATGCCGCGGTAGAACGCGGTCCACCAAGGGCACCGGCCAGCATTCCAAGGCCTCGGGCATAATCGTATGGTTGGTATAAGCAAAGGTTCGGGTCGTGATGTCCCAGGCGGTGTCCCAATCCAGAAAAAATTCGTCCAGCAATAGCCGCATCAATTCCACCACGGCCAATGCCGGATGGGTGTCATTCAAATGAATGGCAGCCTTGTTGGGAAATTCGCGAATATCCATATTTTCCACCTTAAACCGCCGGATGATATCGGCAATGGAAGCCGCCGTAAAAAAATATTCCTGCTTTAAACGCAATTCCCGGCCTTGACTGACTTCATCATTAGGATAAAGGACCTTGGCGATATTTTCAGAATGGACCTTCTGCATGACCGCCTGCTCATAATCCCCGTCGTTAAAATAATCGAAATCGAATTCCTCGCTGCTGCGGGCCGACCAGAGCCGCAGCGTATTGACCACATCGTTTTTGTAACCCGGAACCGGAATATCATATGGGACGGCAAGCACATCCTGAGTATCAATCCATTTGAAGCAGAGTCTCGCCTTTTCATCCTGATACATGTGCGGACGGCCATAAAAATGCACCTTGACGGTATACTCCGGACGAATGAATTCCCAGGGATTACCTTTGGTGAGCCATTCATCCGGCCGTTCGATCTGATAACCGTTTTCAATCTTTTGGTTAAAAATGCCGTACTCGTAACGAATCCCATAACCGTGGGCCGGGATTCCTAACGTCGCCATAGAATCCAAATAACACGCGGCGAGTCTCCCCAGGCCGCCGTTGCCTAATCCGGCATCCACTTCAATCTCGCGCAAATCCGTGATGTCATAGCCCAAATCTTCCATGGCGGATGCCACTTCCTCCCATAGCCCCAGGTTGATGATGTTATTACCCAAAAGACGTCCGATCAAAAATTCCATGGACAGGTAATAAACCCGTTTGAGATTTTGTTTATGGTAGCGTTGCTGGGTCTTGATCCAGCGTTCGACCAGACGATCGCGGATGGCAATCGCCAGGGCCCAATACTCATCATATTCCGTCGAGGAATATTCATCTTTGGCAAGGGTGAACATCCGATTCATCAAGAAGGAGGATTTGATGCCTTCTCTGGTCATGTCCTGCTGGATGACCGACCACGGGAGAATATTTTTCTTTTTCGTCATGGAAAATTTAAAGCAATTTGAGTTGAACTTTTGCCGAGATTCTTTGAAAATCCTTCCGCCGGAAAAATCCTGGTAAAGTCCCCAGAATACTCGCGGACCCTGCCGCAACCCCCTGCCTCAAGGCTTCGGCAAAACTTTGTTTCTCCATAGAAGCCGCAATAAAGGCACCGAGGAGAGCATCCCCACAGCCCACGGCAGGGGAATGCCGTTTTAATTCCGGCGGCATAGCCCAAATGATCGTTTTGCCGTCAAAACCCACCGCGCCTTGGGCGGCTAAAGAAATGATGACCGCCCACCCCACAAAGGACCTTAATTGAGTCGCCGCCTCCTTAATGGCTTTTAAGGAAGAAAGCTTGTGGCCCAAAAGGAATTCCGTTTCTCTCTGATTGATCTTCAATAAATCCGGAAAAGCCCTCACACTCGCGACGAGCGCCGGTCCGCTCGTGTCGACGGCCGTTAGCCGGCCGGCTTTTCTGGCTCGCCGCAGCAGGGTCGCGTAAAACCCGTCTGCGATTCCCGGCGGCAGGCTTCCCGAGCACACGACCCAGGAACATCTTACCAAAAGTTGACTCAATTTCGACGTGAATAATACACTGGTTTTCGCTGAAACAACGGGACCCGGCTCAATCAATCTCGTTGTTGCATGATTCTTAAGATCAAAGATCGTGATGTTGGTTCTCGTTTCTCCGTCGGCAGGGAAAAACGCATGGGGTAAACTTTCCCGATCCAAAAGCCATTGGAGTTTTTTTCCATTCGTGCCACCAATCAAGCCTGTGATCAAACTCTTCACACCAAAACATTGAAGGGTTCGGCTGACATTGATGGCCTTTCCTCCGGCCGTTGCATGAGCGGCCCTGATCCGATAGTCCTTTCCTGCGGCGAAATTCTCAACCCGGATCAAATCATCAATGGCCGGATTTAAATTCACCGTCAAGACAGAAAGGCTCATGTTCACGACCAAAGGATAGAACAGAATTATTCCAATGGATTGGGGTGCTGATAGCTGTAGCTGAATCTTCGCTTGAGCTTTTCATTGCTCACGATTTTATAAGAGGTTGCCTTTTGAGGATCAGAGAATACTGGAGGCAACCTCCCGGTCTTTTGCGCCCAATGGTCGTAAAGTTCTTTTCGGGTGGGATGCTCGTCGGCGCAGGCGTTAAAGATTTCCCCCCGACAATCCAACTGGATGACTTCGCAGATAATATTCACACAATCATCCCGATGAATGAGATTGACCGGGGTCTGGGCCCCTTCGATCGGGCCGGCTTTGATATGGGCTCCTGGAATGCGGTCGGGCCCGTACAGACCACCGAAACGGATGATCGTGGCCGACGATTCCGATACAAAGCGCTCTTCAATCTCACGCAGGATCTGAGCCCGTTCGGTCGCGGGGATAAAATCAGTGTCCTCGCTCACCGCACTGTTTGTTTGCGGATAAACCGAGGTGGAGCTGGCAAAGATGACTTGAGCCACCGGCGCAATTTCCAAATTCAAAAGAATGGCTTCCATTTGCTGCCGGTAAAAATTCGGTTCGGCGAGGTTTTTTCGGAAAGGGATATTCACAAAAAGGACATCGGTTTCCAAAAATGAATCGATGTCGAGGGCAGAAATCTGTGGATCACAGCTGATGAGATAGGGCTCAATGCCCTTTTTTTGTAACAAGGGGATTTTAGCGGGGGTGGTGGTAGAACCTTTCACCTTATAGTGAGAGCGCAGCAAATGTTCTGCCAACGGCAATCCCAGCCAGCCGCAACCCATGATGCTTACGGTCTTGTGCGCCACGGACTCGGTCTCAAATGATCAGATTCTATTCTCCTACGCCCCGCCCACGGCGGGGCGCAGAATAAGGCTTACTCAAGAAAGGTCTTTAATTCCATCCAGGTTTTCTTACCCACAACCCCGTCGGGATTAAGGTTATTGGATTTCTGAAATTCGGCAATAGCCCGCCGGGTTTTCTCACCGATCTTTCCGTCAATCGGGCCAGAATAAAATCCTGCCTTTTGCAGGGCCGTCTGGACCTGTTGGGCACTGGCATTGACGCGGATGGCACCATCCCGGGAAGCGCTTAAGGCCGAAGGGCCACTGGAGGTTTCCTTGGCACCGCGTTGCCGCATATTCTGCTTCAATTTCAATTCTTCCGAAAGGCCCTGCATCTGATCTCTCAAATCAGCCAAATCATTGTCTTTTTCCTCCAACTGACGCTCGAGTTCATTCACTCTTCCCTGCAGATCTGTCGCCGAAGAATCTCTTTTCATGGTGGCGCATCCAGAAATACCAAGGATGAGCAATAAACCTAGTAGCAATCGCCCGAACACATGACCCTCCTTTGTAGTCATTTTATCAATGAAGCCTAAAAAATATACTTTTGACGTTCTTACGATCGAACACCGTGTATTTTAGCATAAAGTATTTAGCTGCCCATTGTTGTTGTGAATTTTTTATTGACTTCAACGGCCTTAGCCGACCGGTTGGGTTTGCCGATAAAGTCCTTCTCTCCTGATTTTAAGCTCACCATCCGCCAGATATTCATCGTAGGTCAAAAGCCGGTCGATTGTTCCTAAAGGTCCAATTTCGATCACGCGGTTGGCCACCGTCTGCACGAATTGATGATCGTAGGAAGAAAATAAGACAACCCCTGGAAAATCCTGCAGGGAATTATTGAAGGCCGTAATAGACTCGAGGTCCAGATGATTGGTGGGCTCATCGAAAATGAGGACATTGGCTCCCTGCAGCATCATGCGCGAAAGCAGGCAGCGAACCTTTTCTCCGCCGGAGAGCACATTGGCCTTCTTGAGGGTATCCTCACCGGAGAACAGCATTCTTCCCAAAAAACCACGGATGAAAAATTCGTCCTTCTCCGTGGAAAACTGACGCAGCCAGTCGATGAGATTAATGTCCGTCTGAAAAAAGCGGGTATGATCTTTGGGAACATAAGCCTTGGTGATCGTCGCACCCCATTTGATCGAACCGGAGATCGCCTCGTCTTCTCCCGTGAGGATATCAAAAAATGTTGTCAGGATATGGCGGTCACGGCTGAGCAAGGCAATCTTGTCATTTTTATGGACGGTCAAAGACAAGTCCTTAAAAAGAACCCTGCCCTCTGCCGTCTTGTTTAAATGTTCCACCGAAAGCACGGCATTGCCGATCGCTTTTTCGAATTTGAAATGCACGTGCGGATAACGGCGGCTGGACGGCTTGATCTCTTCCAACGTAAGCTTAGAAAGGAGATTTTTGCGCGCGGTCGCCTGCCGCGATTTTGAGGCATTGGCGGAAAAACGGGCCACGAATTCCTGCAGTTCCTTGATCTTCTCTTCCGTCTTCTTGTTCTGATCGCGTTTCTGCCGCAGGGCCAGCTGGCTGGCTTCATACCAGAAACTGTAGTTGCCGGTATAGAGCGTAATTTTTCCAAAGTCGATATCGGCGACGTGGGTGCAAACTTGGTCAAGGAAATGGCGGTCGTGAGAGACGACAATGACGGTATTTTCAAAATTGCAGAGAAATTCTTCGAGCCACATGATCGACTCCACATCAAGATGATTGGTCGGCTCATCCAACAAAAGGATATCCGGATTTCCAAACAGGGCCTGCGCCAACAACACGCGGACCTTGTCTCCGCCCTCGAGCTCCCGCATTTTCCGTCGATGCCATTCTTCCTTCACGCCCAGACCGCTCAATAGTTGAGCCGCCTGCGTTTCGGCATCCCAGCCGTGCAAGGCCTCAAACTCGGCTTCCAGCTCAGAGACTTTTACACCGTCGGCCTCGTTAAAATCGGCTTTGGCATAAAGCGATTCCTTTTCACACATCAGATCATAAAGCCGTTTGTGTCCCATGACAACCGTCAAAAGAACTTCGTATGCATCGAATTCAAATTGGTTTTGCTTCAAGACCGCCATGCGTTTGCCCGGGATGATCTCAATGCGGCCGGAGGTTGATTCAATTTCTCCGGATAAAATCTTAAGAAAGGTGGATTTCCCGGAGCCATTGGCGCCAATGAGACCATAGCAATGGCCTGGCGTGAATTTGATATTCACGTCCTCAAACAAGACTCGTTTGCCAAACCGCAATCCCAAATGGTTGGTGGTCATCATCGTGCGTCCTCAATCAAAATTCCACACGCGGGCGGCGCCCGCCTCGTTTTTTTTCCAGCGGGCGCCGCCCCAAGTTCAACCCCCTTCAATTCTCTCCAATTGACAGTTTAATACTTCACGGAACAGCCGTACGATTTCGTGGAAGGAACCACAACGGATTCGCCGGCCATGGCCGCATCCAAAGCAGCCTGAACATAATTTTGGGCGAGCGCAATATCGGCGGGGTCAACGCTGGGTTTGTCATCAATGGCCCCCTGATAGATCAATTCTCCCTCGGGATTAATCACAAACATATGCGGAGTCGTTTTGGCACCGTAAAGTTTTCCGACCTTCCCTTGCGGATCCAGTAAGATCGCGGTTGAGCTCATTCCTTTTTCTAAAGCAATCCGGTTGATCTCATCGGCAGGATAAAAACCTTCCTTTTCCGCTGCGGAAGAATTGATGGAGAGCCAAATGACGTCCTTGTCCCTATAAATTTTCTGCAGGTTCTGCATATTGCCACTGTTATAGTGTTTGCCCACAAATGGACAATCAAAGTTAAACCATTCGAGGACTACGAACTTGCCTTTGTATTGGGACAGACTATAGTTTTTTCCTTGCGTGTCACTTAAAGAAAAATCCGGCGCCGGCCGGCCGATATTGACCTCACTCTGCGCCTTCCAATGCGTGACCAAAACCAGGGCAAAGAGCATGACTAAAATATGCCAATACCTTTTCATACGATTTCTCCTTTTGCCACTTATGCGTTGGTCAGTAGTATAGCGACAAACTTTCAATATTCAAGCAGATTTTTAGAGGGCCCTGTTCCTTTTTCCGTCGATCTTTGCCTCAATATCGTTCAAGGCTCCATGCACGATGTCGGGAGTCAGCAATTCCGGCAAAAATCGGGGCTGATCTTCTCCGGGCAAGTGAAAAACATATAAGGGAATGCTGTTTTTTCCATATTCCTTAAGGGCCAAAGCAATCTCTTCATCATAATTGGTCCAATCGGCCTTCAAGGCAACGATCTCTAAATCGTTAAATCGCTCAATCACCCGAGGATTTTCCAACGCTATCCGTTCATTCACCTGGCAGGTGAGACACCACTTCGCCGTAAAATCGATAAAAACCGGGTGGCCGCTTTTTAAAAGAACCTTCGCCTTTTCCCGAGAAAAGGTTTGCCAGGCCATCAAAGGTCTCGCGTGTTTTCCAGGAACTGATCCAACCTCAGCGGCCCCCAATCCAATTTTCAGACCAATGCCGAAAAGAACGACAGACACCATTGTGACCCAAAATTTCCGCGAAGCAAGTCCCCCGCTTCCCACTCCATAGATCCAAACGGCGATTCCCAAAATGAGCAGACCGACAAGTAAAATGGCCACGGCCTGGGCACCTTGGTCGATTCCCAACACCCAGGTTAACCAAATTACGGTGGCCATCAGGAAAAAGCCCAAGAACTGTTTAAGAATCATCATCCAGGGACCGGGTTTAGGGACCAATCGCAACAGGCGGGGAAACCGCGTTAACACCAGATAAGGACTGGCCATCCCCAATCCCAGACTGGTGAAAATCATAAAGGATACGGCAGCCGGTTGCGCCACCGCAAAACCCAGGGCCGATCCCATAAAGGGGGCCGTGCACGGCGTGGCAACAATCGTGGCCAAAACCCCGCTGGAAAAAGACCCCCAGTTTCCGGACGAACGGGAATTGCTCGATTTTCTCCAAAGGCTGCCCAATTCAAAAACCCCAAATAAATTCAACCCTATCACGAAAAACAAACAAGCCATGAGCACGACGAAGACCGGGGATTGAAATTGAAATCCCCATCCCACCTGACGGCCAGCCGCTTTAAGGATGAGTAACCCGATATCCAGCACCCAGAATGAAACGATGACCCCGCCCGTAAAAAAAATCCATGACTCCAACCAGGAGTCCCCTGTTTTTTTGCCTGCTCAATCAGGCTGAGGATTTTAATGGATAAAACCGGAAAGACACAGGGCATGAGGTTCAAGATGAGCCCGCCCAAAAACGCAAAAATGAGGGCATGGGTCAAACCGAAAGGGTACAATACCCTCATCTGAGATTTCTGAGCAACCGGTGTTTTTACCGGAACGGTTAACGCAATGGCCTTCTCTAACCCATGGCCCTGGCTTTCTTCTCTATATACTAGGACTCCCGAGACTTCTTGAATGGTTCCGGTCACCAACGATGAGCGCGGCAGGCTTAAAATATCTCCTTTCCCAGTTTTTTTGAGTGTCTGCTCCTGCGCATGCTCAAAGAGATCCGACCGTTCGGGGAAGAAGTAGTATTCCTTCTGTTCTTGTTGGTTTTGGGGAGGAACAAGTTTTAATTGAACTTCTCGGCCGTCATCCTCAGCTGCGATTTGCCACCCGACGGCCTTTTGCGGTAATTTTTGGCGATTGGCCGCAAACAACTCTTCAGCCGGAGAATTCTTAACGGGAATGGAATTTTTCACTGGAAGTTGAAGGGAAAGTTCGGCCTTTCCTGGAATGCATTGAACTTGACAGGCCAACCAGTCTACGTTGGCCTTTATCATGGCTGGGCTATCCGCTGGAATTGAAGCCGAGACATTGATCGGAATAAGCAAAAAGAGGTCATTCTCGTATCCGTAGCTCATCAAAGGCGGCTGGGAAATTTTTTGCGGGGAAGGCCATTCAATGGGGCCAGCCTCTAGGAACGATGGCAACTCCCATTTGATTGTTGGCGGCAAGCCCGAATCGCCAGGATTCTTCCAGTACACATGCCATTGGGGATCCATTTGCATCCGCAGGCCTAACCACTGCTGGCTGCCGGCTTGAAGACTTAAATCTTCAGAAATGAGCGTCAACTGAGTATGGGCAGCATGTATCGTTTCGCTGTCCGCTGGACTGGTCTGGGAAAAAACTAAAAGCAAAAGCGCTGGCCACCACAGCCGGTTCAAGAGATTCATGGAATGGATTGACGACGGGGCGGGAAACCTCTTAAAGAAAACCTTAGTCATCATCGAAAAGTCTTTGGACTTTCATCTTGCATCAATTCAACACTAATCTTCTGCTCACGTAAAGGGTATTTTTTATGAAAAACTTGGAAGGCCTCCTGGCGCTCATCCAAAACATTCAGCTCATAATCAAAGCCCGGCATGATCAAAGGAATTCCGCCGAATTTGATCTTCTCACCCACACCATTGACCTCCAAAGTTCCAATATAAGTGATTTTCCCCGCGGTGCAACGAAACGTGAGACGGGTTTCTTCCTTCGCCTGCGTTGAGCCAACCGGGATCGAAATGGAAGTGATCCGGTAATCGCCCACTGGCAAATTCAGAAAGAAGTATCCGGGTTCGACTTGCTTTTTGTTGAGAGCCAGCACATTGGGACCTAACTGCTCGCCAATATAAAGATAATATTTCTGTTCTTCATCGGAGAGATTCACAAAGGCGAGCTCAACATAATTGGTTTTTAAAACGCCCTTGAAATCGGTTTTCCCAAATACAACCGCCGTGGCCGGCTGGGTTGGCGGTTTGACGGTCGTTTCGGCGGGAGCGGGCGCTGGTTCCTTTCGAATCGGTTTCGACAAAGCCGAGGGAGGAGTCTGAACAGGAGCTTTTTTTACCCGAGATCGTGGAACCGAGACCGTCGAGCATCCCGTGATCAGCCAAACACCGAGTAAACCCCATAAAGAGATTTTTCTCAGGGTGGCTTTAAACCACCCGCGAAAACTTCTATGGCGTAAAAGTAAGGTAATTTGTAAAGCCATGTGGTTTAAGACTTGAATTTTCTAGAACCGTGTCTTGTACAACTCGAGGCTATTCTGCTTCGCCCCGCCGTGGGCGGGGCTTCGGTCTTCTTCGCCCCAATGTTTTTACGTTGGGTCTTCGAAGGACCGTTCCTTCGTAGCTCAAACGCGAAAGCATTTGAGCGAAAGCAATGGAACGAAGGCGGACAAAAGCAACATTCCTATTGCTTTTGCGTAGAAGAATAGTATTAGTTTTACAAGAAATTAGAACCATAGGCAAGGTCTTTTGCTTAATGGTGAAAGTAGCGAATGAAAAAAATGAGCGCAATGGCTCTACCCATTGCGCTCATTTTCCCTTGTGCCCACACTCACAAGGCCCTTCATCACGTCAGGGTGACTGACTTTGAGGAAATGACTTTCGGTTTCCAGGTGATATGGATGTTCAATGAATGGCAGAAATTGACGCGATAAAAAATTTGATTCCGGGTTAGATAAAAAAGCCCTTTGACTTTAAAACCAAATTTTTCTTCTTTGGTTTTCGTATCATAAGATTTCTTGATATGAATTTCCGGCTGGGAAGATGGTGCTTGGACCTCTACGTTTGGGGAAACGAGATAAACAAAAGTTTTTTTGACGAGGGTCTTGCACTCTTTGTCTTCGGAGGTCTCCGCCACCGAAATCGCTTTGGTTCGGTTATGCAAAGACGTACTTCGGCGATAAAGAATTTTACGCATCTTTCAAAACCTTCTTTCTTTAAGGAAGAGCTTTAACGTCCGAAGTATAACATTCCAGGAAGATGAGACAAGGTGAGGGCAGACAAAAAAAGAAAGCGTTTTCGCCAATTCGAGAGCTTGGAAGGCTTTTTAGAGATTCAAACTGGAAGAGGGAATTATACGGATTTCCGTCGGTAAGATAGAGAAACCCTGGATTCGGTCCCATCCATCAGGCGCTTGAGATTCGGGCGGTGTCGATAAATAACAAAAACACATAGGACGACACCAAGAATGACCAATTCCAAATGCTGACGGGTGACCACCATGAGGATAGGAAGAGCCATAGCAGCAACCAGCGATGCCAGAGAGACAATTCCGGTAACCAAAAAGGTGACAATCCAGGTGCTTAGGGTAAGCCCCACCGCCAGGCGAAGCCCTTTAATTCGAACCATCAATCCCAATAAAACACCCAGGCTTGTCGCAATGCCCTTGCCGCCTTTGAATCGAAGAAAGATGGTCCAGTTGTGTCCGATAACGGTGACAATTCCTAAAATAATCCGTTGGTCAACCTCGGTCAACCCAAAACCATCCGCTACGAGCGCTGTGGTAATAATTCCTTTGAGGATATCGATCAAAAGGACAAGTGTTCCTAGGCCTTTTCCTAAAACCCGGAAGGCATTGGTCGCTCCCACATTGCCGGAACCGTGCTGGCGGATATCAAGGCCCTTCAGGTATTTTCCAAACCAGTACGCCGTCGGGATTGACCCAATCAAATAACTCATCAATAAGGTAAAGAAAAATTTAACCAGCATGGTCATTGAGAACTTTGATCCCGTTACGGATATAATCAACGGCGGAGATCGTGGCCAAAACGATCGTTACAGACCAAATGTAGACGGAAAAATTCCACTGAAAAAAGATTCCCAGGATCGACATCACCTGGCAAAACGTGGTAGCCTTGCCCCAAATGGTCGGCTGGATATCCAGTTTTCCTTGAAAAAGATAGATGATCATCGATCCCACCAAAAGAATGGCGTCGCGGCTGATGACGGCCACGACCAACCACATGGGAAAACGCACCCGCAGAAAAAGATCGCCGATCTTATAAAGACATAAAAAGGCGCTCATCAACAGCAGTTTGTCGGCCAAAGGATCCAGAATAGCTCCGGCTCGGGTTTTTTGCTTGCGTTCTCTGGCGATATAACCGTCGATCACGTCCGAGATCATTGCCAGCAAAAAAATTCCTAAGGCCACATGCCTCAGGTACGTTCGCTCCGGAGAATATAACAAGGTCGCAATAAAAAACGGAACAATCAGGATCCGGCCAACCGTGACTTTGTTTGCAAAGGTCAAGGCCATAGGGGAACTAATTTTCGACAGGCAAAAGCGGAACGTTGTGTTGAGGGCAGAGTTTCAATCGGGCGCTGAAACGTTTTCCATTGACCGGACAGTACTTCACGTCCAATCCCTGACCGCCTAAGGAATTGCTCACGGATTCGACGGCGCTACGGGAGTCTTTATCGTTTTTGAGATCTTGCACCACCTTCTTTAAATCTTGTTGATTCACCTCATGGCCGCTCATGGCGCTGGCAACAGATTCCAAATCTTTTCTTTGCTGAGGCAGATCTTCTCTCTGCTTTAGAACTCCTTGCGGTCGGATTTGTTGATGAGCAAGGCAACCATTAAAGCAAACCATCGCCGCCAAAAATCCAATTTGAAGAATCAAAAAACTGTTTCGGTGCATAATATTTATTTGATAATCCGGAGCCGGTCCAAAGGCCAATAAATGAGTTCGGCCTTTCCAACGAGCAATTCATAGGGAACAAACCCAAAAAAACGGCTGTCGCGGCTGGAGCCGCTGTTATCACCCAAAACAAAAAGATTTCCCGGCGGAACCTTGATTTGGCCATGGCCATATTTATCTTGGTTATAGTAATAGATATTGACGATGGGCCCATCCAGGATGGGTTTGTTATTGATATAAATTCTGCCATCCTTAATTTCCACGGTTTCTCCGCCGACGGCGATGAGACGTTTGATAAACGCGCGCTTGCGATCCTCGGGATTGATAAAAACAACCACATCCCCCCTTTTAGGCTGGGAAATTCCCGGCAGCCGCCAACGGCTGAATGGTATCTTCGGACCGTAACGGAATTTGCTCACTAAGATCCGATCACCTTCCAGAAGCGTCATTCGCATGGAACCGCTCGGGATTCTAAAAGCCTGGATGACGAGCGTTTGAATGATGAGCGCCAGGATAACGGCAATGATGGCTGATTCAATCCATTCGAAAACCATGAGCCTTAAATGGACGATTCGTAAAATCCTAATGATTTCTGCCTTTTGCGGCCTAAAATTTTTGTCGAGCCCAAGATCCTGCGACTGCCGTAAGTCCGGAAACTTTTCCGACGGACCACCATTTTCATCAACAAACCCGTAGGTCAACAACTCTATCCAAAGATGGGGATCCATGCCTTTCAAATCCTTTAAATTTCTGCGGATCGTACCATCGGGAGATAGGAATTCCATTTTTTGCAAGCCCCCCCATAAATGGGAGGCCTTCGCGACTTCCCAGGCTTTCGGCAAAAGGGATCCCTCGCCGTCGATATAACCGCTGCGAACGAGATTCTTCCACAAGGCCTCGGGTTGTGAGGTGATCTTGGAAAGATTCCGCGGACGAAGAAGACAAAAATCTTTCAATGGCCTTATCATAATTTAAGCACGGCGAGGAACGCCTCTTGGGGAATCTCCACATTCCCGATCTGTTTGAGTTTTTTCTTGCCCTCTTTTTGCTTTTCCCAAAGCTTGCGTTTGCGGGTGATGTCTCCACCATAACATTTGGCCGTCACATTTTTGCCGACGGGTTTAACCCGGGCGCTGGAAATGATCCGGCCATCGCAGGCGGCCTGAATCCGAACTTCAAACAACTGTTGCGGGATCAAATCCTTGAGTTTTGTCACCAATGCCAAACCTTTTTCGTAAGCCCTCTCCCGATGGACCAGACAGGAAAACGCGTCGCAGATCTTATCATTGATCAAGATATCCAATTTGGAAACCTGCGCGGGAACAAATCCCTTGAATTCATAATCGATCGATCCATAACCCCGCGTGGCGGATTTAACCAGATCATTAAAATCCACAATGACCTCGGAAAGCGGCATCTCAAAAACAACTCGCATCCGGTCAGAGACATAATCGCTTTTGATGTAGGCGCCTCTTTTGCTCTTGGCCAATTCCATGACGCTGTCCATCGCCGATACCGGGGTGAGAATCGACATCGTGACATACGGTTCCTCAATGCCGGCAATCTGAGCGCCCTCCGGCAGTTCGTTGGGCCCTTCGATGTCCAGGGTTTGATTGTCTTTGGTGATGACGCGATAGCTGACATTGGGTGTCGTCAGAATGAGATTCAAGTTGTATTCGCGTTGTAATCGCTCCTGAACAACCTCCATATGCAAAAGCCCCAAGAAACCGCAACGGAATCCATTGCCGAAGGATTGGGAGGTTTCCAGTTCATAGCCGAAGCTTGGATCGCTCAAACGCAGTTTCTCAATGGCCTCGCGCAAATCCATAAAATCCTTGGCATTGATCGGATAAACGCCGCAGAATACTAATGGCTTGAGTTGCCGATAGCCTGGCAAAGGCTCAGCCGCCGGACGGTTTCGGTCAGTGACCGTATCGCCAAAACGAACTTCCCGAGGATCATGGACATTGCAGGTGATGTAACCGACCTCCCCGCAGCCCAATTCCTTGGCCTTGACCGCCGCCGGAGAAAACACCCCGACTTCTTCAATCGTAAATTCCTTGCCCGTATTCATCATCTTGATGGGAAGCCCGGGATACAAATTCCCGTCGAAGAGTCGAACGTAAATGATGATGCCCTTGTAAATGTCATATTTCATGTCGAAGATAAGGGCTCGCAAAGGGGCCTGTTCGTCTCCTTCCGGGGAGGGAATAAAGTGGATGATTTTTTCAAAGATCGCTTCGATTCCAATCCCCTCTTTCGCAGAAACGAGCAAGATGTCTTCTTCCTTAAAATTGAAAATCTCCATCAGCTGCAATTTGGCGTGATCGATATCGATATTGGCAATATCGATTTTATTAAGGACCGGCAGAATCTCCAGATTGTTGTCAATGGCCAGAAAGTAGTTGGCAACCGTCTGAGATTCCACACCCTGCGTCACATCGACGACCAAAAGCGCGCCTTCGCAGGCCTTGAGGGATTTCTCCACTTCATAAGTAAAATCCACATGGCCAGGGGTATCAATCAGATTAAAGACGTACATCTGGCCATCGTCAGCCCGATAATTGATCTTAACGGCGGAGGCCTTGATCGTAATCCCGCGTTCGCGTTCAAGGTCCATATCATCCAGGAGCTGGTTTTGAAAATTGCGCTCATCAATCGCTCCTGTAAAAAGCAGGAACCGATCGGCCAAGGTGGATTTTCCGTGGTCAATATGGGCAATAATGGAAAAATTACGGATGAACTGCTTGTCCATGGTTCTTCACAACCTGCCAGATTTTTTCAATGACCTGCTCGATCGTCAAATGCGTGGAATCAATGCGGACGGCATCCGCCGCCTGCTTGAGCGGCCCGACGGAACGAGTCATATCCTTATGATCCCGTTCTTGAAGTTCCTTTTTTAACACGTCCTCATCAAAAACTTTTTTTTGAGCCTTTAATTCAAGGATGCGGCGCTGCGAACGTTCCTTAAAATCAGCATCGAGATAAAATTTATAAGTGGCCTGAGGGAAAACCACGGTCCCGACATCCCGGCCCTCCACCACGATATTATGCCGAGAGCCGATCGCCCTTTGCCATTCCACCATCATCGCGCGGACTTGCGGCGCGCGCGCAATGTAGAACGTATTATTCGTCACCTCCAGCGAACGAATCGCGGTCGTGACATCCTCACCGTCAAGAAAGATGTGCAGCCCTTGATCAGTCTCTGTCCGTAAGTCAATGGTTGTTTCTTGGGCCAATGTCACCAGGGCCGCCTCATTGCCCAGAGAAATCTTTTGCCGCAAGGCCTTTAGGGTGAGAGCCCGATACATGGCCCCCGTATCCAGATAGGAAAAATGCAAACGTTTGGACAAGGCCTTGGCGATCGTGCTTTTACCGGCCCCTGCCGGCCCGTCGATGGCAATGACAATTGTTCCCAAGGGCTTATTCGGCCGGCTCGAGGGCGCCATCGCGTTTGGCTTTGGCTTTCTTGAAATTCTCCATGAGGTTCTGCTCATCGCGGGCTATGATCAACTTTCGATAGAGGGAAAGGGACTTGACGGTTTCGTCCAAAGCCTGAATGATATTCTTGGAGTTGGCCAGACAGATATCGCTCCACATCTGGGGAGCGCTTGAGGCGATCCTCGTCGTGTCTTTAAGTCCGGTGGAGGCGAATTCCAAATATTGGTGGGGGATCACCCCAATCAAGGCGAACGCCACGACGTGCGGCAGATGACTCACGAACGAAAGAATCCGATCATGCTCGCCGGGAGTCATCAATTTCACCTGTGCACCCAAGCGAGCCCAAAATTGCCGAAGTTTCTCGACCGCCATGCGGTTGCTACGTTCCGTAGGCGTCAAAAGGCATAAAGATTTCTCAAACAAGTTTGGATTCGCAAAGCTGGCTCCCTGCTTCTCCGATCCCGATAAGGGATGCGAACCGACAAAGAACACGTGCGGAGGAAGATGTTTTTCCGCCGTGTCGACAATGGTCAATTTGGTACTGCCCACATCGGTGACAATAGAACCGCGCTTCAAATGCGGACCAATCTGCTTCAAGAGATTGATGATGGTGTTAACCGGCGTGGCCAAGATGATGAGATCGGAATTATAAACGGCTTTGCGGATGTCATGGTAGGCACGGTCGATGGCCTTATTTTTCAGGGCATAAACGAGGGTGGTGTGGCGCTGGGAAATCCCCGCCACCTCGTGGGACATGCGGTGGTGTTTAATGGCCATCCCGAGGGAACCGCCAATTAAACCGACTCCGACAACCGTGATCTTTCTAAAGAAAGGCGTTTCAGCCATGACTTCATTGATTTAAATTTCGCGACCAATCGCTTTTGCGATCGCTTTCAATTCTTCCATTAAGGAGGCGAATTTATCGGGCTTCAGGGACTGAGCTCCGTCGGATAGGGCCTCTTCCGGGTTATCGTGCACTTCCACCATAATGCCGTCGCAGCCGGCGGCGACCGCCGCTCTGGCACCACTGGGCACCAATCCCCAGGAACCCGTGCCGTGGCTGGGATCAACCACAATAGGAAGATGCGAAAGCTTTTTGACCACGCCGATCGCATTAATATCTAAGGTATTGCGGGTCGCGGTCTCAAAGGTTCGGATACCGCGTTCACATAACATCACCTCAAAATTCCCTTCCGAAAGGATATATTCCGCTGACATCAAAAGATCCTTGATGGTGGCACTTAAACCCCGTTTGAGCAAAACCGGCTTTCGCGTCTGGCCAATCTCTCGAAGCAAACTGAAATTCTGCATGTTCCGGGCGCCGATCTGAAAGATATCCGCATAGCGGCCCACCAATTCCACCTGACGCGGATCCATGACCTCGGTGATCGTCGCCAGTCCTATCTCTTTGCCCACGGAGTGAAGAATTTTTAACCCCTCTTCTCCCAAACCCTGAAAATCGTAAGGGGAGGTGCGGGGTTTAAAAGCCCCGGCGCGCAGGACGCTGGCCCCGGCCGCCTTGATCTTTTTCGCCACCGACAAAAGCCCGTCGTGGTTTTCTACGGAACAGGGCCCGGCCATCACGACCAATTTTTTCCCGCCCATCGTCGCCTTTGAATCGAGCTTGATTAAAGAATCATCCTTTTTGAATTCCCGAGAGACCAATTTATAAGGGGCCAAGACCGGCATCACATTCTCGACGCCAGGAAAAACCTCGAGGGGAATCATTCTCAGGGCATCTTCCGCTCCGATAAAACCGATGATGGTCCTCTCCATCCCTCGGGAAATATGGGCCTTGAGGCCCAGTTTTTCCGTTCGTTCAATGATGTGTTGAATTTGAGCCTCGGTCGCATCCTTATTTAAAACAATGATCATAAAATTCCCTTTAAAGCCGCCAGGAATCTCCGGTTCTCCTGGTTTGTGCCAACGGTCACCCGGACAAAATTCTCCAATCCCCAAAAATTCATATCCCGTATAATAACACCTTTGTGTAGCAATTGCTCGCAAACTTCTGAACTATTTTTTTTCACATCGATCAAAATGAAATTCGTGGCGCTTTCTTTGCAATCCAGACCCATTTTGCGCAGGGCCGTGAGCAAAAAAATTTTTTGGCTGGCGATTTTCCTGGCCATCCGCCGATAATAAGCGATATCTAAAAGACACGCCAGCGCCGCGGCTTGAGCCAGCGAATTGATATTAAAAGGTTCGCGGATCCGATTCAGCCCGTCGATCAACTTGGGGTGACCAATCCCAAAACCCACTCGAAGACCGGCGAGCCCATAAAATTTGGAAAAGGTTCGGGTCACCAGAACGTTTTCATACGTGCGCATCAAACCAATCGCATCGGGGTAATCATTTTTTTGAACGAATTCATAGTACGCTTCGTCAAAAACCACGAGGGCATGGGAGGGAACAGCCTTTAAAAACTCTTCGACCTCCTGGGCGGTCACATAGGTTCCCGCCGGATTATCAGGGTTTCCAATGAAAATGATTTTGGTTTTATCCGTGACCGCCTGGGCCATGGCCGGCAAGTCATAACGCAGGTTTTTTAAAAGCACTTCCTTCAAGGCCGCGCCCATCACCTGACTGGCAATGCCGTATACCAAAAAAGAAGGTTTAGCCACCATCACTTCATCACCGTCGCTCACGAGCGCCCGCAATGCCAAAACCAGGATTTCATCCGAGCCATTACCAAAGATCAATTGTTGCGGCAAAACCCGGAGTCTGCGCGCCAAGGCCTGACGCAAATAAAAACAATCTCCATCGGGGTAACGATTAATCTCTTTGGCGTGCGTTCTTAGCGCGGCGAGGACTTGGGGGGAAGGCGGAAAGGGATTCTCATTGGAGGCGAGCTTAATGACGCTTGAAAGACCGTATTCCCTTTTGACTTCTTCGATGGGTTTTCCCGGGACGTAAGGTTTGACCCGCCAGATATTCTGTTTCAATAGAAGTTTCATTCCAAAACCGGATAAGATCCCAGGATCTTCAAGTATTTGCACATCTCTTCCAATTGCTCCAAGGCTTTTTTGACCGGGGGATCCTGCCGATGGCCTTCAAAGTCGACAAAAAAATAATAATCCCAGGCTTTTTTCTTGGAAGGTCGCGATTCGATTTTTGTCAGGTTAATCTTATTTCTATAAAAAGGCGCAAGCATCGAATACAAAGCGCCTACCCGATCCTTGATGGAAAAAAGGATCGAGGTTTTATCTTTTCCCGTCGGGGCTGCATCATTCTCACCAATCACCAAAAAGCGCGTCGAATTATGCGCCACATCGTGAATGCTCTTCCGCAAAACCGGAAGGCGATAAATCGAAGCCACCTCCAGGGACGCGATGGCCGCGGAATTTTTTGATCTTGCCGCAATTTGGGCCGCGTGGGTGGTTGAGTCGACATAAATATCTTCGGCCGCCGGCAGATTGGCCGCGAGCCAGCTGCGGCACTGGTTAAAGACCTGCGGATTCGAATAGACCTTTTTGATTTGCGAAAGGCTGCGGGCCCGCGATAAAAGATTGTGCGATATCTCCATCAAACTCTGGCGACAAATTTTCAAATCCGAATCAACCAGCATATCGAAGGTGGGGGTGACGGCCCCCTCGGTCGAATTCTCCACCGGAACGACGCCATAATTGCATTGCGCCTGCTCCACCTTTTGAAAGATTTCCGGGATTCGGCCGCAGGAGATATACTCCATCTGCAGACCAAAAATTTTTATGGCCGCAGAATGGGTGTAAGAACCCATTTTGCCCAAAACCGCGATCTTGAGTGGTTTTTCAATAGAGAGAGAACACGACATGATCTCCCGATAGATGGCCTGCAGTGCGGAGTCCGAGATTTGGCCACGATTGAGGGCCTTAATCCGTGCGAGGATCTGTGTTTCCCGATCCGGCGAATAAATTTCTCGGTTATTTTTTAATTTGAACTCTCCGATGGCCTTGCTCAATTTGGCGCGTTCGTTCAAAAGCTCGACGATCTTCGCATCGATCGCATCGATCTGTTGTCTGAATTCGGGCAAAAGCATGCTATTCCTGTTCCTTTTTCGTCGATGCTTCCAGTGTTTCCGAGGGTGGTTGGTCGGCGGGCAACGGCAGGGCCGAATCCGCTAGGGGGCCTGGCGAAAACGATTCGTCCTCGAGCGAAACTGCTTCCACGGGTTGACTTGGTCGGGGATAGTTTTCTGGTTCTTTATTCTCGGAAACGCGGTGAGCGGATCCTTGCATTTGTTCGGCCACCTCTTCTTGGGTCAAGGGCGAAATTTCCGTCGGAGAATCATTCGTTTGCAAAGCAGTAAAATCTTCCAGCTTCGGCAGATCATTTAACGATTTCAAACCAAAATATTCCAGAAATTGTTTCGTCGTACCATAAAGGTAAGGTCGACCGGGGACTTCCTTGCGGCCCACGATTTTGATGAGTCCCTTGGCCAGCAGATGATCCGTCACGCCGTCGGAATTGACGCCGCGGATTTGTTCGATATCCAGGCGCGACACCGGCTGTTTGTAGGCAATGATCGCCAAGGTTTCCAGCGCCGGCCGGGATAGTTTTTCCTTCTGCCGAGTCTTAAAAAATTTCCGAATCGCCAAGGCATGTCCCGAATCCGTCAACATCTGATAACCCCCGGCGATTTCCACAATGACAATACCGCTGTGCCGGTCTCTGTATTCTTTCTGTAATGACTGGATGGTCTCCTTCATCGTAGCGCCGTCAATGCCTTCAATGACTTCTTTGAATTGATCGAGCGTCACGGGTTTATCACTCACAAGCAAAAGCGCCTCGATGGTTCCTTTCAATTGGAAGTTCTCGGAAGGATCGGTCATTTGTTCACCTTTTGTTTATAGATTTCATTGAGCAAATCTTCCGCAGTCTGGATGTCATGGGATCTTTTCAATGCCCGTTCAATCATGTCCAATGCTTCCGGTCTTTTGTATTGCAATTGCAGAAGAACTGCCAGCGCCTCCTTTTGCCAATCTGGCGGTTCGCTCGACGGGCGCTCAATATCTTGGTCCTTAAGCAAACCGAAACGCCCGACTTTGCCCTGCAATTTGGCCACGATCTCTTTAGCCCTCTGAGTCCCGATCCCCGGCAGGGTCTTTAGGAAACTCACGTCGTTCTCATCGATGGCGCGGGTGATTTCCGAGATAGGCTTGTTCAGAGCCTTGATCGCAGCCCGCGGTCCTATACCTGACACCGTGATGAACTGGAGAAAGAAATCTTTCTCCAAATCATTCAAAAAACCAATCAAAACGGGAACACCTTTGGCCGGATCGATTTGGAAATAATGGTAGGTGATGAGATCCACATTCCCTTGGGCATCCAGATGCTGATGGATGCGAGCCAGAACCGAAGCTGGAACAAACACCTCATAATGCAAACCCTGGACGTCCACGACGAGTGATTGACCATCTTTTTCGATGAGCCGGCCTTTCAGGCGAACGATCATATCTTCCTTCGGCAAAAGTGAACATAGCCCAGACTCAAGGCCAGGGCATCGGAAGCATCGATGGCCAAATCCTTAGGGTTAAGGCTCAATAAATGCGCCACCATCTCCCGGGTTTGATCTTTGGAGGCATTGCCATTTCCGACAACGGCCTGGCGAATCCTTTTGACGCTGCACTCGACGAGTTTGATCCTATGCTGCGCGCACAACAAACAAATGACCCCGCGCGCATGTCCCATAATGCAGGCGGTCGTTGGGTGCTTATAGTGGGCATAAAGTTTCTCGAGGACCATGACCTCTGGACAATGCCGGGCGACCAAGGCTTGCAAATTTCGATAAATGGCCTGGATCTTCTGGTCGAAGGAGTCTTTTGGTTTGGGTTCAATTGTGCCGGCTTCCATTAACTTTAAGCTTCCTTTATTGACGTGGATGAAGCCATAGCCGGTGGCCTGCAAACCAGGATCAACCCCCAGAATGATCATGCATCCTTATCCGGCAATTTTGGCCATATCCTCTTCGGATATATCAAAATTGGCATAAACATTTTGCACGTCCTCGTGTTCTTCCAGGGCTTCCATCAATTCGAGAACGTTTTTGGCGTCATTGCCTGTGACCTTGACGGTCGAATTGGGAATCATCGTGATCTCGGCGGAAGATGGAGTGACCTTTGCCGAAACCGCGGCCTTGACCGATTCAAACTGAGCCGGCTCGCAGGTGATTTCATAAGTATTTCCCTCCGCGTTGAAATCCTCGGCTCCGGCTTCGAGAGCAATTCCCATTAATTCTTCCTCGCCAATCTTATTTTTTTCGATCGTCATGAAACCTTTTTTAGCAAACATCCATGCGGTTGAACCCGCCCCCGCCATGCTGCCATTTTTCTTGGAAAGGATATTGCGAATCTCCGCCGTCGTGCGGTTCTTATTATCGGTCAGGCCTTCAATCAACATGGCCACTCCACCCGGACCATACGCATCAAAAACCGTCGTCTCGTAAGTGACACCGGGAAGCTCGCCCGTGCCCTTTTTGATGGCGTTCTCGACGTTGTTCAAGGGCATATTGATCGTTTTCGCCCTGGCCATGGCGGTGCGCAGACGCGGGTTCGTGTCGGGATTCCCGCCGTCCTTTGCTGCCGCCGTGATTTCCCGGATAATCTTGGTAAAAGCAGCTCCTCTTTTGGCATCCGCCGCCGCTTTCTTATGTTTGATTGTTGCCCATTTTGAATGACCTGACATGAATCTTCCTCCTTGACCGCCTTAACGGGGAATTCAGCCTCTTTAGTGTCCGAGCTGAACTTATTTTAACATAGTCTCTCTAGAATGAGAGCCAACTTCGAAAAAAAGAGCAGGTCAATAAGCCGAGTTTTGTGCCCCGACGTCTGACTGTCGTCAGAGTAGTCATCGGGGGATGGTTATTCGACTGACTTGGAAAGTTGCCCTTCCAACTCTTGCAGCCTACCCGGGCATACGACGAAGCGGGTGACTTCGTTCCCGACGAACATCGAGACCCCCTCGCGGGGGCGGCGCCACTGATGTGGCGGCCGTCTGCCCCTATTTGGCCTTGCTCCCTGCAGAGATTGCTCGTTTCACTCCCGGGATCGGGATTCGGCGTGAGCCGAATCCCGATCCCAAGCATCGTCACTGTAGCTCTGATCCTTTCAGCAGTGTTAAGTGTTAAGTGAAAAGTGTTAAGCAATTTTCAAATTACTTAACACCTAACACTTGACACTGATGAAGTCCCGCGTTACCGGGATGCATTACCCTTTGGAGCTCGGACTTTCCTCCCCCACCGCTTTGTTTCGCTTCGCTTCACAAAGCGAAACAGTGGGGGCAACCATCTTGACCTGCTCTTTCTTGATGGCTTGTGTCGCCAGCTTATCCGCGTCTTTATTTTTTTCCCGCGGGATATAGCGGATATCAAATGCCTTGAATCCGCCGATCAATGGCTGGCACAATTCAAAGAGAACCCTTAAAAAGGGTTCCTTGATTTTATATCGGCCCCTGATCTGCTGAAACATCAATTCGCTATCGGTGGAAACTCGGACTGATTCCGCTTGTAAAATCAACGCTTCTTGTAGACCAAATATCAGCGCCGCATATTCCGCAATGTTGTTGGTCGCCGAGCCAATCGACCGGGAAATTGTTTTGATCGGCTTGCCGTTTTCTTGAATGATCACACCGATGCCAGCCGGCCCGGGATTTCCGGAACAAGCACCGTCGGTAAAGATATCTAACATCCGCCCCCTAAATTTCAAAGATCATCCTCGAGGTAAATAATCCGGGCGCACATCTCACAAAAAACCAATCGTTCATGCATCTTGATATCACTGATGACCTGCTGGGGAACGTGCATGAAACAACCACCGCAGCTGCCGCTTTTCACCGGAACCAAGGCCAGGCCATCCTTGTTTTCCAGAATCTTCTCATAGCGACTCAAATGCGCCTTTTCTACCTCGGGAGTAATTTGCCGGCGTTTAAGATCCAGTTGTTTAATTTGTTCTTCAATCCCTTTGACCGAATCCTCAACTTCTTTCTTTTGCTCCAGATAGCGTTTCTCGGCGGCTGCGACGATCTGTTTTTCCTTTTCAATTGTGGAGACCGCCGCATCGGATTCATCATACGATTGTAAGATCTGCTCCTCAATGAGTGATTTATCGGCTTTGATATTCTCCATCTCCAAAAGCTTCGCCTGATACTCCTTATTCGTCTTTAACGAGAAGAGCTGCATATTGGATTTGACAATCAATTCTTCCTTGCTTTGCAGCTCCAGCTCCTTGCTTTTTCGGTCCACCTGAATGCTTTTAAGTTTTTCTTCCAACTTTTTCAGGCCCTGTTTAGAAAACTCATACTTATTTCTAAGGTCCTCCAGAAGCAGAGGCTTTTCTCTCAATTCTCGTTTAAACCCATAGATCTCAAGATCAATGTTTTGAAGCTCGACGAGTTTTTTGAGTTGATCACGGATGGAAGTAACAGGCACGATTTTTTCCTTAACTGCTGCTTCCGTAATGTTCTATTATTTATATGGAAGCAGTACTGCCAACGCTTGCGCGCTGGTCTTTAAATCAATTCAAATGGACTCAGCCGGGATCGCCCTGACTTTTCCTCATAAAAATATTGTGGTAATCAGGACTGCACCAAATTTTCTAGAAAAAGTCAAGGCTGTACCAAATTCCTAAATTTATTTCTAAGGAAATTTGGTGCTGCCATGTGAGGGCGACGCTCTAACCTCTGCCATAGGCGGATCCGCCTTCGGCGGAAGCTGAGCCTAAAATATGTCTCAATGTTCTGCGTCCCTGTCCTGTTTTAAAATATTTCTCGCTCGTAATGCGTCCTGTATATTTTCTTCCCTATTTTACCAGCACCTAAATATGGACGCAGAAGGGATCGAACCCTCGACCTCTGCCATGTGAGGGCAGCGCTCTAACCATCTGAGCTATGCGTCCGGCATTTAAAGAACAAGTCAGTGCTGTCCCAATTTCCACATAATCGATTAAGGAAAACTAGTGCGCCATGCGAGGGCGACGCTCTAACCCCCCATAATACGTGGCGGGTATGAGTCCTTTCTTTATTTTTTACCAGACCCAGGGTTGGTGACAATAAATTCTTCCTCGCTAATGTCCTGGTTTATCGATAAGACCTGGCCCTCCCATTCCTGGTTTAAATTGGCCAGTTCGCTCACGAAACCTCTCGTCTTTCCCGACGATGGGAAAAAAACGCCGGGCGCGGACTGCTCAATTCTTGTGATCAGGTCTTCCCTCGCCAGCTCTTCCTCTTTGCCCGACCCTATAATTCCAAGCCAATATTCACGTTTGCCAACACATAATCCTGATTGCTCATCAATAAAGTATTCAATTTTAGGCGTGGGAGGGAAAGGCCCCTTGTCTTCGGAGATCAGTTTTCCGGTTATTAAATATAAATTTCTTGGATCACTTCGACACACGTCCTTCAAAAAATCCGGACATCCCACGATTTTTTCAACCGTTAAATTGTACGCTTGTGAAGATCCTTCCAAATTATAAAAACCCATCCCTTGCAACAGACTCATTCTAGTAGAGTCCAATTGCTCTTGCTGCAAAATATTTTTGGTCTGGGGATCGAGAACCCAATAATCTCGATCAACAACGATGCTAATGGCCTGGGGGGTGATAACCTTTATTTTATTGGGACTTTTATAAATGAATTCCTCAAGAGGGGCCTGATCGACTTGATTAAGTTTCTTAAAGTGAATGGTCTTGATCGCGGCGGTTCTTTCCTTGACCAAGCGGATTATATCTTCCACCGTTTTGTCACTGGCGGTCCTTTGAAAGGACTTCTCTTTAGCCACGGCATCGTATTCCTTGATTCGCTGCACCGCTTTATCTTTATAACGAAGTTTTTCGTCGGCGCTCACATAGTCATCCGGCAAGGAGAACTCGGCTCCATCCCCACCTTCTTCCATCATCCGAACATTGGCGCCTATATTGGCGGCATCGTAATGCCCGACGGATTTCCTAAGAAATTCTACATATTGGGCATCCTGAGAAATTTCCGGCATTAATTCGAAGGCTTTTTCGATATGGTAAATGATGCGAAGACACAGCTCCTTCGGGAAATAATGCCTCTGGCCTAATTCATTATAGGCATCCACAAGATTCTGATGATAATGGGCCATGGCCGGAATTTCCTGCCCCTCTGACGTTAAAGCCTTCAGGATGTTGATATAGTTGGCAATAGCGATTTCATAGTTGCCTTTCAGGTGCTGGATTTCCGCGTACGCCACCGTGAGGCCAAAATCGCCAGGATATTCCTGGGCCCCCTGTTCAACCAGTGTCAGTGCCTCGTCAACCTGTTTTTTATCAATCAATTGATAAACTTCTTCGAGATATTCATCAGAAGTTTTTGCGAATGATACAGCGGTCAAACTGAATAAGGAAAGGATGAATAAAACAGGAATCAAAATTTTTTTCATGATCTCCTCTCCAAATATTTTTCCATCCCTGGCCTTGGTTAACTCGAACCTGCGGCCCTTGGCCATGCGAGGGCGACACTCTAACCTCCGTCGTAGACGGATCCGCCTTCGGGGAAGCTTTGCGATGAGTCCTCAATTAACAGTGTCAAGTTGACACTTAAAACTTATCACTCTTAACGCTGGGCCCACCTGGACTCGAACCAGGGACCAAGAGATTATGAGTCTCCTGCTCTACCGACTGAGCTATGGGCCCTATTCAAGCCCTTTGGGCCAATTGCGTACAAAAAACCTTCTTATTTTTAAAAACCAGTTTTTTATGCTTACGGCGTTATTGTGGTGTGTATGAACAAAAATCTTAGGAGTTTCTTCATGTTCGTTGAAATTGCTCTTTAACATTTGGACGAGTCAATTTATAAACGATAAAACTTAAATATATAATACTGCCCCCAAAAACCTGCACAAATATAAATAAAGGTTGCCAGATAACAAGGGAGGCTCCGTGCAGTTTCAGTGCTTGTAAAAACATATTAAGATTCAATAGCGGTGCGATAACGATTCCCAAAAGAGGCCCGGCCAACCCCGCTACAGAGGCTATGATTGCCATAAATCTTAACTTCCAGTTTAATCTTAATACCCCATAACCCATAAAAGCGTAAAAAGCAAAAAAACCACACCATGGTAATACGGCCGTTTTGTCCCAACAAATCTTTTGCTCACCTACCACAAGATACCAAAAAAGAACAAATGCGGGATACAAAAAAAGGAGGACACTAACCAATTTAATATCTGATGATGGTTTTCTTTCTAGCACGGACAATGATAAATCATTTTTCATTTTTTAAATAGTCCAGATATTCTCTTGCTACCGTCGGGTTAATTTCGTAAGCATAATTTGCATACTCTAAAGCTTTCTCCGACATATTTAATCTCTTTGGGTATAATTCCCCGCAGCTTGCTGCACTTCCTCTTGGCAGTTTGCTGTGGATACCCCGTCAGCTTGCTGCGGGGTGGTTCATTTCTTCATACCGCTTTGCTGATGTTATTAGGTCTTCGGCCATTCCAAATGTTTATTTTTTGAATCATTTCCAAATCCTTGGAGGCTTTTTGCTCTTGTCCTAATTTTCGAAGCAACAACCAACGCCAAAAATAAGGATAAGCATACTGCGAATAGTATTTCTGCCCATAATTTGTGCTCAATAAGTGAATGGACTTATCTAAATCTTTCAATGACTCCTCATTCTTTTCCATTAAGAAATACGTCCCACCTCGTTGAGTTAGATAGGCAGGGTCATCGGGGTTAAGGGCAACGGCTTGGCTGAAATCCTGCAAAGCCTCTGGATATTTCCCCAAGGCAGATAAACCGTTCCTCGATTGTTATAAGCCCATATCACACCATCTCCTTGTAATTTTATAGCTTTGCTGTAACTTGCGAGAGCGTTATCTAGCTCTCCTAATTCTTTAAAAGCATTCCCTTGTCCGAGGTAAAGCATCATATCCTTGTCGTCTAATTCCAAGGCCTGGTTATAATTCTCTAAGGCCTTTCTATATTCTTTATTTGATAGATTCAACCTACCTTGCTCTTTATATTCTTCGACACTTAATCCAGCATTTGCTGCATTAGAGATAGCAAAGAGGCTTATCCACAGGAAAAACAAAATTAATCGATGAAAGTATTTCATTATAGGTAGATATTTGTGCTGTAAAAGTCGCTTTTTTTCTCACGCTGTTGTGCTGTGGACATCTTCTTTCTATTGTTCTCTTGTTCTCTTCCAGATGCTCTTTTGAGTTCGATTAGAAATTCCGGGTTAATCGGACCACCTAATTCTTGAATCTTATGGATATCATTCCAAGCTTTTTCGTAATCTTGTTTTTCAAAAAAAGAAACTGCCCGCCCAGGATATGCGCCTATAAAACCAGGGTCAGTTTCGATAGCCTTGTTGAAATCAGTAATGGCCTTGTCAAAATCACCGTTTAGACTGTATGCAGTCCCTCGAGCCGCATATAGTGAACTTTGTTCAGGATTGACAATCTTTATTGCCAGTGTGAAATTTTCTATGGCCTCATTCAATTTATTTTTTTCAAAATAACTATCTCCAAGCCCTATATAAGCTCCTGCATTCATGGAATTCATTTGAACTGCTTTCTTGAAATCTGAAATAGCTTGGTCAAAATCCCCTTTGAGTTTATAAACTAATCCCCTGACATTGTAAGCGAAATCCAAATTGGGCTCCGCTTCAATAACTCGATTGCAGAAAGAAAGAGCTTGGGTAAAATCACCCCGATGTGCGAAATCTTCACAGCTATTTAAGGATGACTGAATCTCATCCTGCGACATCACTGAATCGGCAAGAACTGGACAAGTAAATAACATGAAGATTACTACGAAAAATGGAGGTATTTGCACAGATTGCATAAATTCTCGTAAAAAGTTATTTGAGAGAAAAGCTCGAGACAACACCTCTCGTCACCATCAGTAAAAAGGGAATTATGCCAACGTTGCAAATTTTCATAGTCTGAAATGCCTTACAATCGACAATCCCATCCCAAAAATTGATTCCCCTATTATAAATAATTCCGCCTTCCTGAAATATGCATAATAATCTGGGCCCACCTGGACTCGAACCAGGGACTAAGAGATTATGAGTCCTCCGCTACTAACCGACTGAGCTAAGGGCCCGAAATATCCACTAAACTAAGGCCTTATAGTGATGACTTTAAGCACAATTCTATCTCCAAATTTGCTACCATTGCTTCTTGGTTTTCCATAATCATCTTCTGATAAAAGTTCACTTATAATCTTTGAAGCCTTCTTAATTTCTATCACTACTTTCCTCATTTTCCCGTCGAACAATTTCAGAAAACCAAAAATTTGCTCCTCAGCATATCATAACCTCTTTTTGTTTTCAACAGAATTAACCGTCGTGGCCGGCGAGATCTAACCCTTCCTCAAGGAATCAAAGTCTTTGCCAACCAAAGGCTTGCCGTCAAGGGAGAATCTTGGACAAGGATTAAAAAGCTTGAATCGGAAGGAAAAAAAATTACTGAGGAATAATTTTTAGCTTGACCGAGGCCATCGGCATGACGCCTTGATAGACCATATTAAAGGTGCACCGGATAACGACCTCTCCCGGAACACTGAAGCTGTCCCCCTTAAATCCACGGGCGATATCATAACCTGAGTAGAGAATTTCTTCGCGGGTGAATTCGCCAGGCTTGGCGGCATCGGGTTTTGTACCCCAGACCTTGTCCCCAATCGTAAAATATAAGGTCTTTTCATTGAGAGGCTGGACTTTAAGATTTTGGCTGCTTGTATTCTTCAGTTGAACCTTGAAGTTAATCCGCTCGTCAACTTTATAGACGGTTTTTTCCGGAATGATGCTGAGTTTTAACTTAATGTACTTTTGCTGGTGATCGTAAAGAATCGGGCTATACGTGTTGATCGGCCAGTTGAGATCATAATGCCGGCCGCGGATGCTCTTGGTTTGAAAGCCGGTGAATTTAAGGCCAATGACGGGAAAACTAAAGTCAATATCTTCAGAATTGGGGTTTCGATAAGGCGGATCACTGATCCCGACAATTCCTAAGGCGAATTGATAGTGATAGTCTCTCCGGGGACTTAAGTATTCCTTATTCTCATATCTGATCTCGAAAATCCCGTACGCATTTTTTGACAACGCACTTTCATTAAAATATTTCAATTCCGGAAAACGCTCCTTGGAATCGTTGATATCGGAAAAAATTTTCATCATGACCTTATTGCTAAGCTCCTTGGTTTCTTCATCCAAGACGATTGGATTAGCCTCGGCCCGCCACATCATCGATAAAAAAAACAATACAAGCGCCAACTTTTTCATTGTTTACCTCACATGCTCACCGAAAGCCCCTTGGTGAAAAATACTTTTAAGGCCTATCCGCGCGATGGATAGGCCTTAAAAGTAAATCTTAAGCTCCGTCGGAGAAAACCGCACTCAAAGTAACCCTTCCCCATCTTTGGCGGCCATATCGAGAAACGTTTTGATCCGGCGCGAACGCGTTGGATGGCGCAGCTTGCGCAGCGCCTTCGATTCGATCTGGCGCACCCGCTCGCGGGTCACGTTAAATTCGCTGCCGACCTCTTCGAGGGTACGGCTTGACCCGTCCAGAATTCCAAACCGCAACTCCAGGATTTTGCGTTCTCGCTCATCGAGGGTTTCCAAAACGCTGCCGATCTCCTCCTTCAGCATCGAGTGAAAAGTCGCATTGGCCGGAGACACGGCTTTTTTGTCTTCAATAAAATCGCCGAAATGAGTATCGCCCTCATCCCCAATGGGCGTCTGCAAGGAAATCGGAACCTGCGAAATCTTGAGGATTTCCTTCACTTTGCTGATGGGGATACGCATCTGCCTGGCGATTTCTTGAGCCATCGGCTCTCGACCGTATTCCTGCACAAACATCCGCGAGACACGGATAATCTTGTTGATCGTCTCGGTCATGTGCACCGGAATCCGGATTGTTCTGGCCTGATCGGCGATGGAACGGGTGATGGCCTGCCGGATCCACCACGTGGCGTACGTAGAGAATTTATATCCGCGCTGATACTCGAATTTCTCGACGGCCCGGATGAGCCCCATGTTTCCCTCTTGGATGAGATCCAGAAACGACAAACCCCGGTTGATGTATTTCTTGGCAATGCTCACCACCAGGCGAAGGTTGGCCTCGACCAAATGCTTTTTGGCTTTGTTGAATTTGGCCTGCCGGATCTTGATGATCCGCGATTGTTCCTTCACCTGGATGACGGGCTCACTAAGTTCCTTGAGGATCGCCTGTCGTTTCTTTCTTAACTCAGCGGCATTTGCCGGTTTTCGTTTTGACTCGAGCGCCTTACCGATCCGTTCAATTTCATCAAGCATGGCATCGATTTTCTGGACAATTTCCTCGTTAACGGTCGAAGTGAGTTTGAATTCCGCAATGGCTTTCGCCGAAGAATCCGTGCCGCCTTTGGAATGGCGAACCTTGTGAATGATTTTCTTGAGATCCTTAATGAGTTTCGGCCGGCGCTCAAGCTCGTCTTTGATGACGTCCTCGACATTGATTTCCTCATTCAAAACTTTACTGATGATAGAAATTGCCGCGCGACGAGCGAAAGCGGTCTTGAACAAGGCCTCGGCAAATTTTTTCTCCGCCTCTTCGATGCGCTTGGCCAGATTGATTTCATTCTCCCGGGACAATAAAGGAATTGATCCCATTTGCTTCAAGTACATTTTAACCGGATCATCCAGCGGAATAAATTTATCGGCGTAAACCGGTTCCTCTTTCGCGGCTTCTTCCCGGATCCGACGGATCTCTTGCTCACGGGATTCCACATCCGGCTCTGCCGGTTCATGGGTGTCAGATTCTTCTTTCTCATCCGAGTCAATGACCTTGATGTCCTTGCCATCGAGGATATCAAAGACTTGATCGATCTCCTCGGAAGAATCCACCGAGTTGGACAAAGTCTCATTGACCTCGTCATAGGTCAAGTAGCCTTTGCGCTTGCCCAATGAAACCAGTTTATCAACATCTTCCTTTAATTCTTTTTCCTTCTCTTTATTCTTCATCTATTGCCTCTTAATTAACTGATTGAATTGTGCCTTTAAAATTTCCAGCTGCTGTTGATCGTCTGTGCCTTCCGCGACCCGGATCTTGGCAATGAGGTCGAGTCGGGCGAATTTGATTTTTTCTTCTTTGATACGATTCAAACAATCGCGATGAATCTTTGTTTTGTCGGCATTGAAGGAATCCTCCGGCGTCAATAAACCAGAAAGCATTTGCCGGATACCATCTTCTGGAAAACTGCTGATCAACCCTTGAACATCGATGGATTTACCAGATTCGAAATCCGAAAAAATACGATTGATGACCAGGCGAATTTTTTCATCCTGAAAATCCTCCGGGTCCAAGCTCTGCCGGGTCAGAGAAATAAATTCGGTCTTATCCAGCATCAATTTAAGCAGATGTTCCTCGGCGGCGCGCATGGAGCCGGAGGTTTGCTTCTGAGTGATGATCACTTCTTTGAAACGGACGGATCCGGGGGCCTGTTTCGCCATTTCCGTCAACAAGGTTTCTTTTGGAACAGACAGAATTTCCGCCAATCGCTGCAAATAACCGAAGCGGGTGATCTCATTGGTGAATTTGTTAAGCGTCGGGAACATCTCCCGGGCAATGGCGCTTTTGCCTTCGACGGTCGTCATATCGAACTTCCCTTTAAGCCAATTGATTTTGTAATCAAAAAGAGTGTGAGCCTTTTGGATCCGTTCTCGAAGCGCTTGTACCCCAAATTTGTTAATAAAGGAATCGGGATCCTCACCGCGGTTTAAAGAAACGACCTTGACGTTCATTCCTTCTTCAATCAATAAATCCAGACTTCGAATCATCGCGGCCTCTCCGGCGGGATCAGAATCAAAAAGCATGACGACATTTTCTGTATAACGGAGAATCAGCCGGATTTGATCCGTCGTCAAGGCCGTACCCAAAGAGGCCAGAATCGGCTCAATGCCCGCCTGGAACGGCGTCAAGAAATCCATATACCCTTCAACCACTAAAGCAAAATCCTGACGACCGACCGCCTCTTTGGCCGCATGAAATCCATAAAGATGCTGGCCCTTCGTATAAAGCGGGGTTTCGGGAGAATTGATGTATTTCGCGCCGGTCGCGTCTTTCTCTAAAGTTCGGGCGCCAAAAGCCACGCATTGGCCACGGCTATCAAAAATCGGAAACATAATCCGGTTTCGAAACCGGTCATAAAATCCTTGTTTCGTTTCCTGAGAAAGAATAAGACCCGCCTTCTCGATCAAATTAAGACTAATTTCTTTCTTTTTCAAAAATTCCAAAAGATTGTCCCATCCTTCCGGAGCACAGCCAATCTTGAAGCGCTTCACCGTCGGCAAATTGATGCCCCGCCCTTTGAGATATTCCCGGGCCTGCCGGGCACTGGAGGTTTGACCGGCCAAAAGGTGTTCATGATAAAAATTTGCGGCCAGTTCATTGACGTCCAGCAATTGTTGCTTCAGCCCAGCTTTGGCCTTGGCCTGTTTGTCATCAGCGCGAATGATGGTTATGCCAAACTTATTCGCCAGCCATTCGACGGCCTCCGGAAAATCCATGTGTTCCTGGCGCATGATAAAACTGATCACATTTCCGCCGACTCCGCAGCCGAAACAATGAAAAATCTGTTTGTCGGGATTGACCACAAACGATGGAGACTTTTCGTGATGAAAAGGACACAGTGCTTTAAAATTCCGGCCGGCGCGCTTTAACGGGATATATCCCATGATCGTCTGCACGATCTCGCTACGATCCAGCACCTGTCTGATGGCCTCATCGGGAATGAGTCCCATATCTTCGATACCTCCGGAATCCCGAACACTCGATGATCTTCAAATCTACTTTTTTCTCCAACTTATCGAGCAGCAAATTCATGCCCAAATTGTCGCTGGCAATATGACCGGCCATAATGACATGAATATGTTCATCTTTTATCTTATTAAAATGCTCGTCGGACAAATGCATTCCCAAAAGCGTTCCGATTCCCAGTTGGGATAATCGACCAAAAATTTCCTTAGAACCTTCGGTTCCACCAGTCATGTCGACGCAGATCCGCCCGGGCGCATCTGCGGGTTTTCCAATCAATATCCTCGGGCCAGCTTTGCACCGCATGGCATCTTGGTATTCAGGTTCCTGTGACAATAAATCAATGATGTCCTTAAGCCTTTTTGGTCGACTCCTTTTCATCAGCGTTGCCAAATATCCGGTCACATGATTATCCGCCGGAGTATGACAACATAAGTAAGGAATGTTGAGTAATCTCGCGGCATCGACGGAACGGTTGTGGTTACCCGCATGTAATCGCCGGCCGACCTCTTTGATCCTTCTTTCCATGAGATCTTTGGCAATCTCCGAGCGAATTCCCAACCGCGCCAAAACCTCTGTTTGCAGATCCATGACCTCATCCAAACCGGCCAGCGCGACCCCTTCCGGATGATGCGCCAATACTAAATCAATCGGTTCTCCGGCTTGGCGCAGCCGATCCGCCAAGAGCAATTCCGCCGGTTCAATATCAATTCCGACAAGGATGGTGTGGATGGGGGTCTGCGGCTTGCCGAATAATATTCTTGTATCGGCAAAAGGATTCGCGAAACTTTCTTTATCAAAGAATTTTTTTCTTGTCTTTTCTACTTTCTGAAATTCTCGACGTGATTTTCTTAACTTGGCTTTAATGAGGGAACGTTCGCGCGGGTCAGTCTTAACCCCTTCCCGGACAAAAAAATCATAAATGTCCCCCAGCTGCAAGGTTCAACCTCTTATGGTCTGTCAAAAAAACCGAATCGTTGTGTTGAGTCCTGATTTTTTGGCTGCGGTGAGTCCGATTCTTCCGGTTCGGGAGAAGATTTTAGAGAGAATGCCTTCTGGTTGAACGGCTCATTATTGAAGATGGGTTTGCAAACTTTTTTATAAAAAAATTGATAAATACTAGGTGCCACATTTTCGAGAAAACCGCCGCTGAATGAATGCCGGACTTGATAAGTCAGAAATTTTGCCTGGGAGGTTTGGATTAAAAGCACGGTCAAGCTACTGATGAGCAAACCCCTTAGCATGGCCAGCAGAGAACCTCCCCATCGGTCAAGATCCTGACTGGTCGTGATTTTAAAAACGGCGAGGAAACCATCTCGGATCAAGGTAAAAATCAGAATCACTGCCAGCCAAAGAAAGACAAAGGCCACTCCCTCGGCAAAATTTTTACTGAAATGCAGATATTTTACAAAGAGCTTGGATACACAACTGAAGTAATGCAAGATAATAAATACCCCAAGCAGTATGCCCAGAAACTTAAAAAATTCTACAACAAAGGAGCTTTTGAATCCAACGCAAATCGTCCTGACCATGATTCCAATGACCAGGACATCCACCCAATTCACCGAACTTAAAATTTCATTCACCATATAACGATGATTGAAAGATGCTCAAGTATATCATGCACCCTAGAGGGTGTCAAGAAAGCGCTTCCGAACCTTTAATGTTGTAAGCTTCTGTAAATATTTATCTTATGATTGATCAGAATCGACTAAAAACCAAACGCGGCTTGACAAGCCAAGTGTAAAATGGTATCTTTCAAGCCATGGCAATCCCTTCTAACGAGCAGGAAGAAAAAGAACTGCAGGAAGAACTCGACCGGGCGCAGCGCGAGTTGACGATCCTTTATAATATCAGTAACGCCATGCGCACCACCCTGGAGCTCAACCATATCCTTTATATTATTTTAACCGGTGTGACCTCCCATTCCGGTTTGGGCTTTAATCGCGCCTGTCTATTTCTTATCAATAAAAGGGAGCGGTGTTTGGAATGTAAGATTGTGATTGGACCGGACTCCGGCGAACAAGCTGACAAAATCTGGAAATACATCAAAAATGCAAACCAGGATTTGGAGGATTTGATTTCTGCCGATCGGATCGCCTACAGCACTTCCCAATCGGGTCTCTTTGAAAGCCTCAGGGCCTTAAAGATTCCTCTCGCCAATGACGGGACCCTGTTGACTTCCGCCTATATGAATGGCTCCCCGCTTCATATCCGCAAGGGAATGATTGACCGTTATGCCAATGATCCCTTACTGCAAGTCTTTAAGACCAATGAGCTGGTGATTATGCCATTAAAGGCCAAGGACAAGGTCAATGGTTTAATCATCGCCGACAATCTTTTTACCCAAAAGCCCATCACCAGTGACGATTTGAGAATATTTATGATGCTCGCCAATCAGGCCGGGTTAGCGATTGAGAATTCCCAACTCTATGAAATGGTCGTGCATAAAAGCCACACCGATTCCTTAACGAATCTATGGAATCATGGTTTTTTTCAGCATACTTTGGCCTTGGAGTTGGCAAAGACCCGCGAAACGAACAGCGCCCTCTCCCTTTTAATCATCGATATCGACAATTTCAAGCAAATCAACGATACTTACGGCCATCAAAACGGCGACATCATCTTATTGGAACTGGCGACCATTCTGAAGGATTCTTCGCGGGACGTGGACTATGTCTGTCGTTACGGCGGGGAAGAATTTTCCATGATCCTGACCCAAACCGCTAGGGAACAAGCCTTTCTCATTGCGGAACGGATCCGAGAGAGGATCGCTCATCACCAATTTCCCAAGCAACCTCTCTTCCATAATTTGACGGTGACGGTGAGCATCGGACTAGCCACTTTTCCTACCGATGCACAGTCCCAGATTGAATTGATTGCCAGGGCGGATAAAGCCATGTATATTGCGAAGTTCGCCGGAAAAAATCGCACCAGCGTTTGCGACGCGGAATCCAGTTAAACCCCCACCTCAATCTCTTGGGTTGCGTCCTTCTTTTTCGCATCCGCAGAAAATTTCACTGAGACGATTTTCGAAACCCCAGTTTCCTGCATGGTGATGCCATACATGACATCGGCGTGCGTTATGGTCCTTTTATTGTGCGTGATGACAATGAACTGGGCAATCTTGGCAAAATCTCTCAAAAGATAACCAAAGCGACCAACATTGGATTCATCCAAGGCCGCGTCAATTTCATCGAGAACACAGAATGGACTCGGACGCACCTTGAAGACCCCAAAAACTAAGGCAATGGCGGTTAAGGTCTTTTCCCCGCCGGACAGGAGGCTGATATTTTGCAGCTTCTTTCCCGGCGGACGGGCGACGATTTCAATCCCGGATTCGAGCACGTTTTCCGGATCTAAAAGAACCAGCTGTGCTTCCCCGCCGCCAAATAACATACGAAAATAAATTCGAAACTCTTCGCTGACCTTGGTGAATGTTTCCATGAACATCTGGCGGGTCGTCCGATTGATCTTCAAAATCGTTTGATGCAAGGATTCCTTCGCGGTAATCAAATCGCTTTGTTGCTTTGTAAGGAATTCAAATCGTTGGCGCAATTCCTCAAATTCATCAATAGCGACGAGATTGACGGAGCCAAAGGAATCGCAGCGTTTTTTTAGCCGGTCAATCTCGACCAACAATTCTTCTGGATTGAAAAATAGATTGAGTGACTCGGTGGAAGCTGCGGATCCTTCCGCCAGAGGAGTTTGATGGGAAGGGACAGGAGAATCAGCCACGTCAGTCACATCCTTGGACCCGGCAACAAAAAGGTCATCCAAATTGATTTTGTAAGTCTGCAACAATTTGTCCTTAAGCCCGCGTTCGCTGAAGGTCAATTCCTGTTCTTTGAGTTCGTATTGATGCAATTCCCCGCGAAAATTTTCAATCGCTGACTCGACGGCAGAAATTTGCCGGTGAATGCTGTTGAGCCTTTGGGAAATATCCCCTCTCTGGGCTTCGTATCCCCTCAGGGATTCTTTTAAGGAATCCTTTTGGGTTTTTAAATCTTCGATCTTGAGTTTGAGCAGTTCCGACTCTTCCTGAAGCTTGGTCTTTTTTTGTGTCGATTCCGCAATTTCCGCATCTATCCGCTCAATTTCTTCTTGTGAGCCCTGTTGAGTGTCCAACACAATGGTCAGGCTCTCCTGCTGGTTCTTCTCTTGATTTTTGAACGAATCAATCTCAGTCTCGAGCTGCGCGATTGTCACCGTGACCGATTCCCGTTCGCGGGATTGAGCTTCAGTCGCATTTTGCTGATCCTTGATGTTCTGTTGGCTCGTCTGGATTTGTTGATTGCTGGTATTTAATTCGGCACTGAGCGTATCCTCTCTTTCCTTGAGGGATTTGAGCAACTGCACGGACTCTTTGATTTCCAGGTCGACCAATTCCAACTCGCTGATCAATTTGTTGACACTTTTGAGGATTTCACTTTTTTGCGATTCGAAAATGGAAAGCGATTTTTCCTGCGCGCGGAATTCTTCCAATAGCCGATCAAGCTCGGTCTGTTCCGCGCTCATCCGTTCGATCGTTTCTTCGCGCGCCTTGCATTCGGTTTCAATCTGCAGGGTGATTTCTCCAATCTTGGCAGAGATGTCCTGCGGGTCAAGCTCAATGAACTTCGTCTCGCAAATGATTTCATACAACGGGTCCGGATTCGATATAGCCCATCTGTGCTTGAGTTGCGATTGTTCCTCTTGCGACAAGGGATTAACCCGTTTGACTTTGCCGATGATCCCGTTGTGGTTTTCGGTTGGCCAAATCTGAGTGAGGATCCGACCTTCGACGACAGGGTCCGGAATATCCTCATACTGAACCCTTAATTTCTCGATAAATTCTTTTTGGGAAATGAATAAAAGTCTTTTTTTGTCCAATTCGCTGATCGTGTGCTGCAAGGCCGTGAGCCGCTCTTTGAGAACGGTGAGACTTTCTTGTTTGGCTGCCTCTTTGCTTTTGAGTTCATTGAGTCTTTGTTGAGCCGCTTCGATGGCCTGGCCCACCGATTGCAATTTTTGATCCACTTCCTGTTTTTCACTGGAGACCTTGGTTCCTTCCATCTCCAGACGGCGTTTGCGCGCCAAAATGCCTTGCAGCTCTTTCATGATTTCCGTGAGTTCATTTTTCACCCGAACTTGGCGCGTGTTTAAATCCAAGATCTTTTCTTCTTCCCGGCGAATAATCTCTTTACACTCACTGACCCGGCGGGCAATTTCTTCTAAGGCGGTTTTTTTCGCATCCAACTCCTGTCGATTCTTATCCCAGGATTGCGTCAAGGCCACGATGGCCTTGTTCAATTCATCAATCTTTTCCTGTTGCTGACGACAGCGTTCCACCAATTGGGTCTTGTGTTGTTGAAGGCGAGACTCGTTGAGACTGAGATTTTCCCAACGTTCGTCATTAAAGCCGATCTGCCGTTGCTCGATGTCCATTTGATTTTCCATTTTGATCTCGGCAGCATGGATGTCACTGATCTTTTGTTCCAAATCGGCAAGGAGGGCCTCCTCGTGAGATAGCAGATTCTGATATTCTTCAATCTCGGCATGATGGCGGTTTTCTTTTTGGCGAAGTTCAGCGACCTGTGTTTGCAATTGCCGGCGCTGTTCCTGGAAGTGATGCCACTGCATCCGGCCCAATTGAACTTCCAGGCTTTTCAGTTTTTCAAATTCCTCCTTGTACCGGCGCGCCTTACTGGCCTGACGCTCGATGGAGGCAATCTGCCTTTTGACCTCGACCACGATGTCATTGATCCGCAGCAGATTATTTTCAGTCTCTTTGAGTTTATTCAGGGCTTCCTTTTTCTTGGATTTGTATTTCGTGATCCCGGCCGCTTCATCAAAGATCAGCCGCCGGTCTTCGGGACGGGCGCTGACGACTAAATCCACCTTTCCCTGCTGAACGAGCGAATAGGCCTCGGCGCCAATGCCGGTTCCCATAAACAATTCTTGAATGTCCTTTAAGCGCACCCCCAATCGATTGAGCAGATATTCGCTTTCGCCGGAGCGAAACAGCCGACGGGTGACGGTCACCTCGTTATAATCGACCGGCAACATTTTGGACTCGTTGGAAAACGTCAGGCTCACTTCCGCAAATCCCAAGCCCGGTTTTTTATCGGTGCCGTTGAAAATCACATCCTCCATGGACGAACCGCGCAGTTCTTTCACACTCTGTTCGCCCAAAACCCAACGAATGGAATCGAAGATATTGCTTTTGCCGCAGCCGTTCGGACCAATGACCGCCGTGATTCCGGGACCAAAGTTCAACACGGTCTTATCGGCGAATGACTTAAAGCCAAAGATCTCCAGCTTTTTAAAATACATGGGTAGTCTGGGTTGGAGGGGTCGCTTTTGAACTTCTTTTATTTTTTCTTTGCCAGAATATCTTGAATGATCTTAACGGTCTGGTTGAGCGAGATGAATTTGGGCAGAGTATCTTCCGGAATGGCAATCCGGTATTTTTTCTCGATCCCCGCCAGGATCTCTAACGCATTCATCGAATCCATTCCCAAATCTTTAACGAAATTTGCATCGCCATCAATAGATTTCGGATCGGTTTCGAGGATCTCGGCCACCAAGTCCCGGATGTCACTCTCTACATTAGGACGAGCGCCTGAGTCAGTCATGCCTCTCCATGTCCATTCTCCAGCCAATGATCAATCTTGACTTTTTTAAAACGCCATTGACCCACCGTTCGGATCGCTGGAATTTTTCCTTTCTTAACCCAATCATAAATGGTGCGTTTTTTTACTCGCAGATATTCGGCGGCTTCATCGATGGTCATCAAGCGCTCGTAATTGACGGGTACAGACACGTCGAACCCCATTTCTATGATGAGGCAAATGCTTGAAACGTCGCAGCCCTTTCGCCATGCCTTCATGGCGCGATTGTTCGGGGCCACTTCGTGTCAACCCTGAGCAAGCGCCCGAGCTTAGCCTCGGCCGTCGAGTGTGTTGCTGATTTTACAAATATGATTCCACTGTAAAGGACAACTAAAACCGTGTCAATGGTTTTCTAAAATTTTTCATTCTTTTGGCATGTTCATCCGGAAATTGACATTATTATGCAGCCTTTGGCATCGCTTGCTTGTAAAAAATTATTCGTTAAAAATTTTTTGATTTCTTAGAAAAAAGGGGGTGAGGAAAAATTATGGCAGAGGAAGGTCTATTTCAACATCGGCATGATAATCCACATCCGGAAAACCAAAACCAAACAAATGCAGAAAATCCTCTTCGTAGCCCTGGACATCGGCCAACTGTTTGACATTGTCGGTATTGACCTTCTCCCACAGGGCTTGAACTTCTCTTTGCACATCGGGCCGCATTTCTAAATCATCCACTCGCACCCGGCCTTCTTCGTCCAAGGGAATCGGCTTATTCGCATAAAGACGCTCGGCAAAAAGGCGGTAGATTTGTTGGATACAATTTTCTTCAATTCCTTTAGACTTCATCACTTTTTTCAATAAAACAAAATACAAGGGGATAAAAGGAATCGCCGAGCTGGACTGTGTAACCAGGGCCTTATTGACCGAAACCAGCGCCCCGCCGCCTTTCTGCTGCAATTTTTCATTAAGTTTTTTTGCGGTTTTTTCCAAATGGTCTTTGGCCGCGCCAATCGTGCCATTTCGATAGACCGCGGTCGTCACCTCCGGCCCTATATAAGAGTAGGCAGCCGTGTAGGCCTTGTGAGCGAGAGCGCCATGTTCCATGAGAGCGTCCATCCACATTTCCCAATCTTCCCCTCCCATGACCGCGACCGTATGTTCGATCTCTTGCGCTGTCGCGGCGGGCAGAGTGACCTCAGTCACTTTGCCCGCCTCAAAATCAATCGATTTATTGGTATAGGGGTAATCCTTGGGACGAAGGACCGATTTGTAGATTTGTCCGGTCCGCGGATGCTGGCGCCGCGGTGAGGCAAGGCTGTAAATCACCAGATCAACGTCAACCAGATCCTTCTTGATTTTTTTGGCGACCGCAATTTTCATCTCGTCCGAAAAGGCATCGCCATTGAAGCTTTGTGAATACAAACCCTCTTTGCGGGCGGCCTGGTCAAAAGCCACGCTATTATACCATCCGGCCGTGGCGGTGCGCTTATCCTCAGCGGGCCGTTCCCAGAAAACTCCCATCGTAGCGGCACCGGAACCGAAGGCCTCCACAACCCGGGAGGCCAGACCATAACCGGTCGAGGCCCCAATCACTAAAACTTTTTTTGCTCCTTGGCTGATGCGGGGTTTACTTTTGACAAAATCAATTTGTTCCTGGACCTGCCGGGCGCAGCCAACGGGATGAGCGGTCGTGCAAATGAATCCGCGAACTTTGGGTTGGATGATCATGAATAATTAAAATTGGAAGACGGCAGGCAAGAACATCAAAGCGAAGCTTTTTTAGCCACGATCACGATCCCCGAGGTCGTGACCGCAAATTTTTTTCGATCGGCCTCCAAATCAAACCCGATGCGCGCCTGCGGCGGAATAACCACCTGTTTATCAATGATGGCATTCTGGATCTGAGCGCCCTCACCGACAACAACCCCTTCCATGAGAATCGATGCATTAATTGAGGCCTCTTTTTCAATTTTCACGGCGGAGGAGAGAACCGAGCGGTCGACTTTACCACCCCGTATTTCACAGCCGCCAGAAATAATGGAATCAACGATCGCGCCGCTGGCCATGGCCTGACCGGTTAAAACACTCAAAACCCGAATTGGCGGATATTGTTCATGGTAAGTCCGTACCGGCCACTGTCGATCATAAAGATTGAAAGGCGGATTTGGTTTGACCAAGTCCATATTCGCCTGGTAATAGGCATCGCGGGTCCCGATGTCGCGCCAGTATTTTGGCTGGTTATTTTCATCGACAAAATCATAGACAAAGATCGTGCGGTTCGATTTGAGCATCTGCGGGATCACATTCCTACCAAAATCATGTTCGGAGAAGGCATTTTTGGCATCGGCCTCCAACTCTTCGGTCAAAACATCAGTTTTGAAAAGATAAATCCCCATCGAGGCAAAGACCTTGTTCGGGTCTCCGGGAATCGTTTTGGGATGAACGGGTTTTTCCTGAAAGCCGCAGACCCGATGATTCTGATCGACCTCGATAATCCCAAAACCCGAGGCGCTTTCTTTGGGCATTTCCATGCAGGCCAGGGTCATATCGGCATCGTTGGCATTATGCACATCCATCATTTTACGATAATCCATTTTGTAAATATGATCGCCGGCCAGAATCAAAACCAGATGCGGATCGAGATCGCGGATCGCGTAGATATTTTGATAAATCGCGTCTGCGGTTCCCCTGTACCAATCAGAACCAATCCTTTGCTGGGCCGGAATGACATCGATGAATTCGCCCAATTGATTGGAAAAGATGTTCCAGCCGGAGAGGATGTGTTTTTGCAGGGAGAAGGACTTATACTGGATGAGGACATAAATCCGGCGGAGACCCGAATTGATGCAATTGCTAAGGGTAAAATCAATGATCCGGTAAATCCCGCCGAAAGGGACGGCGGGCTTGGCGCGATCTCGCGTCAAAGGATCGAGCCGTTCACCCTTGCCCCCCGCCATAATGAAGGTCAAAACTTCTCTCATTGTTACCAAATCCTTCCTGATTTTTGAGAACGTTGGGTATTATACGTCGTGCCTTCCAGCATTTCAACGTGAACTTCTTAAGTCGATTTTATTGGTACGGCTCGTTTGACCGTTCGTCATTACCGACGGAAAGGCCTTCCTCCAAAGCCTTTGGATTGTTCAGCAGCCGCTCGATCTGGGGATTATTCGGTTCAATCGCAAGCCCCTTGCGAAATTCTTCGGTCGCTTTGTCCTCCTCACCCAAAGCCCGATACACCTTGCCTAATCGAAGGTGTGTTTGCGTCGCTTCTCTTTTCCCTCGCAGAGCGAGCAAAAAGGCTGACAGGGCGGATTCTAACTCTCCTTGTCCATAATAAATATCGCCGATCTTTAGGATATCGACTACGGCCGCGGGATCGCGTTTGGCGGCCTGCTTCAAAGTTTGAAGAGATCGCGCGGTCTGCCGGTCAAGGGCATAAATCTTGGCCAAAAGATAATAGGCCTTGGCTTCGCCCGGATGGCTATTGAGCAGTCGTTCATATTGCTTGATGGCATATTTGTATTCGCCCAGCCGCTCATACACCAGCGCCAGATTGTAACGGCTTTCCAAATCGTCCGGATTGATCATCGCCGCAATGCGAAAATTTTCAAAGGCCTTTTCATGATCATTGTTTTTTCCATAGACTTTCCCCAGAATTTTATAGGGCTCGATATATCCCGGAGACATCTTTCGGGCATGCAGCGCTTCTTCAATGGCCAGATGATCAAATCCCAAAACTTCGTACGTATATCCCCGGTTGATTTCCCGGAACGGTGTCACGACCACCGATCCTAACCGGTGAAGATCCACCCGCGGCGGACGATACGTGGCCAGGTCCAAACGCAATTCCTTAATCCATTTCTGATTGAAGGGAATGTCTTTTAAAAAAACCAATCCATCATAATCGAAATAAACCGGGACCCATTCTTTATGTTCCCCAAAATATAATAAAACCTTTTCGGGGACTTCTTTTTGAATGGTGTTCAAAAGCGCCCCGGTGATCTGGTAGCGGTTGATGGCCTGTTCCAGCAGCTCGATATTCTGGTCTTTCCACATGTCGCGGTATTTCTTGAAAAATTCGGCTCCGTAAAGTTCGGTTCTTCCGTCGATAAAAACCTTGATCTGGGGAGAAGTCCGTCCGACAAGATAGGCTCCGGAGTTGAAATCATTGAGGAAATTTCCTTTGATCTGGTGGGCCACCAGAAAATCTGCCGCCTTATTAGGGAAGCTGCGCTGGCTAACGCCCCGATATTCGGATTTGCGTTCATACTGATCGAAGTCGTAATACCCGCGTTCCGAAAGTCTGCCGCAATAATCGAGCATCCATATGATCAAAAAAGTCTGCAAGGCAATGGAGGTCATGTAAAGGAATTTCCGTTCGCTAAACTGGATGGGAAGAATCTCCGAGATGGGAATTCCCATAAAATTGGTCAGGCAGACCAAATAAGCGACAAAGGCGAAAAAGACAAGGTTGCGCACAGCCACCAGAGAAAAAAACAAAAAAGCCAGCCAAAGGATCAAGCTGCCCAGATCCAACCGGCGGCGATTAAAAATAAAACTGATGAACGACAAGAAGATCATGAGCTTGTAATAGGAATATTCCGGAGAAAAAATCGTATTCCATTGCACTGGCTTTTGCAGTTCGACAATCGCATCAAAAAAGATTTTGGATTCGGACGGCAAGGAAAAGGCAACACTGACCGGATACCACGCGCCTTTGAAGGTTTGGGGATTAAGAAGACAGGCCAACAGCACAATAAGGAAAATCCACTTCAGGCGCCGGAATTCCTCGTCGGTCAAACGCCCAGTCTGGTTCCATTCCCATGGCAAGGGCAGGCAGCGTTTGGTATATTCACTGAAAAGGCCGATGAAAACAATCAAAGGTCCTAAAAAAAAGAATCCGTGGAAATTGCTCCATAAAACCTGGATGGCCAATAAGGCCAAGACCGACCAGGGCTTGTCAAGGTGCAAGGATAAGGTGTAAATAAACAGAATAAAAAATAGAAGACTAAAAATATCCGGACGAATAGTGAAGCGAAACTGGTAAACCAAAAGGACAATAAGTAAAAGAAACACCACACCCAAAAGATGATCACGATGAAAGCCCATCAAAAGCAGAATAACGAAGGTCACACACACGACCACCACCTGCATGGTGATCAGTCCGTCGAAATCAAAAAAGGAATAAATATAGTGAATGAGCACCTGGAACAGCCATTCATGATTGATCCAAGGCTTTCCAGCGATGGTGCAAGAAAGGACATCGTGATCAGGGACATAATGGTGCTGGACGATCCATTCTCCCATTTTCAAATGCAGCCAGAGATCAAGATCTTTGATCTCGAGGTTGCTGGCAAAGACCACCAGGCCGAATAAGACACCGATCGCTAAAAAACCCAAATAGAAATTGATTTTTTTCCAGGCCCATTCGCTGAACATGTGCTGACCTTTTTTGCTGGTTATTGGAGAAGAAAGTGCCCTTTGCCCACATCCCGCAATTGAACGCCCGATGGAAACACCATGTCGTTTCGTTCGGGGCTGGCCTTGTAATCCATGGCCGCGGTCAAAAGCTCCCGGGTATAGGGATGCCGGGGATCGCCAAAAATCTCTGCCATCGGCCCCATTTCCACAATCTTGCCTTTGACCATGACCGCAATCCGACGGCAGATCTTTCTAACCACGCGCAGGTTATGCGAAATAAACAGATACGTCAGGCCAAAGGCCTTTTGCAAATCCAGCAGCAAATCCAGGATCTGCGCCTGGACCACGACGTCTAAAGAAGAAACGGCTTCATCCAATACCAAAAATTTTGGCTGGGTGATCAGGCACCGGGCAATGGCGATCCGCTGGCGTTCCCCGCCGCTAAATTCGTGGGGGAACCGATTTAAAATATCCGGCGGCAAACGGACTGCTTTGAGCAGGTGCTGAATTTTTTCTATTTTTTTGGTTTTGGGAATATTTTTTTCCCAAATCATGGGCTCGGCCATGAGGCTAAAAACGGTGAAGCGGGGATCCAGGCTATTGAAAGGATCCTGAAAAACCATTTGGAAATGTTGGCGGAAAAGACGCAGCCGCCTACTCCCCAAACGACTTAAGTTCTGACCCGCAAAAAAAATCTCGCCTTCATCTTCTTTGAGCAGACGCACGATCATTCGTCCCAAGGTCGTCTTCCCGCTGCCAGATTCTCCCACCAATCCCAGATGTTCCAAAGGAAAGATCGACAGATCAATCCCATCGACCGCTGTCAGCCAGCGTTTTGTCTGGCCCCAAAAATTTCTTGCGAGGGGAAAAGATTTTCGGACGTACTTTAGTTCCAAAAGAGGGATCATAACAAAGACGCCTCCAGCAATTGGCGCGTGTAAGGATGGCCGGGATGGTCAAAAAGTTCCTTCGAGAATCCCTTCTCGACGACTTTACCGCCGCAGAAGACGACCACCTCATCCGCCAATTCCCGGACCAAACCCAGATCGTGGGTAATGAGAATCATCGTTAGTTCCAACTCCGTTCTCAATTTGCGAAACAGTTCCATGATCCGCGCTTGAATGGTCACATCGAGATTACTGGTCGGTTCATCCGCGATTAAAAGCCTTGGCTTCGCGGCGATGGCCTGCGCGATCATAGCCCGTTGCCTCAACCCACCGCTCAATTGATGCGGGTATTGACTGGCAACCCGGAGTGGATCATTAATCTCGACGATTTTCAGCAATTCTAAAATCCTCGCCCGCCGTTGCGATGCGGACAGATCAGTGTGAACCTGCAGCATCTCCGCAATTTGCGCGCCGATGCGTAAAACCGGATTAAAGGCGTTGAGCGGTTCCTGAAAAACCATACTGATCTGTTTGCCGCGGATCCGGCGCATCCCCTCTTCGGTCAGAGACAAAAGGTTCACACCGTTCAGGCGAATTTGACCAGAATCCATTCTTAAGGCCGGAGACAAAAGCCGAAGGATGGCCAGACCCGTCGTGGTTTTGCCGCTTCCGGATCCACCGACCAGAGCGGAAATTTTTCCTGTAGAAATCTGAAAGCTCACTTCCTTTACCAATTCCTTGCCAGTGGGATCACCTTGGACGCTCACGGTGAGATGTTCAACCGATAATAACGGGGCTTCCATTTTTCCAAAACCTCACAAACCCGCGAAGTCGGATTTGAATAACGGATCCAGACTGTCTCGCAGCGCATCGCCGATGACATTAAAACAAATGACGGTGATCAAAATAAAAAGCCCGGGCAAAAGGATCCATGGGGCGAATTGGATCGCAACGATGCCCATGGCATCCGACAAAAGATTTCCCCAGCTGGCATAGGGATCTTGAATTCCCATTCCCAATAAACTGAGCGCCGACTCTCCCAAAATGTAGCTGGGAATGGACAGCATGATCGCAATGATGGAATAGGACATGGTATGCGGCAGAATATGCCGCACGATGATGGCAAAATCCGACAATCCCATACCCTTAGCGGCCAAAACGTATTCTCTTTCGCGCAGGGACAGGCTCATCCCACGGATAATGCGGGCCAAGCCGGCCCATCCGATAAAAGACAGAATGGCCACAATGGAAAAATAAATTTGCAGCGAATTAAAATTGTCCGGCACGACGGTGCGTAACGCCAACAAAAGATAGAAGCTGGGAACCATCATGAACATTTCACAGATCCGCATGAGGATGTTATCCACCCAGCTTCCATAATAACCGGCGATCCCGCCCACCAATAAACCGATCGTAAACGAAATAAAAACTCCAATTAAACCAATGGACAAGGAAATCCGGGCGCCATGCAGGATGCGCGAGAATAAATCTCGTCCACGGGCGTCCGCTCCCCACAAATAAACTCGGCCGGGGGCATCCACGCCGAACAAATGCCGACGGGTAGAGAACATTCCCAGGAATTTGTATTCATCGCCTTGGATAAAAAATTTGAGGGGAAATCGTTTGCCCTCGTCCTGTGTATAAATCCTTTTGTGGATGTCGTTGAAATGGAGTTTCAGTTCCGGGACAAAGGGCGCCGTAAGATGACCTGCGTGTCTCAACTTAATCGGCGTCGGCGGGCAGTAGGAAAAATTGCGATCTTCATTTTTGAATGAATACGGGGCCAGGAAATCCGCAAAGATGGCTGCCGAATAAAAAATCATTAAAGTCCAAAAACAAAGCATTGCGAATTTATTCCTCCGAAAGTGGCGCAGCGCCATTTGCCATTGACTCAGGGATTCGGGTTGCTTTTTTTCACTGGACATAAAAATTATTTTCTCGTGGTGCAGGGTCTAGGGTCTGGAGTCCTAGACTCCTCATCCCTCTCCCCATACCGAGTTAGGTTTCACTCAGCCTAATACGCGGATCGGATTTCGCAAGGAGAATATCCGCCGATAGATTCCCCAGCAAAAGCAAAATACCCCCCATCAGCATCTCGGACATGACCAGATACACATCCTTGGCCCGGACCGCGGTGAGCATGAGCATCCCCAAACCGGGCCAGCTACAGATGATTTCCAACAACGCTGCCCCGCTCAAGAGCCCGGAAAATTCATACCCTAATAACGTGATGAGCGGATTCATGGCATTGCGCAAGGCATGGCGATAAATCACCTGATGTTCGGGCAATCCCTTCGCGCGGGCCGTCAGGATATACTGCTGGCGCATCACTTCCAAAAAATTTCCGCGCATGATGCGCTGCAGGGCTCCGATCGAGGCCAGAGAAATCGCCACCGTCGGGATGACCAGATGGGCCAGAAGATCGAAAAATTTTTCCACCACATTCAATTCGTCATAATGGGCGCTGCGCATGCCGCCCAGCGGGAGGCCGCCGGTTTGACTGACGATATACAACAAAATCATCGCCAGAAAAAATCCCGGCGTGGACAAGGCAAGATAGGACAAACCCTGGAGAATCCGGTCCCCCCACCGATTGCGGTGCAAGGCGGCCCATATCCCTAAAGGAATCGCCAGAAGCCAGGTAAAAAGAAAACTCGCCAGGGAAAGAATAAAGGTATTCCAAAGCCGATGGGCAATGACATGCCCGACGGGAACATTATAAAAAAACGAATAGCCGAATTCAAAACGCAGAAGGTTTTTGATCCAGTAGAAGAATTGGACCAAAACCCGCTGATCATTCAGGTGGTACAACGCTTTATAGCGGGCGATCGTTTCGGCGGAGATCTGCGGGTCCATTTTCAAGGTGTCAAAAAAATTGCCGGGCGTCATCTGCATAAGGATGAAGGTCAATAAGGCCATCGCCAGAAGCGAAGGGATCGATACGAGGATTCGTCTGACAATATAACGGGCCATCCTTAACGGTAACCTTCCTTGAGGTAGATTTCTTCAATATTATGAAACGCCCCGCCGTAACCGGAAGGCTGCACATTGCCAAACTTGTTGCGCACCGCAAATAGATTGGCCTCGAGGACCGTGTAAATGACCGGGAGTTGTTGAGAAATGATCAATTGGAATTCGTCGTAAAGCGCCTTGCGTTTATTCTCGTCGAGTTCCTGAACTCCTTGCGCAAAGATATCGTCGAGCCCTTTTTCCCAGTCGGTCGCCGGAAATTCCTGTTGGGGATTCCACAGATGCAATTGTCCGCTCGACTGCCAGACATTATTGCCAAAATGCGGTTCAACCCCGCCCGTCAGCCCCAGAAGAATCATGTCCCATTCATAGGTGGAAGTCAATTTGCTCACCAAGGCATTGAACTCAATGGCGACAAAATTCACCTTGATTCCCAGATTCTCCAAATCCTGCCGGATGATGCCCGCCATCTGCACCCGTTCGTTATCGCTGGCGTTCGTGTAGAGATTAAATTCCACCCGGTGGCCTTCTTTGTCCTCCACGAAACCATCGTGGTCGCGGTCGATGAATCCGGCGTTGTGCAAAATATCCCGGGCCTTGGACAGGTCATAATCATAAACCTCAACATGAGGATTGTAGAAAAATCCCGCGCTCGGACTCATGGATGAATCCTGAGGGTAACCAAAACCGTTTTGGACAATCTCGATCATCTTTTTCTTATCCAACGCATGCGCCACGGCCCGACGGAATTCGACATTGTTGAACCAGGAAAGTTTCTGCGGATCCACGAAAGGTTTTTTTGTTTGGGGATTGACCCCCGGATTTAAGTTAAAGGCAATAAAATTGCTGCCAAAATCCGGCCCGGCATCGTAGATCGTAAAATTTCCCGACTTTTCCCGCGGCTTCAATAAGGGGAAATCCATACCGCGAAAACCGCAATAATCCACTTCCCCTTCCAAGAATTTTAGGATGACAGTATCGAAATTCTGAACGATTAGAAAAATTATTCCGTCGAGATAAGGAAGCCGGTTTCCTTCCGCAGACTTTTTCCAATAAAACGGATTCTTTTTAAAAACAATCCGTTCCCCGGGGCTGTATCGGTTTAAGACAAAAGGCCCGGTCCCAACGATCTGTTTGGGATCCGTATCAATACCCCACGCAAAATTGAATTTCCCCTCCTTGACAATTTTTTCCAGTTTGTGCTTGGGAAGGATCTCCTGGGAAAGACTGCGTAAAAACGGCGCGAATTTAAAAGGCAGCACAAACAAAACGGTCCAGTCATCCAGTTTACTCACCTGAAAGATCTTTCCATCGACGGTAAAAATGTCGCGGGAAGAACTGGGGATCTGGTCATTGTAGATCAGCTCATTGAAGGTAAAGACCACATCGTCGGCCGTAAAAGGGACTCCGTCCGACCAGCGCACATCTTGGCGCAGATGAAATTTCCAGCGCAGACCTTGCGGGTCCACTTCCCAACTTTGGGCGAGGCGTGGTTCCACCTTGAGGGTGAAGGCATTTTCGGTCGTTAACCCTTCAAAGATCAGATTGGTTACCAGCGTCGTCGAGGTTTCTTTGGCAATGATCGGATTAAAGGATTTTGGATCAGAGGTCGAGGCGCGCACGAGGCGCCCGCCGTAAAGTGATTCACCGAAGATGATGGTTGGGGAAACGAGCATACTCGCCAGACAAAACATAAAGCCAAACATCCAATGGCCTCTCGGATCAAAAAATCCGGCGATTTTAGGGAGTGGGAGGATTATTCGCATGACCAGCAGTCACCGGCTGCGATTCGACGGCAGTTTCTTTGGATTTCTCGGAGGTTTTGCCCGGTATTGGTTCGCTCGCGGCCGGCGCGGGAGCGGCTGGCCCGGCTGAGGGAGAAGCGCCCGGTGGCAGGCTTGCCGGTCCCACGGGAATAGGTCGCGTGGACATGAGCGACTGATTCGATTTTGAAGAAAAATAGGCCAGCATGATACACGTTAACAAAAATAGACCGGCGAGAACAGCCGTCACCTTAACCATGAACACATTGGTCTTGGCTCCGAAGATCGATTCGGCGGAGGCAAACTGTTCGGTTAAGCCCCCTCCGCGACCGGACTGCATCAGAATGACCAGGGAAAGCAATAAACAAATGATACAGTGAATCACAATCACTAAACTCATACCATCCTCGCTTTATCGAAGGGAAGACAACATTGCTTGACGATCTTGACGAAACTTTCCACTTTTAAACTGGCGCCGCCGACTAAAGCTCCGTCGATATCGGGCTGAGCCATCAGATCGGCGATGTTTTCTGGCGTCACGCTTCCGCCATACTGAATCCGAATTTTTTCCGCCAAGTCAGAACCAGATTGTTGAGACAGCCAATCGCGGACAAAGGCCTGCACCTCTTGAGCCTGGGCGGGCGTGGCGGTCTTTCCGGTTCCTATGGCCCAAACCGGTTCATACGCGAGTGTGATGAGCTCCATCTCCGCCGGAGTCAAATCCGATAGCGACCCCTCGCAGTGGTTTTTCACGACGGCAAAGGTTTGATTCGTTTCCCGCTCATGAAGGTTTTCTCCCACACAAAGGATGGGCGCCAAACCATTTTTTAAGGCCGCTTTGATTTTTTTATTGACCGACGCATTGGTTTCCCCGAAAAATTGCCGGCGCTCCGAATGGCCGATGATCACATACTCCACACCGACGCTCTTGAGCATGGGCGCGGAAACCTCGCCGGTAAAAGCGCCCGCGTTTTCCCAGTGAAGATTCTGCGCGCCCAGACGAATATTGGAGTCAGTTAAAATCTCTTGGACATCCGAAAGCGAAGAGAATGCTGGACAAATGACGATATCGATCTCGGTGAGATCGCCCAGTTCGCGATTTAAGCCATTGGCCAGGTCGATCGCCTCCAGTGCCGTTTTGTTCATTTTCCAGTTGCCGGCGATAATCGTTTTTCGTTTTGGATTCATGGGTTGACTTTTATTGACGCCTCGGCGGCTTCCCCGGCCCGCCGTTACCGACGACAGCCACCCTCTCACCCCGGGGGTGAGAGGATCTTTTATACCCTTCTCTCACCCCCGGGGTGAGAGTAAGAGAGGCCGATTGCTGGCGACTTGTCGCGAAGCGCGGCGATGCCCGGTAAAGTTTTCCCCTCGAGGAATTCCAAAGAGGCCCCGCCCCCGGTCGAAATGTGGGTCATTTTGTCTTCCAACTGAAATTTGGCGATCGCCGCCGCCGAATCACCGCCGCCGATGATCGTGGTTACATCCTTTAACCCGACGATAAATTCGGCAATGTCCTTTGTTCCCTGGGCAAAGGCGTCGTTTTCAAAAACACCCAACGGCCCATTCCAGACAATCGTCTTCGCCTTGGCTAAAATTTCTTTGAACCGTTTTCTCGATTCCGGTCCAATATCAACTCCCATCCACCCGTCCGGAATTTGGTCTTTCACAATTTTCATATCCGCCGAAGATTCAAATTTTGTGACCACCACAAAGTCGGAAGAGATGGCCAGGGTAACCCCCTGCGCCTTCGCCTTGTCGATAATTTGCCTGGCCACATCGATCTTGTCGACTTCAAGTTTGGAGGTGCCAACACTCTTACCCTGCGCTTTCAAAAATGTGTAGGCCATTCCGCCGCCGATGATAATCGCATCGGCCTTGGGCAAAAGATTTCCAATGACGGCAATCTTATCCGAGACCTTGGCTCCGCCGAAGATGACGACAAAGGGTTTGCGAGGATGATCCAAGGCCTTGCCGAGATAATTGATTTCTTTATCCAAAAGAAAGCCGGCCACCGACGGCAAATATTGGGTGATGCCGGCCGTGGAGGCATGGGCCCGGTGCGCGGTGCCAAAGGCATCGTTCACGTAAACATCCGCCAACGCCGCCAGCTTTCGGGCGAATTCGGGGTCGTTAGCCTCCTCTTCTTTGTGAAACCGGAGATTTTCCAAAAGCACGACCCGCTCCTTAGATTGTTGAATGGATTGTTCCACCGACGGGCCAATGCAATCATCCAGGCGCAGGATTTTTTCTTTGAGCAGTTCTTCCAATCGTTTTGCTGCCGGTTTGAGGCGAAGACCTTCGACCACCTTGTCTTTAGGACGACCCAGATGGCTCATCAAAATCACTTTTTGGGCTCCCTGATCCAGGGCATAACGCAGGGTGGGCAAGGCCTCGCGGATGCGGCGATCATCGGTGATATGCATTTGTTCATCGAGCGGAACATTAAAATCGGCGCGGATGATGACCTTCTTGCCACGCAAATCAAGGTCCTTGATGGTTAATTTATTCATGGGGTCTTCTTCAAGAATATTTTATAAATACTGATATTTATCTCAAAAGACTTGTCCATTATACCCAAAGGCCTTTTTTTGTCAATTCTTGCGGGTACCACGGTGCGGGGGCGCCAGGCCCGCTTTCTAAAGGTAGGGCCTGGCGCCCCCGCAAATCAAATAAATCAATCAGTCTAGTGAAGGCGGCACCATATACAAAATCTCAATATAGGGCCGATCGATTTCTTCGGACTCCGAAGAAAAAAAACGCAAATTCGTAAAAGGCTTATTCTCCTCGTGGTCTTTTAAAAGAAAGCCGTATTGACGCATAGCGGGCGTTTCCAGCCACTTTTGTAACGTGGAGATTCCATATTCCGTAAATGGCAGCGCGATCCATCCGCTGTACCCTCCCTGAATATCAGAACCCGTCGAAGCCATGGGATTATGGTCAATGTCCAGATCCCACTGGCTGCATCCCGGCTTTGCCCAGGGTGTCTGGCCGAAACGCGCCCAAGCCCAGGTGGCTTCCCCGTTGCTGGCTTTTTCGCTTTTTTGGTTTCCCTCCCCCCAGGGCTTGCGCACCGCATACAAGTTCAATTTCTGGTCCAGTGCCGCATCATCCAATGATCCGTGATCCAGCTGTTTCAGATAAAGGGTAGCGTCCACAATGACCGCCTTTTCTGTCAGGGGAGAGAAGAATTCGGGAAAGTCCAGCAGCGTCCGTCGGACCAGACGTTTTTGGGCGACCCCGGTTTCCAAAAATAAACCTCCGCCATCATTGCTATCCGCATCCTCGCTTTTGATGACGGCGTCATGGATATCCTCTCGGACCTCACCCGTGCGAAACATTTTCAATACTCCATCCTTTCGAGGAAATTTTTTATGCAAATGCAGCTCTTGAAAAGTTTTCGTTTTGGCCTCGACCGAAGCCAGGCGGGCGCGCACACCGCGCAAGTGGGAAAGTTCTTCTTCCAAACGGCCCAGGCGTTCACCCATCCGATCCACAACGATGGCCGTGACCACGATCGCCACTAGCAGAATCCCGACGGTACTCTTACCCATATCACTTCTGGTTTTGGGAACGGTCATAGATTTGGATCGAAGAAACAATCATTCCCAGGGCCAACCACATGAGATTCCCAAGCTGAACCGAATAAAAATTGGTATCGACGGAACTTTGAGCGAGGAAGGACAATAAACCTGCCATGCCGCCCCAGAGGACCGTATACAGAAACGGATCGCGGATTTGGCGACTTCGTCTTAAAGCAAAGCGAAATAACGTTCCCATGATCCAAATGAATGAAATCAAACCCATCAGTCCCATCTCGGCGGTCAATTGCAGATAGCAATTATGGGGATATCCTCCCCATGCCAATTTCTTTTCCATCGAAACTTGTGAGTACGTATTGATCCCGATGCCGAGCCAGGGAGAATTGCGGATCAAAGAAAAGGAATCCCTCCAATACAGACTTCGTCCTGAGCCGCTATATTTTTTTACAAAAGACAGAAAAAATTTTTTAAAATTGGATTTTTCCGATGAAGACGGCTCGGGTGCAGAGCCGGGTGTGGCCGATCTCTCTTTGGTTGGTTCAGCCGCAGCTTCTTTAGTCAGCCTTTGGGATTGAGGGTTGCGCGCTTCGGCCATCGCCTTTTGGGCTTGCATATTCAGATCTTCCATTCGCGGAGATAATTGGTCGGTAAACAATCCCAGGCGGCGCTTTTCTTCCAACCCGGAGGAAAAAATAGCGGTAAAAATAATCACAAAGCCCAAGGGAAACAAAATGTATTTCGGTTTTTGCAATCCCAAAAATACAAGGCCCAGGAAAAAAGCGAGCCAGGCTCCCCGGGAATAAGTGAACCCCATGCAGAGGGCGGCGAGGAGGAATAATCCCCAAGCAGCCCAACGAAAAAACTGCCAAGTCCTGTCCTCCTGCGAAGAAACCTCCTGCTCGAACCGGCCTTGCACCCGACGGCCTTTGCGGTACACGTAAAGAAAACTGAATAATAAGGGCAAGACGACCACAAGGTAGCCGCCAAAATCATTGGGGTGCCGAAAGGATGAAGACACTCGGCCCAATCCCATTTCGCTTCCCCAGATAAATTCCCGGCCCGTGATTTGCTGGATCAGACCATTGATGCAGATCAAAAGCGCTGATAAAAAAAATACCCCAATAAAAATTTTCAAACGGCGCTTATGATTGATGGCCTCGATAAAGATGAAATACAAAAATGTCCACTCGAGGAGCTTAAAAAAGAAACCCTGGATGCTCAGAGCTTTATATTCACTGACAAAGATGGATAAAAATCCCGCCAGGATAAAAACCGCGATGGGGCGGTTGAGGACACTCTCAACGGGCACAAACAAGGAAATGAAAAGTTGAATCCGATGGGATAGAGTCAATCCCCGGCCTTGAGAAGAATTTTTTAGCGTGAGGCTAATTTGAAAAAGGCGTTTGATCCAGAAGGCGAGCAAGGCAAGACCAAAAAATGATTCCACAAAGGCAATCGAGATGGGAATAAACCAGATGAGCGCATAAAGCGAAAACGCCATGGTCCGGTCGCACCAGGCGATGGCTTGAAAATTTTTCATTCTGGATTTAAGATCGGTCCCTCTCACCCCGGGGGTGAGAGGATCTTTTTGGCCCTTCTCTCACTCCCGGGGTGAGAGTGTGGCTACGCATGGGTGCGGTACCAATGGATGGTTTTTTTTAATCCCTCTTCCAAAGAAACGGCACTCTTAAAACCGATTTCCCGCCGGGCAAAAGAGACATCCAGACACCGGCGCGGCTGTCCGTCGGGTTTGGTTTTATCCCAAATCACTGTTCCTTTGAACCCCGTCAGACGCACGATCAAACCGACCAAGTCCTTAATCGATATCTCAAAACCGGCGCCGATATTCATCGGTTCAGATCGATTAAATCTTTCGGTGGCGAGGATAATGGCCCGGGCCGCATCATCCACGTAAAGGAATTCCCGGGTCGCCCGCCCGGTTCCCCAAACGGTCACGGAATCGGCTTTGTTTTTCTCGGCCTCGAGGCATTTGCGGATGAGGGCCGGGATGACATGCGAGGTATCCAGAGAAAAATTATCGCCGGGGCCGTAAAGATTGACGGGCAATAAATAAATGGCGTTCAAACCGTACTGCTGCCGGTAGGCCTGCGCCTGCACCAAAAGCATTTTTTTGGCTAGCCCATACGGGGCATTGGTTTCTTCCGGATAACCATCCCACAAATTTTTTTCTTTGAAAGGAACGGGGGTGAATTTTGGATAGGCGCAGATCGTTCCAATCGCTACAAATTTTTCAACGCGAGCCAATCGCGCCTCTTCCATCAGAGGCACACCCATCAACAAATTCTCATAAAAAAATTTTCCCGGGTTTGCTCGATTGGCCCCGATTCCTCCGACCACGGCCGCCAGATGGATGATGATGTGAGGTTTGGTTTCCTGTACAAGCCGCCGGCTTTCCTGGGGCTGGCGCAGATCATAATCTTTGGATCGCACGACGAAGATTTGGCATTTCTTTCTTTCCAATTGCTCGACCACCGCACGGCCCAGAAAGCCGCCTCCACCGGTCACGACCACCTTTTTCCCTGCCAGGAATCCCACGACAATTTATCCTTTTTTTCCTTTCAGACCATACACCTGTTTATGCACCAGCGCCATATCGGCATCCACCATCATTTGAACCAATTGGTGAAAATCCACTTTTGGTTTCCATCCCAGAACGCGCCGGGCCTTCGCATGATCTCCTTGAAGACAATCGACCTCGGTCGGTCGAAAATAACGCGGATCAATCTCCACATGCTTTTTCCAATCCAGGCCGGCGTAGTGAAAGGCTTCCTGCAAAAATTCCCGAACCGAATGGGTTTGACCCGTCGCAATGACAAAATCATCCGGTTTGTCCTGCTGCAGCATGAGCCACATGGCCTCCACATAATCCCCCGCAAAACCCCAGTCGCGTCTGGCCTCGAGATTTCCCAAATACAATTTCTTTTGAATGCCGTGCTTGATTCGGGCCAGACCCATGGTGATCTTCCGGGTGACAAAGGTCTCGCCCCGTCGGGGAGATTCATGATTAAAGAGAATGCCGTTACAGGCAAACATATGATAGGCTTCGCGGTAGTTGACGGTAATCCAATAGGCGTAAACCTTGGCAGCGGCATAGGGACTGCGGGGATAAAAAGGCGTTTTTTCCGATTGCGGAGATTCATGGATCGACCCATACATCTCCGAACTCGAGGCCTGGTAAAATTTCGCTTTCACTCCGGCATCCCGGATCGCCTCTAAAAGCCGGATGGTCCCTAAGCCCGTTATCTCGGCGGTATATTCGGGAATATCGAAACTCACCTTGACGTGACTCTGGGCGCCCAAATTATAAATCTCTTGAGGATTGATGGTTTTCATCCAGCGGTTCAGTGAGCTCGCATCATTCAGGTCGCCATAAATCAAGTGCAGATGCACGTTCTTCTCGTGAGGATCCCGGTAAAGATGATCGATGCGGTCGGTGTTAAAGGAACTGGAGCGGCGGATCAGTCCATAAACCTCGTAGCCTTTGTTGAGTAATAATTCCGTGAGGTAAGACCCATCCTGTCCAGTGATTCCGGTGATGAGGGCCTTCTTTCGGCTTGAAAGGTTAGTCTTTTTCATGAAAGATTCAACGATCGGTTTGTGGTCAGGGTAACGGCGACCAAGAGGCCAATCATCAACCACAGCAACACCGATAATCGCAAGGAAAAAAAATGCGTGTCCACAAAACTATGCAACAAAAAGGCCAAGAGCCCTGCGGATAACCCGATGCGGACGGCCTTCCAAAAAATGGCCTGCGGCTCGTCGGAAATTGGTTTCAAAACAGAAGCAAAGGTTTGAAAAAAAAGTGTGGCTAAAATCCACAGAAAGGCGATCAATCCCAAAATTCCATACTCGACGGCTAATTGCAAATAACAATTATGAGCATAAGTGGGTTCATAAGTGCCTGGCCCATGCAACCTTTGAACATACTCATAAAAAGCCGGCATGTAGGTATTGGGACCATAGCCGAACAAGGGGCGATCCATGAGCATTCTCAGGCTGTCGGCCCATAAATCCTTCCGCCAAAATGCCGTCGTTAAAACTTTTTCCTTCTCGAGCTTTTCCAGTCTAATCTCTTTTTCAAACCTTGTAAAGAAAATACCTAGACAAACAAGGATGGTCATCGCTAAGCCCAAAATGACCGGCCAGGAAAAGCGTTTGAATAGAAAAAAAATAAAAACAAAACCCCCGAGGACCGCCAGCCAACCTCCCCGCGAAAATGTCGTCATCAATGACCACAACCCGCTGATCCAGGCAAGGCCAGCAGCCCACCGCCAGCGTCGATCGGCGGCCGCAGCCCATAACGCCAAAGCCAGAGGAATGGCCATGGTCAAATATCCCGCGAGCTGGTTGGCATTGGGAAAAGGACCCGTCGCGCGCCCGTCGCTTATGACCATCTTCGCAAAAATGTCTTTGTGGAAAATATGGAATTGAAACAACCCGTCGATGATCGTAGACAAAGAGGTGAATAGAAAAATTCCCAAGGCAATCTTTAAAGAGCGGGGATGGTCAAAGACCTCCAAAACCAAAAAATAAATCACAAACCATTCTAAAGTCTTGGTCATGAGGCCAGACCAGGAATGGCCCCAGGAAACGCTGCGAAGCGTGCAGACCAGGCTGACCAGAAGGAAGAAACCGATAGGAGCGTTCAGCGGGGAATCAACCGGAGAAAAAGCTCGCAGGAGTGACCTCCAGTTTCTGGAACCTTGATCCCATGTTTTTTGGGCACGGATGCTGCGTTTCACCAGCCAAAGGATCGTGGCAGTAATGACCGAACTTTCGATGACCGCAATGCTGTAGGGAAGCCAAAAGATCAACAGATATAAAAAGAACCGAATGCATCGGTTCATGATTTCTTCTAAGGATGCTCCCATAGATCGTCATTCGTATCTCGTGAAGCGTACCTCGTTTTGGCCAAGAAATGCTTCGCGCTTCACGAGTCCCATCTCAAGACCCGGATATCCGGTTATCCGGACTAATACGCTCCTTTACCCTTAATCACGACGGGGAAGGTCTGAAATAAAATGTTCATGTCCAGCCAAAAGGACCAGTTTTCGATGTACCATTCATCCCAGCGAACCAGCCGATAAAAGGAGATATCGCTTCGACCGCGGATCTGCCATAAACCCGTAATTCCGGGCCGGACCTCCAGGCGTTTGATATGACGCAGGTTTTCCTTTTCCACCTGATCAATGGGCAAGGGGCGTGGGCCCACCAGACTCATTTCTCCCCGGAAGACATTAAAGATCTGGGGAAGCTCATCGAGGCTGTATTTTCGTAAAAAATGGCCGACTCGAGTGATCCGTGGATCATTTTTGATTTTAAAAATTTTCCCATTTGTCTTAAAAAATTTTGGGCCTACATCCACTTCATTTTTAGAATTGAGCTCGGGTTGAACCTTATCCGCCTCGGTCAGCATGCTCCGAAATTTGGCCATATGAAAAATTCTTCCCCTTCTTCCGTAACGCCTGGATTGGTAAAAAACCGGACCGGGACTATCTAACTTAATCGCCAGGGCAATCAAAAGGAAAACTGGAATAAGGCCGATCATCAAGATCAGGCTGATCACACAATCGAAAAGTCTTTTGCCAAATTGCCGACGAGAATTATGCACATTGGAATATTCAATGATGGGGATGAGTCCAATGTTATAACGCAGAAATTCGCTGACCGTCAGGCCATAGCCCTGCGGCACAACGCGGACCGTGATATTCATTTCTTTGGCTTCCTCCAGCAGCCGCAAAAAAACCTGGCTGTCATGGTGAATCGTGATAAACAGGATGCTAATAAATTCCCGCGGGGCAATGGCGGCAAAATCGGCGATTTTTCCCAGAATCTTTTTCTTTTCCTCCGGGGAGGCGCCCTTAAAGTCATCGAGGAAACCCGCGACCCGAATCCCCAGACCCGAACGTTTCATCAATTCCTGCTCGAGGGCCAAGCCAACCTTCCCGGCACCCACAATGAGCGCATTCCAATTGTTGTAGCCACTGGCCACCAAATATTCGACGAACAGGCGTTTGACGTAACGCCATAATGACAACCAAAAAATCATGGTGAGCGTGGCGACAATGAACAACGACCGCGGCAGGCCCTCCACTTTGAGGACATACAAAGCAACGACAATGACCAACGAGGCAAACGATACGGACTTCATGACCGTCCAAATCTCTAATCCTTCCTGCATTTCCCGACGGGTTTCATAGAGATTGTTCGTCCGGTTGATCAGAACCGTCGTCAACAGCCAGAAAACAAAAATAAAACGAAACGGATTCGATTCTTCCAAAAATAAATAAGGGAAGGACACCGGGAACTTCAATTTATCCGCGCACAAAAGGCAGGCCACATAGATGGAAAGATAGATAAAAAAGACATCGATGAGGACGTAAGCAAAATGAATGAGGGGTATTCGGTGTTTAGGATTCATCGATTGGTTAGCGGTCTTTGCGGAAAAAATTCACCAATAAAAGGAAAAGGAAACGGCTGTTTTTGATCAGATACCGTCGGCCCAGCCGGCGCGGTTCACAACTCAGGCGAAAAAACCATTCGAGGCCGCAGGCCTGCAAAAAACGCGGGGCCTGCGGTTTGACCCCGGAAAGAAAATCAAACGCGGCTCCCACTCCAATCATGACCGGAACCTCGAGCCTTGCGCGGTGCATCTGCATCCAGAAATCCTGTTTAGGCGAACCCAATCCCACCCAGAGGATATCGGCCCCACTTTGATTCATGGTGGCTAGCGTGGCTTGCTCTTCTTTTTTCGCCGTGGGCGAAAACGGTGGAGAAAAACTGCCCACTATATTAATCCCGGGGAATTGATTTTTCAAGCGGGATTCCAGACGCTGCAAGGTCGAAGGCGTTGCCCCATAAAGAAAATGCCGGTAACCATGGGCCAGCCCTTTCTCGCAGACCGCCAGCATGAGATCAGGGCCATAGGTCCTTTGAATGGATTTGTTCGTCGTGCGGCCCAGCCAAACGATGGGCATTCCATCGGGGGTCACCATGTCGGCGGAATTGATGACGGTGCGGTAAACCGGATCGTCTTGACAATCGATGACGGTGGAAACCGGAGCGACACAAATATAGACCGGATTCTTTTTTTGGATCCATTGATCGATCTTCTCGCAGGCGGAATTGAGATTGATGGCATCAATCTCAATTCCCAAGACGTTGAATTTGTGGCGAAGAATTCCTGGAGGCATTGGCTTTAATAATCGACTTTGGTCAATTCCGGTGGAAAATTGTAATTATAAAAAATGGTTTTTGGAAAACGATCGTAATGCGCCGCTTCTTGTGCGTATTCTTCTAAACTCAAGAAGCGCAGATGACGGTCTTCAACCCGCATGATCCATTCAATTCCAAAATCTTTTAAATCACGCACGATGAAGGCTGGTTCCGGATAGGAGTCCCATTTCACAACGGTGGTTCGCCAGAGACCAACCTGAGGACGGATCGGCAAAAGAAAGGCGGATAACGTCGTCACTCCCCCCACGCCGACATCCCAGGCTCCTTTGTGAAATTTGACGATGTTTTCTTCATCCTTTTGATATTCATGGAAGACGATTTGGTTTTGCGGATAGTAGTGGTCGACCACATCTTCAAAATGAATCCGGTTCATTAATACGGCGACGTTCTGAGCCAACGTGGGATAGCGGAATTCTCCTTCCTGTTGCCAGACGATGGAGATGTTTCTTGCCGAAATAAAAATCATGATCAATGCGATCAAAATCTCTTTTTTGATCCCCATGACTTCTCTCAACAGAAAATTCAAAGACCCAATGGCCGCGATGGCAAAGACCGCAAGGCCATAGCGGTAATTGCGCGGATCATTGAAACTCACCAGGCAGATGCCTAATACCACCAACAAGGAGACGCTCAGCCAATAACCCAAATCGGTCAAGCCTTCGGGAGCAATGTTCCTCGGTTTCAAGGCCAGCAAGATGAGAGGAAAGGCCATGGTGGCGACGATCACGATCTTCAACGCATCGATCCCCGGCCAAATAAAAAGATAACTCATGTATTTTAAAAATTGGGGCAGAGATAACGGTTCCACAAAAACCCGATTAAATACCGTGGCCATCGGCGATGTCCAATGGAATACTCCCCATCTGGCGGCGAAGATCGGAAAGGTGGGAATGCCGGTCACCAAAAAATTTTTCACATACCATAAGGACATGACAAAAATTGATCCCACGATCCCACAGGAATACCGACGATTACTCGCTATTTCCCGAAGTTTGAACGAAACGGAATTTTGAATCAATAATCCAGTCATCAGGATAAAGGCAAAAACCCAAAGGACCTGATACTTATTGCCCAATAATTGCCATAAAAAAATCGTTCCCAGAACGAACCGGAATTGCCCTCTTTCCCCTCGGCCTTCCCAGAAGTTCCAGGCCGCTGCAAATAAAAAGGCGGCTAAGGCATTGTTGACGATGCAGCAGCGATTGATTCCGGAATAAAAAAAATGTTCATTGAAGAGAACGAACATAACGCCGGCCAGCGCATACCAACCGTTCCAAAAGTGTCGGCCAACCCCAAACACCAATAACAGTACGACGGCCCCCCAAAAAGCCACGATCAACTGCGGGAATAAGAGATCCGTGGGAAAAAGCGCCAGGCCAAGAGCGTAAGGAACGGCATTGAAATGCGGAGTAAAGATCGTGAAGCTCGTTGCCTCATCGCCCACGCGGCTCGTGCCATGCGCGAGCCAGAGTTTCTGGGCGTAGAGATACACGTTATGCGAGTCAATATCGACGAGAAAGAAACTGTTGCGGAAAAGATAAACGGCTAAAAGCAGAAGAAAAATGAGCGATGGGCCATCGAGCTGTCGCGCAAAAAATAATCTTCGCAAGTTTGCACGGACGAGGGGGGAAAACAAAAATCCAAAATTAAAAATCACCGCTCCCCAAAGAAACATGGCCCGATACAAACCGAAGAGCGCCAGCAAAAGCATTTCTCCCACCAAGACAATCGCCCCCAAAAGCAAAACCTCCGCACTAAAGACGTGATGATTGACATACGCCTCGTTTCTAGGATTCAATAATTGATAGATTCCCATGCCGGCCATGAGCACGGACAAAGCATACAGAAAAAATAAACCAAAGACGAGGTAGTTCATAGGAAGGTTGGTGAAAAAATTTTACTCAAGGCAGATCCCGGAACAAAGAAAATTTTAGGATGGTCAGGATGGCTTTGATGCCGTCCACCCATTTGATCTTTTTTCCTTCTTCATAAGTCCGGCCGGCATAGCTAATACCCACCTCATAGATACGGCATCGCCTTTGCGCAATCTTCACGGTGATTTCCGGCTCGACCCCGAAATCTTTTGAACGGATCGGGATTGTTTTCAGGATATTCCCGGAAAAAGCCTTATAACAGGTTTCGATATCCGACATGTTGAGATTGGTACAAAGATTGCACAAAAGCGTGATGAATTTATTTCCAACATAATGCCAGAAGAACAAAACCCGTTTCGGCTGAGTGCCCAGGAAACGCGAACCATAAACGCAGTCGGCCCGGCCGTCGAGAATCGGCTCCAGAATAAGCCCATATTCGCGCGGGTCATATTCCAGATCGGCATCCTGAATGATGCACAGATCACCGGTCATTATGCTGACCGCGGTTTGAATCGCCGCCCCCTTCCCCTGATTTTTTTCGTGGTGGACGGCGATGATTTTTTCCGGATACTGTTTCTCCAACGACACAATCATGTCCGCGGTTTTGTCGGTGGAGCCATCGTTGACAATGACGAGTTCAAGATCGCGAATACCGGGGATTTTTTGTTCCAAAACCTTCCGCACGGACCTTTCAATCCAGGCTTCCTCATTATAAGCGGCCATGAGCACGCTCAGTTTCATACAATCACCTGCGGAGGGGATGTGAGGTTATTCATAACGGATGATGAAAGGAAATTGTTCCCGGTGGATGTCGACGGGAAACTGGGCAAAGGCCACATCCGCGTCATTCATCTCGACCGGACCGGTCCGTTTCTCCCGGAAATATTGTTCATTGATCCGCAGCAGGGCCCGGTCTTTATTCCGGAGGATCAAGGAGACGGGTTTGCAGAAATCATCGCGATGCGCCCGAAAAACCGAAAAGGCATTCGCGCCCAATGCCAGTAATAAGCAAACCAGCAAAACCCGGGGCGGCGAAACGATCTGCGCCGTGACGGAAATAAACATCAACAACAATGGAATATAAAGAAACCGCGACTGCTGGGAGCTAAACCACCATAAAATCCAAAACACCATCGCCAGGATGGGCATCAAAGGGGCTTCTTTATTTTTCAATCGCTGCCACAACGATACAAAAAAACTTCCCAAAAACAGCAGATAGGGCAGACCCAAAGGATAATCAAACTGATTAACAACGCCTTTTTGCGGAACGGCAACCAGCCACCAATGCTGAAGAAAGCTTTTCAACGATCGGCCCTGGCCATAAGTGTCTTTATAATGCACCAGGTCTTGCGATGCTCTTAAGAGCGACTGCGATTTGATTGAATCCTCGCCGACGGGGCGCGTTTTTATCAGGCCAGGAAAAAATGGATACAGCGGCGTTCCGGCATAATACAAGGATTTCATGAGGAATGGCCCGCCGATCAGAAAACTCCCGAAGACAAAAAGAATGCCGGCCTTCTTGAGATGGGACTTAAGAACGCTCATGGATTCTCGGGTCGAGGTCTGTTCAGCGAAGAAGCTCGATTGTCCTCCCAGCTTTTTCAGAAGGAAAAAGAGTCCAGCCAAAATCAGCACGGTTACGAGGATCTGCGCCGGGATAAAGGATTTGGAATAAAAAAAGAAGATGAATTCTACGGCCGCTAAAATCCACCGGCCAGAAAACAGGCTATCCAGCGCCGCTAAAAAAAGATAGGCCAGAATCAAATCCAGCATCGCTGTCCCCATTTGAATAGTGAAGCCCCGCGACCCGGCAAGCGCGGCGATCAATAGGGCGCTCCCCCAAAAAAAATCGCGGCCAAAACGTTGAAGAAGATTCAGGCAGACACCAATCAGGCCCAAAAGGAAAATGAATTGCGGCAATTTATTGGGCAAATCCGTCGCCAGCCAAAAAGGCGCCAGGGCAAATTGGACCGGCAAAGGAAATAAATCCGCCGTCGACCAGGGGATATGCCGGAAGGAATGCAGGATCAAATGCTGCCTCGGCAGCATGATGTGATAGTTGAGCGCATCTTCTTCCTGAGGCAAGTGCGGAGGAAGAAAGGATGCATAAGTACCCAAAAACAGAATGAGAAGGACCAACCCTCCAGTCGTCAACAGCCACGTCCGCTCAAAACGGCCCAAGGTTGACCAGCGTGATGGTCCAACACTCCCAAGGTTGAACCCCGTTTTTTTCTTTCTTTTCTCGACGATCAAAAAAAGCAAAATTCCCAAAAAGAGAAGCCACGACAAGGGTGTCGTTTGGCCCGGCGGATGAGACAGAACGTACATTTCCAGCCAAAATAAAGGAAAGCCAATCATTAACATCAGCGTCGGTAAATGCGCGGGAGAAATGAACGATGAAAAACAAGGGGCGGTTTCGTTTGGTTTTATTAATAGCATCGCTAAAAATTTCCGCGTCTTCTGACTTTTTTGTGGGTAAAAATTGGCGTCTACCCGACGCTATTGGACCTCTAAAAATTTATTTCCATTGCCTTAACAAGGATACGTCATTGCGAGCGTCGCTGTTTGCTTTTAGCGAAGCGATCTTTAAAGAGATTACTTCGTCGGCACGCACTGAAATGAGCAGGCCTCCTCGCAAAGACATGGCCGTTAAGGCGTGTTTATTCAGGCTAAAGTGACCCACAAAAAACTCGGAAGAACCTTTCCTATCCGTGGAAACGGATGATCAACTGATGAATCACCCGCTCGAAATAAAATAGGGTCACGGTGATCCAATACAACTGCATCCATCCAATCTTAAATTTATTTCTCGCACTCAAGGCAACCTCTGCAACATCTTCAGCCTCAATAACCTCTTTGAACCTTTTCTCCCCCCCGCTCAATCTCCTCGAATGCGCGAATCATCCGCTCGCCGTATTTTTGCGGCGTATAAAAGGATTCGTAACGCTCGCGATTGGCCATGCCAATCTTGTGGCGCAATGGCTGGTCATTCGCCAGGGCAACGATATGCTCTGCCAGCGCCTGCACGTCTCCTTTCGCAAACAAAAATCCGTTTTCTCTGTCTCGAATGATTTCCGGGATCGCGCCTTCCCGGGAAGCCACGACCGGCAATCCTTCGGCCATGGCATGCAGAAGAACCAGGCCAAAAACATCGCGGTGCGTCGGGAAAATAAAAATATCATGCTCACGGAAAACTTTTGTCCGGGCTTCTTCATCTCCCACATAACCCATCATCCGCACTTGCCCATTCAATTTTTGGTTGTGGCAAAAATCTTCGATATCCTTTTGCAACTGCGGACTCTCCGCTGGCCCCGCAAAGGTGAAGTCAATCCGCGGATTCTTTTGGATGGCCGGAAGAATGGCCTTCAACGCTGTCCAAATTCCTTTTGAAACACTCAAGAAAGAAAAATAAAGAACTTTGATCGTGGATTCCTCTTTCCATCGAGGAAGGACTTCGCCTTTCTGAGTATCCTCCACGCTTCCGGGGACGGAAAAAATTCTCTCTTCGTTCATCAATCCCTTGTATTCTTTTTTTGTGACCTCTCCCAAAACAATCGCCGCGGCGGCGTTGCGGCAGATCCAGCGCACCATCCACCGCTTTAGCCATCCGCTTTCTTCATAAAGAACTTTCACGTACTGGCCCATATCGTGCAAGACAATCCGGCAGCCCAAGATTTTCCCCAAGAAACAAAATAAAAAATCCTTGGGCAAGGGAATCCGGTCAAAGCTGATGTTATAAAGAAGGTATTTCGGACGCCGGGCAAGGATCGTTGTGATGAAACCAAACAGATACCGGATCATCTTGAATAATTTTCTCATCGTCACTTTTTTGTGCTGTTCATACGTCCAGAAATGCATATTAAAAAAGATGACATCAAAGACGTTCGGGAAATCCGTCGCTAAAAGCATCTTGTACATCATGCTATGGCCGAAATAGGGCGGCGGTAAAATTCCGCAGATCAGAATTTTGGTTTTAGCGCTCATGAGTTTATGAATGATCGCTGATAGTCTTGCAGAATGTCTTCCACCTGAAACCGCGCATTCCAACCCAAAAGATCCTTCGCCTTGCGGGCAATGACGGGCGAAAAAACGACCGGCTGATCATTCGTATAAAAAATCGCCGATGAGGAATGGGTGAGCGACACAATCTTTTCCGCCAAAGAATCCAGTCGAATACAATCGGCGGGAGCGAGGTTGATGACCTCTCGCGTACTGGGGCGCAGGAGCAGACGCGAAAAGGCGTCGATGGCATCATCGACGTGCAGTAATTGCATGAGCGTTTTGCGGGGGGCAAAGATTTCCAGGGGGTGATCACACAACGCCCGCTCAAATAAAACTGGCAAAAGGGCCTTCGGGGCCTGCCCTGGACCGACGATGTTGACCGGCCGGAAAATGGTCAACCCCATTTCCTCGCCGTGACTTTGCAGAAATCCTTCTGCCTCCCATTTACTTTTTTCATACAGTCCTATCGGATCCACGGGAGAATGCTCCTCCAAAGGCAGACCTTCCTGCCGGTAGACTTTGGCCGTCGACATAAAAACAAAATGCTGGGCGACCACGGCCTCGAACACATGCCGGGTTCCCTGCACATTGATCTGATGGAAATCGTCGTTGCTCGCTTGACCCACATTCGTCAGATTCAAGGCCGCCAGGTGGAAGACATAATCAAAAGCCGTCGTCAGATGAAACGCCTCAGCGATGTCCTGTTCATAAAAATTGGCCAAAGGGATTTGATCTTGTTCGGCTGGAACGGCCACATCCAAACCATGAACGATAAACCCAAGCCGACACAATTGCGCCGCTAAACGCCGGCCGATAAAACCATTGACTCCGGTGACGAGGATCGTCAACCCTTCGACGCGCTCCGGCCTATAGGCCGGGGCTTGCTCAGGGTTGTTACACTGAGCGGCGTTACTTCGACCCTGCTCAGTATGGTTCGAAGTGTGATTAGTTTGTTGCACTTATTTTTCTCTTAGAAAAACTTTTAGGCGCCGTCGAAGTGTCAATTGTTTCATGATAAAATTTTTTGCTTGCCTTGGCGTTCTTCCAGTTTCTTCATCAAGACCGTCGCCCGGAATAAGGATTCAAAGGTGCCCGCATCCGTCCATTCCGATTTTAGAACCGAATACGTCAATTGACCATGGCGAGCGTAGTGCGCCAGACAATCGGTCACCTCGTATTCACCGCGCGGGCTTTTCTTTAATTCTTTCAAACGGCCAAAGACCTCGGGCAAAAACATCCACAAACCGGTATTGACATAATTCGATCGGGGTCTTTGCGGCTTTTCCATGATGCTGGTGATTTTCTTTCCCTGAAACGTCACGACGCCATATTTTTCTGGCGCTTTGACCTTGGCGATGAGGATCTTGGCCTTGAATCGGTTCTTTTCCTTTTGAAATTCTTGAACAAATTTTCCCACATTCTCGCTGACCACATTGTCGCCGAGGACAACCATGAATTCCTCATCGCGGACAAAATCTTCCGCCAGTAAAAGAGCCGCCCCGGTCCCGGAATTTCCTTCTTGAAGTTCATAACTAAACCGCGCCCCCCACTGTTTGCCCGAACCGAGCAGCCGGAAAAAATCCCCGACGTGCTCTCCGCCGGTCACAATGAGGATGTCGCGGATCCCCGCCGCCAACAAAGTTTCCAACGGATAATAAATCATGGGCTTTTTATAGACGGGTAAAAGATGCTTGTTGGTCACGTTCGTCAGAGGCCGAAGCCGCATCGCGCTCCCTCCGGCCAAAAGCACGCCTCTCATTTTTTCTCCCCCCAGAATCCGGTGACATACCTTCGTTCCATTTTCTTTTTCAAAGGCCTCCACCAGTCTTCGCTGGCTTCATACCAACGGATGGTTTTAAGCAAACCTTCTTCCAAAGATTTTTTTGGCCGCCAGCCCAAGCTTCTTAATTTCCGGCAATCCAGGCTGTAGCGAAAATCATGCCCCGGGCGGTCCTGAACAAATTTGATCAAGCCTTGATCTTTTCCCATGGCCTTGAGGATCATATTTGTCAATTCCAAATTGGTACACTCTTGTTCTCCGCCGACATTATAAACTTCCCCATTTTTTCCTTTTTGGATGAGAAGAAGAATGGCGGCGCAGTGATCCTCGACAAAAAGCCAGTCGCGAATTTGCGCGCCCTTGCCATACAAAGGAACGGGCAAATCATCCATCAGATTGGTTATGAATAAGGGGATCACCTTTTCGGGATAAGCCCAGGGGCCATAATTATTGGAGGCGCGGGAAATCACGACGGGGACTCCAAAAGTTTCATAGAAACTAAAGGCCAGGCGATCGCCGCCCAATTTGGAGGCGGCGTAAGGATTGCGCGGATTAAGCGACGAGAGTTCCGTGAAACTTCCTTCGTGAATGTGGCCATAGACCTCGTCGGTTGAAATCTGGACAAGTTTTTTTAACTGCGTTTGTCTTCTTGCTTCGGTCAAAAGCCGGTAAACGCCGAAGATATCGGTCTGCAAAAATTCCTCCGGCGCGTTGATCGAGCGATCCACCGCGACCTCCGCCGCAAAATTGACGACGACATGGATATTTTTCATGGCCCGCCGAACGATCGCCTCATCACAAATATCGCCTTTGATGAATTCGAAGTTTGATTTCCGGCGGAAATCCTTCAAATTATTCAGATTTCCAGAATAGGTCAGCTTATCCAAGACGCGGATGTAAGCCCCCGGCTCACGCTCAAACACGTAGCGAACAAAATTACTGCCGATAAAGCCCGCCCCGCCGGTGATGAGGTATCTGGCCAAGGATGGTCTCCAAAAAGAATTCGAATAGATCAGTCACAAGTCACACGTTACAAAGTCACAGGAAAATTCTTGTGACTGGTGACTTTGTGACCTATAGAGTGACCGGTCACGCTTTGGTCCTTTGCCAACGCGAGCATAATTCCCAACAGACTCCAAATCGGAATCGCATAATATGGCAACTCCAATAAGACCATCGAATGACCCAGGGTAAACCAATAAACGAGGACGCTCAGTAAGAGGGCTTGCGGCAAGAAACGATTTCGAAAACTTTGCCACGCGAGCCAGCCTAAAATCCAAAACAAACTGAGCACCATTATAACACCAACGATTCCAGCCCGATAAATCATGTGCAGATAGGAATTGTGCGGAAGAATCCAGCCGTCCTGACCCCAGCTGGTCACGCCCCATTCAAGGATTTCCAAAGACGGTGAACGTTGCGGCTTGCCCCAATTGATCCCCCACCATGCGCGTTCATGGATCATCTCCTGGATCATATCCCGCCAGACAAAAAGCCGGAAGACCGCCGTGAGATACGCCGTGGACCACGGACGCTGCGACTGACTTTGTGAAAAAGTCCCGACGCTCACGTCTTCTCCGTCGACATTAATAAAGCGCTCCTGTCCCGGAGAATTTTCCAGCTGGGCGCCTTCGCCCCGGCTTCCTTTCAGCGATTCATAATAAGCTTCATCGACCAGTCCTAACTTTTCCCTCACTTGGGTTTCCGTCGCCGGGCCATGGCGGTTACTTTGATAAATTTGGGGATTGATGGGAATGGGATGATACCTTGCCTTACGCTCTTCGACAATTTTGTCATAGTGGCGATAGAGCTGCCCGATTTGATCGACGGCAATGAGCGTTTTCAAGGCGGTTTGGTCGGCAAACCGGATGAAGGTCAATAAAAGGGCCCCCAACAAAAAAAACCACACCAGAGGCCGCTGCCGGGAGGACATTGGCCAGTGAGCGAAGACAAGATAGGAAAACAACCACAGGCAGGCCAACAGATAGCTCACCATGTGTGATCGGCTTCCCACGCCAAAGAACTGATACGGCCATAAGAGAAGCACGGCCGCGACGGCGGTTAGGATCCTTGCCTCTTTCTTCAAACCCAGCGACAATAAAATGAAGAACAAAAAGCAGGGAATCTGAAAATATCCATTGACCACATGGAGAAACAACAAGATACCGGTCAAAAGCCATAGGAACTGAGTCACCGCGAGCGAATAATCTTCTTTTCGAAAAAAAGCAAAAGTTATAACGGCAAAAAGCGGATAATAAAAAAGCGCGGCACTGCGCAAGGCCAAGGGTCCATAAGTCCCATGTCCGGAAAAGGCCGTCGCCAAAACCCACGCCACATAACATCCCAACAGAATATGCCAGCGAGTAGCTCCGGGAGGATTCTTCATCCAAAGGACGGCCAGAAGTGCCACGCAAAAAAATAGCAACATCTCGCCGACAAAGATCGGAACGGGAAACCCGGGTAAGGAAAGCTGCATCTCGGCGAAATCCGCGGTAAACAGCGAATAGCCCAGACAGATAAGGCCGATGGAAAAAAGACCTATCCTTCGTAGAAAACTAGCGTTGGAATCAGGATGAGGCAAAGGCATAACTTACAAGTATAAAACCATCGTTTACTCTGGCATTAAGATTCTGTCTTTGTAAGTCGGGTTAGCCTTAAAGGATGCAGCATATTTTATGGCCATTCCTAACAGAAGGTAAAACGGGATCACCGTGTAAGGAATTTCCAGGAAGAGTGAAAACGTTGCTAAGCCGATCCAGTACAGGAGTGCCGTGACAACGAGCGTCCCTTCCCAGGATTTTTCTTTGAAAAAAATCCGCATCAGCCCGCCAAGTTTAAAAAAGAATAAAACGACGAGGAGGAATCCGAGAATCCCGGCGCGGTAAATCATATGAAAAAAGGAATTGTGCGGCGTGATCCATCCCACGGTCAGGATCTCCACATCGTCCCAATGAAGGATCTCCAGAGATTTGGAACGCTGCGGCTGGCCCCAGTTGATTCCCCAGAACGCCTTTTTGTCCAGCAACTCTTCAATCATATCGCGCCAAATAAAGAACCGAAAAAGGATATTGATTTGCGCCGTCGAGAAATAACGCTCGAGAGGCTTGGGCGCAGGCGACGAGGCTATGGGAGTCGCCGCGGTCGGCCTCAATGAATCCTGCGCAGGCTGATCCAGGACTGGAGGGGAAATTTTATCAGAAGAAACAACGGGGGCGGAGGGCAGATTTATTGACCTTTCTTCCATTAAAAGCATTGCTGTGGAAGTCAATACTGCCTTTTCCCGAGGAGAAGAAAGGTCTAATACTGGCTTCCACTCTGCTTTTGGATGGGAAAAGGCCAGTAAATTTGCCCTCCGCCCCGCGTTCCCCTCGAATTCGGCAGCTGCGACAGGCGGAGAGATCATCGGCGAATCTGCTTGCATCAAGACAAGGATTTCTTTATTCTCGGAAACGTCCTTCCGTTCGTGGCTAAGCAGAGCCGCCTTGTTTTCTTTTTTGATTGAAACAGAAATTTCTTTATTGCTAATGACGGAAGAGACATTTTTTTGCGGGGAATTCTCCCGGGATTCAGCCTCCACCACCGGCGCTGACATTTTCTCTTTCGATGCCTTTTTTTCTTTACCTGTCAATGATTTCGCCGTTTGGTTTGCAACCGGTGCCGTGGACGAATGATTCTTCTTCTCCTTGCCAACGGCGGGCCGTAGGGGAATAGCTTCTGAAGGGGGGGCCGGTTTAGCTTTTCTTTTGCCTTTGATGGGTTCTCCGGTATCCGGATCGATTTCTAAATTCCGGATGGATGCCTTTTGATTAGCCTCGCGGGTGCGATCATCTTCAATCTTCAGTTTCCATTCCTGATCGGAGTTAAAAAGATTCACCCCCATGGGCTTTTGCTCATAATGGACCAATTCGGTTTTGACTTGCGCATCATACTGTTGAAATACTTCCCCCAAGGATCCTAAGGCCAGCATGGATTTGACCGCATTGCTGTCGGAAAAGCGCGTCACTCCCAAAATAATTCCGACGACGAGAATAGTGGCTAGGGCATATCTGAGCCACCGTGAGCGACCATAAACGCCCCAGACGATATAAGACGCCAGAAAAATCACGGAAAACGCCAATCCAATAATGTGCGCGCGGGTTCCAGGGCAGAAAAAATAATACATCATCAAGAGATAACCCAAAACCGTAAAACCATAAGCGTACATGAATTTGTTGCGGCATTGGCCGATTAACATGACCAAGAGAATAAAGCAAGGCCATTGATAATAATCAGCAATAAAGCGCCCTAACAGACCCAACGCAAGGATGATCCATGCTCCTATGATCAAGCGTCGGTCAATGGACTTCGGATTAAAAAAGTAATAACCAAAAACAATAAAAATCGGATAGTAAAAAAGTGCCGCGGTGCGAAAGGCCAGCGGTCCCCAAATTCGGTCATCATGCAAGGCTCGCAGAGCGACCAAAAAGAAGTAGCTAAGGATTAACCTATGCTGGGGCCGGAAAGATAACCGTTCGATCTTCCACTTGAGGCAGAACAAAATCCCGCAAACAAACATGACGATCTCACCGACAAAGATGGGGAAGGGAAGGAAGGAAAACTTCACCTGGAACTCAGCAAAATCGGCCTTGAAGACAAGATACAAGAGGCTCAGGAAAACTAAGAGACCTAAAGCCAAGGCATCAAGGAATGGTCCTCGGACGAGCGGCTTGTTTCCTTCTTTCAAAACGTCACCGTCCATGGACAAAGGCGGGGTAGGGCACACGGATCAATTTTTTTCGGGTGGATAATTCCAGGATCCGTTCATAGATCCCGGGCAAGAGCTGAACTGAAGGAACGCCCAAAAAGGAGAGCAGATAAATTCCCAGAAAGGCGTTGGCCGGTCCGTGACACGCCATATATTGACGGGCTAACTCGCGCAGACGGAGAATCTCCCGTCGGCCAATCAAGGCAAAGGCCCTTTTCATGTTGACCGTCAGCAATTGCCTTTGCAGAAATTTTTGCCGGCAAGACAGAGGAATATCCCATTCGCTGCGCAGGTTAGGGTAAAGCGATTTGAGAAATTCCTGACCTTGCCGAAATTCCTCGTCGCTCATCGGTCCGCAGTCATAGATGGTTTTCCAAATGGAAAGGACCTGCGCAAGATCCATCTTGACGGTCGTCAAGCCTTCGATATTGCCTAACATAATCTTCGACATTTCCTGCGCGTCGCGCTGGCCCTTTTCAAGATTGCTCTGCGAGGCGTCATGAAAACGGATGGCGACCGAAAGTTCCGGCAACGTGGTCAATTGATATCCTTTGCGCAAGAGTTTGGACCACAGGCTGTAGTCGGCGGCAATTCTAAAATCCTCGTCGTAGCCTCCGACTTCCAAGATGATGGACTTTTGCATCAAGCAGCCGACATGATTAATGGGCGAAGCGGTCAGACAACGCAAGAGGATATCGGTCATGGGACTCGGTGTTTTAAGAGTCTTGCGGATTTTTCCCTCACTGCTAATCACAACCGCCTGCGAACTCACGACGGCATAATGAAAATTCACCGAAATAAAATTCACCTGCCGTTCCAGCCAGCGCGGAAACGCCAGATCATCGGCGTCCATGCGGGCAATCCAACGACCGGATGCCAGTCTTAACCCCAGATTCAGGGATTTGGTTTGTCCCAGATTCGCAGGATTGGTGTGAACTTGAATCCTGGGATCGCGAAAAGATTCAATAATCTTTAAAGAATCGTCGCTGCTGCCATCATTAATGATCAGAAATTCAAAATTTTTATAGGTTTGATTCAAAACACTTTGCAATGAACTTTTTAAGTAACGAGCTCCATTATAAACGGTCATGAGGACCGTAACATTGGGATGATCCATCAATACCTCGCTTTCACCGACAGGCTCGTCACCCAAGCATTATCCTCACTCCCCACCCAAAATTGATAACGGGTGCGTTCAAGAGGAAAATAGTGACCGCTGTCAAAAAATCGCGAATATTTGAACAATTTGGTTGGTTCCAGGTATTTGGATTTTTGCGCATCATGCAAAAAAACAATGCCTTTCGATTTCAAACACTGCCGAGCGACCTCCAGACACCGCCGACGGAAACGTGCATCCACGATAACCAGATCGAATGAGCGTTTCAAGGAAAGCGGCTTTTGGATGTAATCCGTTTCCGCTTCGCTCGCCGGTGCAAACTCCCCGCAGGCCGGATCCCGGCTCCAGTCCCACCCGGCTTTTTCCCAGAACGGTTTAAACTCAGAAAGATAAAGCGTCACTTTCTCCTGCAATCCCTTTTGCTTTATCATCCGCACAACCAGTTTGTGCCAGACGGCATGATTGTCGATCGAATGAAGATGAAAAATGAATCCCTGCCTTTGCAAAAATCTTGCCCAGTAAACCGTAGAATATCCCGAACCGTATTCGAAAATTTCCAGAGGTTCAGACCGGCTCCAAAAGCAGAGAATTTTTTCCATGGCCTTTTTTTCTTTTCTGGTCATGGCCGGCCACTGGCAGAATTGATGCAGTTTCATGGTGAGTTCGAATAAACGCATAGGATAGATTCTTTTTGTCACCTATGAGCGAAAGACAAACCTCAATCCACAGTTAACCATGAACTGTACCTAATGAAGTAGAAAAGATTTTTCCTTTCGCCTTTTTCAAAAAGGCCAAGAGATTTTGGGTCGCCTCCATCTCCATCTGCCTGCGACTTTCCACGGTTAAGGTCGCCACATGCGGCGAAAGAATACAATTCTTCAATTCGCACAGTTTTCCGTCGTAAGGCTCTCCCACAAAAACGTCCAAAGCCGCGCCCCGGATGTGACCGGACACCAGCGCGTCATAAAGGGCATCTTCGTCCACGTAATGCCCGCGGGCGACATTGACGAGATAAACCCCTTTTTTCATCGCTGCGATATCCACGGCGTTCAATTTGAACGGTCTTTCGCAGGAGTCATTGACATGAATGGTTATCACATCCACTTTTTTCAAAAGCTGCGCGAGCGAGACGACCTTCACGCGGAATTTGCGCGCCCAGGATCGGTCGGGTTTCAAATCGCAACCCAAAACCTGCGCTCCCAATCCGCCCAAAAGCTCGGCGACGCGCTTTCCGATCCGTCCCAGACCAATCACCCCCACCGTTCGTGTGGACAATAGTTGACCACCGATCTTCTCCCAATGCCGTTGATGCATAAGATCATTGTGAACCGAAATGTTTCTCAAAAGATCAAAAATGAAACCGATCGCTAATTCCGCCGTTGGCGCAACGACAACCTCCGGCGTATTGAAAACCTGAATCCCGCGTTTTTGCGTCTGACCAAGATCAATGTTGTCGGTCCCCACCCCGCAGCGGCTGATGCAGCGCAGATTCGGAAGGTTAGCCAGGACAAAGGTATCGTAGGGCTCCACACCCGCAATAATGCCGTGACTCTCCTTCGCCATCTCGACCAGCTGATCGGCAACTAAACGCTTGCCCGTCGGATTAAGATAAAATTCGGCCCCGCTTTTTTTGAGCAATCGCAAAGGGCCGTCCCCGAATTCTCCAAACCTCGATAAGGCCACAAAGATGTTGGGTCTCATGAGCGTAAAATCTTTTGGTAAAGCTCGCGATGGCGTGAATCTTTTTTAAGAACGGCTTCCACCTTCGCGATGTCGGCGGATTCATCAACCCCGATCGTCGGCTGGTCATAGATCACCCCGCGGATTCGAAACCCATGCTCCAGAATCCGCAAAAGATCAATCGATTCCGTCATCTCAAGGGGTGTCTGCGCCAGCCGGGAAAATTCATGCAAAAAAGTTTTGCGCAAGGCCGCCAGGCCCGTTTGCCGGTACATCGGCGATTGGCCTGGCGAGCGCGGGTAAGGAATGGCTGCCCGCGAAAAATACAAGACATCGCCATCATGGGTGATCGTTGCCTTCACGATATTGGGATCGTTCAAATCATTGGGATCATGAATGGCCGATAAGAGATTGGTGCAGACAACCGCGGAGTCCTGGCGCATGGGTTCGACGAGCGAATTAATGACTTCGGGGATAAACAACGGTTCGTCTCCCTGCACGATGACCACGATGTCGGCATCGATCGTGCGAGCCGCTTCTTCCACCCGATCGGTACAACGCTCATGAGTCACCGCGGTCATGACCGCCTTGCCGCCAAAACCGGCCACAACCTCGACGATCTTTTCATCGCAGGTGGCCACATACACATCTTCGAGGATATTGCATAAGGCCACTCGCCGGCGGACATGCTCAATCATAGGCAAATCGAGGATCATGGCCAACGGTTTGCCGTAAAATCGCGAGGCCGCCATCCGGGCGGGAATGACGGCCACAACTTTTTGTTCCCCGTTTTTGACACTCATCCGATCATCACCTTTTTACGTCTGGTGACCTTGCTTTAATAAATGTGCTTTAATTTCCCCGAAATCCTTAAGAACCGGAAATCCTTTCCCGGCAAGATCCTTGTCACTTTGCCGACCAATGAAGGGAATGCCCAACGCGTTGGCGGAGACAAAATCTTCCGGACTGTCGCCGATAAAAACCGTTTCGGCCGGCCGCAATTTTTCCTTCTGTAAAATATCGCGGAAGGCTTCTGGTTTCTTCCAGGGAAAGGCATAGATGCCCTTAAAATATCCATCCAGACGCCGTTTTTTGAGAATGGTTCCCAATTCCGTCTGCGGGTTGATCGTGACCAGAAATAAGGGGACTCGATTTTTATAAACGTCGAGAAATTCCCGTGCGCCCGCGACCAACGGACAAACAATAATCTTTTTCACAACCAAAGACGAAAATCGCCGGCTTAAACGATCTTGCGTTTTTCCGTCGAAGGGTTGGCCTAAAATCTCCTGGACAATGTGACGGAATTTCTCAAATCGGATGACCGCATTGTGGCTGCGATGATAACGCAGGATTTCATCCAGCCGGTCGGGATAGTCTTTGAAGAGTTCCGCAAAGGCCCAGTCCTTAATCGCCACCGATTCCACGATCACCCCATCAAAATCCAGAATCAGGGCCTTTCTCATCTCGCATTTTGACGCAGAGCAAGAACATGTTCGCCCAGGCGCTGCGTCCATTTCCAAAGAGCAAACACATCCGATCCCAAAACCGTGAACGTATAGCCGGCCTTGAAGGCCTTTTTGATTCGTTCGACGGTCGGTTCAACAATATGCGTTCCGTAGGATTTTTTCTGACGGACGCATTCCCGATTGACTTCGTTGCACAGCTTCAGCACTTTTTCATGCGTCAGCTGCCCCGGAATTCCCAAAGAACCGGAGATATCATAAGGACCGATCATGGCCCCGTCCACGTGTGGGGAAGCCAGAATTTCCTTGATATTTTCCACCGCCCGGACGGATTCAATCTGAACCATGAGGATCGACGTCGAATTCCAATTCTTGACGTAATCGTCAAAATCAAAACCGTATCCTTGCGCGCGGGAGACGCCGAATCCCCTTTTGCCTTCCGGCGGGTATTTGCTCCAGGCAATCGTCCGCTCGACGTCCTGGCTCGTCTCCACCATCGGCACAATGAGCCCGTCGGCGCCGGAATCGAGCGCTCGTCGGGCCATCTCTGCATTATGCGAAGCGATGCGGACCAAGGCCAAACACCCGTTCGATTGAGCTGCCGCAATAATCCTTTGCGTTTGTTCCTGGCTGATCGTCGAGTGCTCTAGATCAATTCCGATGAAATCCAAACCAGCGCGAGTAAAAATCTCGGTGATGGAAGGATGAGAAAACGAATTCCAGCCGGCAAAAACCCGCCGGCGATTTTGCAATTTCGATTTCAATAAGCGGCGCCGCGCCAGAAGGTCGTTGTTCATTTAGCTTTTCTGCCGCTAACAAAGGTCGTTTCCTTTACGGAATTTTTTTCTGCCAGAACAACCTTGGTCTCACTGGCACGGGTCTGGCCCAACTCGCTTTTCTGGGCGTCATCCAAAAACATCTGCACGGTTTCTTTGGAATAAGGATGGACGATCATCCCTTCCAGGAATTTGGGAACGACCGTCACGATATGGGCGCCCGCTTGCAGCCACTCGAGGACATTGAGGACTTCCCGCGTCGAGGCGAGAATGATTTGGGCCTTGAGCTTATGCTCATCCAACAGCTGCCGAAGGATTTTGATTTCCCCCACCACATTGTATCCCATATTGTTCACCCGGCCTCCCAATAACGACACATAGGAGGCGCCGGCCATCGCGGCGAGAAAACATTGTTGCGCGCTCATCATGGCGGTCACGTTGATGCGGATGTCGTGATGGGTTTCCAACTCATGCACAACTTCCAGGTTATCCAATTCTCCCTTCGGACCATGGATGGTGATTTTCACGACGATGTTCCTGGCCCAGCCGGCAATATCCAAGGCCTGGGAAAGCATTTTTCCTTTGTCGTTCGTGGTCACCTCTACCGATAAAGGATAAGGATCAATCAATTTCGCGATTTCGATGGTCCTGGTCTTTACTCCCTTCATTCCCCCGATTACGCCTTCATTCAAAAGGATCGTTGGGTTGGTCGTCACCCCGCGGAGGATTCCCATCCGGTGGTACTTTTTGATTTCGCTGATGTTGCCTGTGTCTAAAAAGATCGCCATATTTTTCTCCAAATTATTTGATGAATTGCTTACGCAACTTGTCAGTTAAAAGATTCTCTAAATCTTTCTTAACCTCGATTAATCGCAAACCGAGAACTTCTTTGCGCTTCGCTCGCGCAAGAAAAGGCTGATAACGAGCATCCTGCTGGATTTGTATCCTCAAATCCGAACTTCTTATTTTATCGAAAGGTGAATTTCCCTTTTTAAAAGACGCTCTACAATATCGTTTAACTCCTCGTGATTCTTTTTAGCCATCCGTCGAAGTCTATTTTGCAAATGAGCGTCTAGGTAAATAGGTAACCGGAACCGTTCACCTTTGCGATAGAATTTGCCTCTTGGGCCAGTCGAAAAATCATATTCTTTTTTCATATGTTCAAACCTCCTCATAATGCTTAATTTCTTTTTTGGTAGCCTTCCTGGAAGAAATAATTCGAATTAACGCTTTATGTTGTCCGTATTCTTGAAAAGTATGGCAAACTACAATGGGTATTCCAGCATGATCTAACCCCAAAGGACTGCAGCGTTCTTCGTCATGGCTATGTTCGTGGTCATAAACAGATAAAGCTTTGGGATCACTGAATACCGTAGCCGCCCGCTCAAAAGTTATTCTGTGTTTTTGTTGATTGGATTTTGCCTTTCGCGGATCCCATTCAAACTGATATTCGAAAGATTCATGCATTAACTAGAACTCATCTCATAAATAGTTTCTGAGCAAAATTACGATGCAACCAAGTTGAACAAACGTTAAAAAGTTCTGTGCATGATATTCATAACGAACTGTCACACGTCTAAAGTTTTGGA
>JAHFFW010000032.1 GCA_023247725.1 Candidatus Omnitrophota bacterium | reverse complement strand
TCTTTTATATTAAGAGCAAGTTCAAATAGTGGCTGGGTAAACATCGGTCTCCTCCTGGTTGATTTGTTTTCCAGGATTATAACCGATAACGCTTACCCATTCAAAACTTCAAAGAGCCTAATTTATGAACATATGCTCATAATAACCCGTGGGTTGGATTCTGCAGCATCAATCAGTTCTAATTTATCCGATCCCTAGAAGGGATGATTTTGTTAAAAGGAAGACCGAAAAAAATTAGAAAGGTAAAGAATGTTCCCGGCATAAGGCAATTTAGCCCCCGAGGCAAGCCTGGACGACCAGATGAGGTTGTTCTTGGTATTGATCAACTCGAGGCCATCAGAATTGCTGATCTGGAGGGACAATACCATCACCTAGGTGCAAGCTCGATGGGGATTTCGCGTTCTAGCTTTGGAAGAATCTTGAAAACCGCTCGAAAAACAATCGCTACAGCATTGGTTAACGGCAAAATTATTCGAATTGAAGGCGGGATTTATGAGCAAAGTAATGAAATAAAAAGCAGATCTTCAGAGGATTCAAAATGAAATTCGCTTACGTATAACTTCCTATAATATATGTTATGTAAACTTATTGAATATAAGAAAAACTTTTTAACCTTGTGTTAGGCCAATAAACAACAACCCTTGGCGTTTAAACGCCAAGGGTTTGATTGTTTGATTGAAAGAATAATTTCGATTATTCGGTGATAAGCTTAAATGAATGAATATCTGGGGCTTTTTGGGCTGGGGTCATCGATTCGATGGAGTTTGAATCAATCTCTATAAGCACATAGGTCGGGTCATTGGGGCCGCTAAAATATTGCCTCAACATTGGGATGTTATTCCAAACAATCTCTTTCTTGTCTAAATTCGAGCTGACCTTAGCGATGGCCGTGATCCGGCAGTAGTACATTTTACGATCTATATAGCAGATTTCAACCCTGGGGTTTTCCTTGATCTGATTAATCGTGCGGGAACGGCTTAAAACCGCCAGCAAAAGCTCACCATTATCCGTCAAATGCGGCATCATCGGTCTAACCCTAGGCTGGTCGCCTTCCAGGGAAGCCATGCATCCGAAGCCGGCATCTTTGATCAGGTCGATAATCCAATTTTTCTTAAGAATTTCCTTTTGGTCCATGATTCCTCCTGTCATTGTTTAGTAATTAACCTTGAATTTGGATGAGCCAAGAAAGCTTTTGTTACTAAGAGCGACTAATTCTGAGGCAATGGACAAAGCAATTTCTTCCGGAGTTTGAGCTCCGATATCAATGCCCATAGGTGCACGCATCCGCTCGATATCCTTGTCTTTAAATCCTTGTTCTCTCAATTTGCGGATAAATTTGACCTTTTTCACTTTACTGGCGATGACCCCAATATAAGCCGCCGGCGTTTTAAGCGCGGTTTGAAGACACTGGAAATCAAATTCATAGCCTTGGGTAACAATAATGACAAATGATTTCACCGTGATTTTGATTTTTCTTAAATGTTGGGCCTGATCACCCAAATGAATTTCGTCCACGTGCGGAAAACGTTCCCGATTGGCAAATTCTGGCCGGTTATCAATGATGCTCACTTTAAGATTCAGCATCTTACCTAGAAAAGACAATGGCAATGCAATATGTCCGGCTCCACAAATAATGAGGTGCTTTTTCCCAGCAAACGGCTCAATAAAAACCTTGATTTCACCCCCACAAATCGAATTTCCAGGCCTTTCGTCAAATTTGTAGGTTACAATAGCGGGTTTGCCGCTTTTAATGGCTTTCCGGCATTCGCTTTGCGCATTTTTTTCGTTGCGCCCCCCCCCAATCGATCCAAAAGTCGAACCATCTTGCATGACCACCATCTTGGCTCCCGTCTTCCGCGGTGTCCCTTTGGAGGTTGATTCAATAATGGTGGCAAAAGCATAACTTCGTCCCTTTTGTGCTGCTTCATAAGCCTTTAAGAAGAGTTCGTCCATGGAAGCTGATAATTTTTAAGTGTTAGCGGATTCTGGAGAGGTTTTTTCTTGAACGATGGGCGTCTGTGTTTCTGCTTCTTTCAGGGTTTCTTGGGGCGGGGAAGCTTCTTTAGGAGTTTCCTCGGGGGGAATCGGGGAATTTTGTTGAGGCAAAACCGATACAGGTTTTTCTTCGCTAAGAGTCGAAGGAATTACATTAGTACCAGGGACCGTTGCCGTCGAATCTTGAAGAGCTAAATCCCCGTCGCCTTTATTTGCAACTTGAGTTGGCGTTTGGGGTGATTTCCCCGTCAGGTTTAGTAATTGTTTGGTCAATTCTGCGATTTTGCCTTCCCGTTCCGTAATGTCTTTGTTCTTGCCGTTAATCTTTTCTTCCAGTTGAAGGACTCGATTCTTTTGATTCTCAATTTCCCCTTTGGCAGCGGTTAATTCCAGATGAAATTTATGCACCTTGTCTTTCGTGTCTTTGAGTTCCTTTTCCAGGATATCTTTAACTTTATTGAAATCCTTACGGATTTTTAATTCATTGGCTAAGACGGTCTCCTTTTTGTCCAATTCGGTGGATTTCTCCTCAAAAAGACCTTCTAAGCGTTCATATTTGTTTTTGAGAGCAAGGTATTCTTCGGATTCTGTTGGCAACAAAGAAAGCGAAACTGATTCAGGTTTTGTCTGCGCTATATTGGTTTGAGTTTCTTTTGGGTTTTTGCTGGTGACATCCTGTGGCACAGCCTTGGTGACCAATTCTTGCGCTTCCTTCAAGCCAAGCCGTTGAAGAACCTCTGTGGAAGGATGCGGGACAGATTTTTTACCTTTGGCGATGCTCTTTTTCTGTTCGAAAAAAATAAGAATAACGACAGTCGTAATTCCAATCCCCACAAGAACAGCGTACATATAAAGAAAATTGCTCATCGCTTATTATTGAGAGCTTGTGTTGTAAGGTTGTTGAATCGGTTCAGTAATTTTTAGATGAGTCAACGGTTTGACAGGCCTTGCTGGATGGTTATAATAAGCCCATGATTTCATGCCTGTTATTAGCGGCGGGGTTAAGCTCCCGGTTTGGTTCGCCCAAAGCCCTGGCCGGTATTTCCGGAAAACCGGCGATTGTTATCCTGCAGGAAAAACTCACGGCATCCTGCGTCGACGCTATCACGATTGTCCTCGGAGCCCATTGTGAGGTTATAAAACCGCATCTATTAAATCACAAGAAGATAGCCACTGTCTATAACAAAGATTATCTTTTAGGCCAAACATCTTCATTCCAAGCGGGTTTGCGCTACCTTCCTCAAAAAACAACTGGAATCATGCTCTTGCCGGTGGATTATCCATTCATTGAACAAAAGACATTCGATCAGCTCGTGGATTCTTTCGTTTCCCAGTCTCCCCTCTTTTTAATTCCAACCTACAAAAGGCAAAAAGGCCACCCTCCGATTTTTTCTATCACCTTAAAGCCAAAGTTCTTAAAATTGAACCAGTCGCAAGGAATCAACTCCGTTATTTGGAAGAATCAGTCCTCCGGAGTTTTTTTTCCGGTGGATGATCCAGGTGTGGTAAAAAATTTTAATACGCGGGAGGAATTGTCTCAGCTGCTTCGGCCCGAACGTCACTCGTAAACACAACCACATCGGCCACAAAGTTGGTTCGAATGTTGGCATTGGCAAAGAGTTTTTGGGGTTTGATCTTCGCCCATTTGCCTTCGCCACTATTGGTGCGGATATTGGTGATCGCATCGCCGCCAAGCAAGGCCGCTTGTTGTTTCATGCGTTCGATGACGTCATTTAAGCGTTGATTGCGTTCGGCATTGACCGTTACCGTCGCGATCACCGCGTGGGGACGGTTAACGACTTCCAGATAGGTCACTTCATTGGTTGATGCTTTGGAAGGATAATATTGATCGGTCAGACTTTGAGAATCCACTTTGTAAAAACTGCACGCGGGCAAAGCCCAAAAAAGTCCCATGAGGAGGATCAACTTTTTCATTGCTGTGATTCGGTTGCGGTTTGTGGAGTAGTTTGTTCCTTTTCTTTCAGAGCCTTAAGAATTTTGTCGGGAGTCATGGGAAGTTCTTTGACGCGAATTCCGACCGCATCCTCAATAGCATTGGCAATGGCTGCAGAAGTGGGCAAAAGCGAGGCCTCTCCCATCCCTTTGGCTCCAAAGGGTCCTTCCGGGTCAATGGTTTCAATAAGAATTGTTTCGATTTCCGGCATGCCAATCGCCTTGGGCAATCGATAGTTAGCAAAGTTCGCATTCACGACCCGACCATTTTTGAATTTCAAATCCTCATAAAGGCTATAGCCGATTCCCATGGCAATGGAGCCTTCAATTTGGCCGATCACGCCCTGCGGATTAATGGCTTTGCCAATATCATGAGCATCCCACATCTTGATAATTCGGACATGGCCGGTTTCTTTATCCACTTCCACCTCGGCAATCTGGGCCTCAAACCCATAGCTGCCAGAAACATTGCCTTCCGCCGTGCGAAAGTCAACGGGGGTAGTCTTAGGATTGTAACTGCCCCGTCCAATGATTTGGCGTCCGTAATTAAAGCTGTAACATAAATCTAAGGCTTTATCAAAGTTCAGCAACACTGAGCTATCTTTTTTGTGAATCACCCTTTCTGCAATAATGTCCAAATCCTCAGGATTGAGTTTGTATTCCTCGGCGACCACATTGAGGATTTGTTTTTTGGCATCGGTAGCAGCTCTCTTGGTGGCATTCCCTGAAATGAAGGTGACCCGACTGGCAAAGCTTCCTGTGTCGAAGGGAGTAATTTCCGTATCACCGGATTTGCAGCGGATGCGGCTGTAACTGACACCTAACTCTTGGGCCGCGATCTGCGACAGTGCCGTGTTGGCACCCTGTCCGGTGTCAGCCGCTCCGGTAAATAGATATACCGAGCCATCTTCCTCGACTTTGACAATCGAGCCAGCCGATTCATGCGATTTATACATTTTGGATCCCATGACATCGGCGGCAACGGCAATGCCAATGCCACGGCATTGATTGCGCATCTTGCTGTATTTGTTTTTCCAGTCGGCAGCTGCAGCGGCTTTAGTGATGCATTCTTTGAGGCCGTTTGAGGTCAAATACATTTTGTTGATCGTCACCATATTGGGATCGGTTGCGTTCCGCAAACGGAATTCCATGGGATCCATACCGATACCTTTCGCCAGCATATCAATATGGGATTCAATGGCAAACCCTGACTGAACTCCCCCAAATCCTCGGATGGCACCACTGATAGGATTATTCGTGTACACACGGTAACCGGAAATGCGGAAATTTTTGATTTTATAGACCATGAAAATCCGCATGATGGCGGCTGCGATCACAGTCGGGCCGTAACTGCAGTAAGCCCCTCCATCAGCGATCACCTCACCCGTGATGGCCATAATCGTTCCATCTTTTTTAATCCCGGACTTGATTTTATAAATCATTGGATGTTTACGTCGGGAAAAAGAGAATTCCTCCTCGCGCGTGTAGGTGATCTTAACCGGCAGCCCTCCTGATTTATGTGATAAAACACAGGCGGCAAAATCCATTGGCATCATTTCCAATTTGCTACCAAACCCCCCTCCCACCGCCAATTTGATCACCCGGACATCATTGAGATCCATCTTTAAACACTTCGCCAGGGCTTCCCGGCATTTGAAGGGCGCCTGACTGGAACTCCAGAGAGTGACTTTATTGGAAAAGGTTTCCCATTGACCGACGCAGACATGCGGCTCCATCGAACAATGAGCGGCCGGTTGAGTGCGGAAAATATCCTCGCGAATATAGTCGGATTCTTTAAACGCCCGATCGACATTGCCAAAATTCACCGGCAAAATGACGGCAATATTGTTCATGGCTTCATGAATCGCCGGAGCCCCCGGTTTCATCGCTTCTTCCATATCAAAAACGGCGGGCAGAACTTCATATTTGATATCAATGAGTTTAAGGGCCTCTTCCGCGGTCTCTTCATCAACGGCAGCCACGGCCCCAATTTCGTCGCCGATGTAACGGACTTTTTCGTCCTCAAGCGGCAGTTGATCCACGGTATGGGGAAAGAAATATTCATTCGATCCAAATTTAATGAGGTGCGTATCTTTCGCGGTTACGATGGCCTTGACCCCGGAAAGTTTTTCGGCTTTGGAGGTGTCAATGCTGAGAATGCGCGCGTGGGCATGGGGACTGCGAAGCATCTTACCGACGAGCATGTTCGGAAGGCTGACATCGAAAACGTATTTGATTTGGCCGGTGACAATTCCCTTGCCATCAATCTTGGGTACACTTTTTCCAACGGGATTAACCAAATCTTTGTTGATCGTCTGGACCATAGGGATTCCTTTTTGGATTATGGGGTAGAGGAAACTGCTGGTATGTACTGATAAAGAGCTGATTCCCTGGGGGCTTTGAGCTGCGACATTTTATCTCCGGCCTCCCGCAGCGCCTCAAAAATTTTCAAATAGCCGGTGCAGCGGCAGATATTTCCATCGAGGGCATATTCCATTTCTTCCCGAGTGGGATGGGGATTTTGAGTCAAAAGGGCGGTGGACGCCATAATCATGCCCGGAATACAAAAACCGCATTGGGCTGCGCCGTAATCCAGAAAGGCCTGCTGCACTGGATGAAGATTTTCTCCGTCGGCAAGTCCTTCAATCGTGGTGATGGGTTCTCCGGCAACATTGGCCGCAAGGGTAATGCAAGATAAGATGCCTTTCCCACCGATCATAACCGTACACGCACCGCACTCGGATTCCATACAGCTGGTCTTAGTCCCCGTTAAACCCAATTTGTCCCGCAAAACCTCTAAAAGTGTCTCATGGCCTACCAGATCCACTTCATAAGTCTTATGATTGACGTGAAAAATCATGTTTGTCCCCTCCGGGTAAGATCTTCGATCGCTTTCTTAATGGAAATTCTGAACATCGATTTTTTATAGTCATCACTGCGGGTATCGTAAATGGAAGTATCCAAATGCGCAAGGGCTTCTTGGGCGATTCCATTGGCAGTTTTTTTCCCGTTGAGGAACTCTTCGAGGACCAGGTCTCTTTTAGCAAAGCTCGTCGTACAGTTAATGCTAGCCCGGGTGCGAGTAAAGCAACCATCGTTAAAATGGGTGCGGATGCAAACGGCTAATAAGGGAACGTCCACATCCGAAAGTTTTTTGACCCGCTGATAGGCGAGCGCGGCGGCTGGATCTCGACGAATGGTGATATGAGTCAGAATTTTTTCTGTCTTGGCGAAATTTTTAAAGAAATCCTCAACCGTTATCGATTCCGTTGTATGGTTAGTCCCGCAAAAATGCATGACGGCTTCCAAGGCAATGAGCGGTGCGCCCATCTCTGTCCAAGTATACCGGCTCGTCAAATTCCCCCCCACCGTCGCCATATTGCGAATGGGATTCGTAGAGATATTGCGACAGACGGTCCGCAAAATGGCAAAGTTATCGGTCAAATGAGGCGAGCTGAATAAATCGTTGATGACCGTCATGGCACCAATCGTTAAAGTATCTCCCGTCACCTTGACCCCTTGCAGTACGGAAATCTTTCTTAAGCTGATCACATGTTGAGGAGTCTTGATGCCTCTTTTTTTGAGCAATTTCAGACTGTTCAAAAGAAAGGTCCCGCCTGCGAGAAGCCGGACTTCGCCCAGGGTAGAATATAGTTCGATGGCTTCTTCAACAGTTTTAGGTGCGTGGAAAGTGAGAGGATTGAGTAACATTATTATAATTTTTATTAATAAGAATTTAAAAGACGTTCATAACTATACCAGAAAACCCAAAATTGACAAGAAAAAATAGCCAAATTTAACTATATTTGAGAGGGCCGATTTCCAATTCTTCGAAAGCCGTTTCGACCACCGCAATATCCCATCCATGGGAAAGTAATTCTTTTTTTATCTCCGGAAGGTTGCGTCCCTCCTGTTTTCGTTTTTCTAAAAAGAAACGCAGGACCGATAAGTGAAAAAGCTGATGCTTATTCAGTTGCCAACGCAAGGGCTTCTCTTCGTAGGTTCGATTAAGGAAAAATCCCCAAAGCCCGAAGAAAAACGGCAGCAAAAGAACAAACAAGACCGGATAAAAATAGATAGGGTTGGCCTTGCTTAAAAAGTATCCTGAACTTGTCCAAAACACATCGAAGGCATAGTGGGCCACCACGACCACTAGAATTCCAAAGCGCAGGTAGACGCGGGACAGGAATAATCCCATGACGGTGACTTCAATGCCTCGGAACCACATGGGATAAATATTGTAACCGGTATGCCCGAATCCCCAAATAATTGATGCCACGGCTCCAGCAATGACGGCATTTTTAAAAAATTTTTTTCCCAGACTGATGGCAAACATGCGGAAGGTCGTTTCTTCATAAAGACTGGCCATTGCTCCCAGCACAAAGGCGGATACAAACGGCAAATAAGAGGACGTGAATTGGGTTTTCCAGGAATGTTCCATCCATACTCCCCAAAAGCGATGACCAATCTCCAGGATCAGAGATTGCAGCCCGATCATGATGATGGCGACCAAATATCCTAAATTGATTTTGGCAAATACATTGCGATTGAGAAATCCCCTTGACAGGTAATATAAAAAGGACCCCTCTCTCTTTTCCCGGAAGACCTCAAAGCGCAAGGACTCCCCGGCCAGACACGTCAGCGGAAATCCAATAGTGATAAAAAATGTCTGCAGCAGAATTTCTATGCTATATCGCCAAAGGTAAGAATTGAGGGACGAAGTCGTATTGAATTGAAACAAAATGATCTGCAGGTCATTGAGCTCGTTGAGCAGATTAAGCAAAAACAGACCAACGGCCAAAAGGAAATAGAATTTTTTTGTGGAATGCATGATCAGATGATGCCGTCGTAAGACCACATAATAGATGGAGGCGGTAATAAGAAGCATATTGAAGATTCGAAAAAGCAGCGTGTAGTTGCGGCCGGCGTAACTGAGCTTGGAAAGATAGCGATTGAACTGGTCGGGGATATCGAGTTTATTCTTTGAAAAGGTGATGATCTCATCGCCGGAGAGCGTGGCGCCCATCAAAAGTTCTGCCCGACCCGAGGCCGCGGGATGAGGGGCTGCGTGATCCCAAGCTAAGGAAATCCCTTTTTTCTGCCAGGCAAAGGCATAATCGGTCCGATTGTCCAAATGGCGCTGGACTTCACCGGAGCTTTGATAGTCCTCCAAATGAACGCCGAATTTTCTCTCCAGGAAAATGGCGGCCCGCATTTTGGCCGTTTCTTTATCAATGAAGGGACGGGATTCGGTTTCTTCAATCAGATGGGTGAAGGCCGTGATCTCTCCCGTCGCGGAACTGATGGTGAGACGATATTCTTCTTTGGTGTTTTCACGAAAGAAGCGAACCAGCCAGAAAAATAACTCAAATTCATTCTCATGCAGGAATTCCAATTCCTTTTTGAATCCAAGGGCTTTTTGCAAATAACGGTCCGATTCATCATCAACCAGGAAAACCGTGGCCGATCGGAAGGTTTGGACGTTGACTCCCTTTTCTTTTTGGAGATAATCCCGGGCGATGCGCAGGGCCTGGCTACGCGTGACCGAAAGATTGGCTAGGGAATATTTGTGGTAGCTAAAGTGAAACCAGATGGCGGCGGAGACTAGAGACAGCAGAAGGAATGCGGCCCAATCGAAAGGCTTGATTTTCACGGAAATACGACCACGGGGGTTAAAGAAGATTGATCACTTCTGAAGGCAGACGTTTGAGTTCTTCGGTTCCCAGGATCTTGATCGACCATCGTAGCAATTCTAACTTCTGTTTCAATTTCGGATTGGGCTCTTTGATATTGGCCAATCGTTTACGGGAAAGAAACAGGATGTTGCGCAAGGTATTAAAGACAACCCGGGCTTCTTGGGGACGATTCGCACCCTTTTGGGTGATATTCACAAGACTTAAATAAGCCAATTCATTGACGGTCGTATTGTAATGATCCAGTTTTTGAATGAGCGCAGGAATCATGGGGTTGAAATATTTGTAGCGATCCATGAGGCAAAGGGTATGCATGATTTCGACCTGGACAAAACTGGAATCCGTAAGATTCAGCCGGCGCAGGAGGTATTTTTCTGCCAGGATCTTCTCTTTGGAGAAGACCTCTTGACTGTACTTTTCCCGGAAGACGCGAACCGCCGCGGCGGTTTTATACGATGTTAGCGTGTCGTCTTTGATCATTTCGATGAGAATTTCTTTAGGTTCAGCAGAGAATTTTTGCGCATAACCGTCCAGCAATTTTTTATCATCAAAAATGGTGTTACTGTCGGAATTGATCGCCCCCTCCTCTTCCGGCCACCCTAAAGCTGAGGAAAAAAGCAGAAGGACAAAAGCTAGAATGAATAATCGACGGATTCTCATGGAAGGATCTCCAGCGAATAATCCACCCACGGTGCATCATGGGTCAGGGCACCGACGGAGATTCGGTCAATGCCCGTGGCTGCAATCGCGCGAACATTTTTAAGCGTAACGCCCCCGGAGACCTCCAGATGGGGTCTTTGTGTCTTTGGCAAACGTTTGATCAATCCGACCGCCCTTTTAATGGTCCTAAGGTTCATATTATCGAGCAAAATAATTTCCGGGTTAACTTTGGAAACGAACGCCAATTGCCGGAGGGTCGTAACCTCAACGCAAATCGGTTTTGCGGAAGTGTTTTTCATTTTTTGAATGAGGTCGGGAATACGGGCTGGTTGACCGGCCACCCAATGGTTGTCTTTGATCATAAACATGTCGCTCAGGGTCAGGCGATGATTCCTCCCCCCGCCGGTTGCCACCGCAAATTTTTCCAGTCGGCGCAATCCCGGAATTGTTTTGCGGGTGTCAAAGATTTGGGCCTGGAACGGTTTGATCGCTTTAACGAAGGCCCGCGTCAGGGTCGCAATTCCAGAAAGCCGGCTAAGAAAATTGAGAACCACTCGCTCCGCGGAAAGGATGGCACGCGTTCGTCCGGAAAGATCGGCGATCTTTGTTCCCTTGGGTTTGAACTGACCGTCACGGCAAAGCGAATCAAAAATAAGATTTTTATCCAACTGCCCGAAAACTCTTTGGGCGAGTTCCAAACCGCAAATGACCGCATCTTCTTTTAAAAGGATAACCCCTCGCGAAGTTTGGTGACGATCAATGAGGAATTCGGTAGTGATATCCTGCGGCCCAATATCTTCCTTTAAGGCTTGCTTAATGAGAGAATTGATCCATGGATCCGTCATCGGGTCAGAAAAGTGTAGTGATTATAATATTGAGGGAGACGACTTTCAAGAAGAATTCTGGGCCTTGGGGGTATTTCGTCAGGAATTGAAGACATTGCAATTCGGTTAACTCAAATCTTGAAGAACTCTTTGGTATTCTTGGAGTTTGGATTTCAAAATTTGCAATCTTTCCTTCTCTTTGTCCACGACATCGGGTGGGGCTTTCTTCAGGAATTCTTTGTTGGCTAAGCGAAGAGAGAGATTCTGATAAAGAGTGTTTTGCTGGCTCATCTGGTCTTTGATCCGTTCTTTTTCTTTTTGAATGTCGATCGTCCCCTTTAAAGGGACAATGATCCTCACCGGACCGGCGATGGCGCTAGCACTTTCTTCCAATTTAAGGATTTCATCAGTCAAATTTAATTCTTTCGCGTTGACTAGCTTTTTCATCACCGGCGCGTTTTTTTTAAAAAAATTCAACTCTGCCGGAGATTCCACGGAAAGAATAGCCGTGATCTCGGTTTGGGGATTGATATTCCATTGCGCGCGGATATTGCGGATGACGGTCACGACGTCAATCAAATGGCTAACCCTTTTTTCGACCGAGCGGTCAATAAAACTTTTTTCCAGTTTTGGCCAGGGTTGGCGGACCATGGATCCGGATTCCGGAAACATGTGATGAAAAATTTCCTCGCTGACATAGGGCATAAACGGGTGAAGCACTCTGAGGGATTCCCTGAGGATCCATAAAGCAACAAATTGAATCCGGGGCTGACCAAACCCCTCTTTGATCATTTCCAAATACCAGTCGCAAAAATTTTTCCAAAAAAAATCATAAAGGAGCGTTTCCGCTTCTCCGAAGCGGAAACGCTCGATGGCTCTCTCTATTTTTTCCAGGGTTGAATGGAAACGGGAAATGATCCAGCGAGAGTACATATCCATTTGTTTTAACTCGCCCTTGGTCAAACTCACCAGGCTGGAATTTTTTAGTTCCGCATTAAGCCCGATGAGTCGGGCCGCATTCCAGATCTTGTTGGCAAAATTGCGTCCGACTTCAAATTTTTCTTTGGAAATATACAGATCCTGGCCGGAATTCATAATCAGACTAAATCGAAGCGCATCCGCCCCATATTCCCGAATAATTTCTAAGGGATTGATGGCATTTCCAAGAGACTTGGACATCTTTTGGCCTTTGGCGTCGCGAACAGTTCCGTGGATGTAAACCTCGGAAAACGGAATATCGCCCGTGAATTCGATTCCTGCCATGATCATTCGGGCGACCCAAAAAAAAATGATTTCGGAGGCGGTAAAAAGCGCGGAGGTCGGATAAAAATAATCCGTGTCCTTATTTTCCGGCGGCCAAGACAGCGTGGCAAAAGGCCACAGCCAGGAAGAAAACCAGGTGTCAAGGACATCTTCGTCTTGTCGCAGATTAGACGAACCGCAATGCGGACAGCGATCGGGAATCGTTTCCGAAACGATCGGTTGCCGACATGCGAGTCGACAGGCATTATCTCCCACGCAGTACCAGACGGGAATTCGATGCCCCCACCAGATCTGGCGGGAGATGCACCAGTCTTGGATGTGATCCATCCAGTGGAGATAAACCTTGGTCCAACGATGGGGAGTGAATTTGATTTTCCCTTGCCGCACGGCCCTGGCTGCCGGTTGGGCGAGGGGTTTCATTTTCACGAACCACTGTCTGGATAAATAAGGTTCAACAATCGTGTTGCAGCGATAGCAGTGGCCAACGGCGTGAGAATGCGGTTCGATTTTTTCCAGAAGGCCCAAACGCTTGAGGGCATCAACCACGGCCTTACGTCCCTCCCGTCGGTCCAAATTGTTAAATTCTCCGGCATTCTGATTCAATCGCCCATCGGGATGAAGGATGTTGATAAAAGGAAGATCGTGCCTTTTCCCCATCACGAAGTCATTGGGATCATGAGCGGGTGTGACTTTCACTGCGCCGGTTCCGAATTTCGGATCGACAAAGTCATCGGCGATGATCGGAATGTCCCGATTCATTAACGGCAAGACTAAAATTTGGGAATGGAATTTTTTATACCGCCGGTCTTTGGGATTTACCGCGACCGCCGTGTCGCCCAGCATGGTCTCGGGTCGGGTGGTGGCCACCACAATCCCCTTTCGCGGATCCTTTTTAAACGGATAACGAATGGAGTAAAGTGCCCCCTCAATTTGCCGATGTTCCGCTTCCTCGTCGGATAAAGCCGTCTGACAACGCGGACACCAATGGATGATGTAGTCTCCCTGATAGATGAGACCTTTCTTGTAAAGCTCAACAAAAACATGGGTGACCGCCCGGCTGTAATCTTCATCCATGGTAAAACGGGTACGCGCCCAATCGCAGGAGGCGCCGAGTTTTTTGAGCTGGTGGATGATCGTGTCGCCGTATTGATTCTTCCATTCCCATAACCGGCGTAAAAATTCTTCCCTTCCGACGTCCTGTCTTTTCTTTCCTTCCTTGGCCAATTGTTTCTCGATAACATTCTGGGTGGCGATGCCGGCGTGATCGGTGCCAGGCATCCACAGGGTCTCGAATCCCTTCATCCGTTTGTAACGGACCATGATGTCTTGGAGGGTGTTGTTAAGGGCGTGCCCCATGTGCAGGACGCCGGTGATATTGGGAGGCGGAATGACGACGGTGAAGGGTTTCTTCTCTGGATTAACTTGCGCATGGAAAAGCCCTTCCTTTTCCCAGAAAGGCCACCACTTGTCTTCGACCGTTTGGGGATTGTAACGAGGAAGAAATTCCTTCATGATCGGCGGGAAATGCGGGACTTCGGTAAGGCCTTACCGTTTTTGAGCAGTTTGTATTCGATGCTATCGGTCAACGCTTCCCAGCTCGCTTCGATGATATTCTCGTGGACGCCGACCGTCGTCCAGGAATCGGTTTCATCCTGGGATTCGATGAGAACCCGGACCTTGGCCGCGGTGCCGGTTTTTGTATCGAGCACACGAACTTTATAATCGGTCAAGTGCATCTTCGCCAGGCTGGGATAAAATTTGGTCAGGGACTTGCGCAAGGCCTTATCCAAAGCATCGATGGGGCCATCCCCTTCCGAGGCGCAGAATTCCTCTGTGCCCCTGACGTTCATGCGAACGGTGGCCTCGGCAAAAATCTTGCCGTCATTGCGCTTTTCCGTGTGGACTTTGAATCCTTCCAGCCGGAAAAATTCCACGTGCCGTTTGAGCTTGCGTTTGAGAAAAAGTTCAAAAGAAGCATCCGCTGCTTCGAACTGATAGCCTTCGTGTTCTTTGTCTTGAAGAGCCTTGAGGAGCTGCGCGGTTTCCGGCGATTTTTTATCAAGATTGAACCCCATGGCCTTCGCTTTCAAAACGATGGGCATCTTGCCGGCCAATTCGGAGGTGACCAAACGCCGGTGATTACCAACGACGTCCGGGATGACGTGTTCATAGGCCAAAGGATTCTTGAGCATGGCATCGATGTGGACTCCGCCTTTATGGGCGAAGGCCGAATGTCCGACGAAGGGATGATTGTCGGCTAATTTAATATTGCTCACTTCACTAATGAAATAACAAGTCTGGGTGAGTTTTTTAAGCTGCGCTGCCGAAATGCTTCCCTGTTTCATTTTGGCGCAGAGAATCGCCATGATGGTTCCCAAATCCGCATTGCCGCAGCGTTCTCCCAGGCCATTGAAGGTTCCCTGTACTTGCTGACAGCCAGACTCGAGCGCCGCCAAACTATTGGCCACCGCAAGACCCATGTCATTATGGGTGTGAATTCCCAATGGCATGCGAAGTTTGGATCGCACCTCGGCTGTGATCCGCCGGACATCGTCGGGAAGCGAACCCCCATTGGTATCGCAAAGAATAATGCAATCCGCGCCCGCTTCTTCGGCCGTTACAATGGTCTGCAAGGCATATTGAGAATTATTCCTGTATCCATCGAAAAAATGTTCCGCGTCATAAAAGACTTCCCGGCCTTTTCGTTTTAAAAATTTCACTGAATCGCTGATCATCGCGAGGTTTTCCGCGAGCGACGTCCGCAAGACATCCAGGACATGCAAGTCCCAGCTTTTTCCAAAGATGGTGATGGTCTTCGTACCGGCTGCAAGCAAATCCAGAAGATTGCGGTCCGCTTCTGCCTTTTTATCCGCCCGACGGGTGGAACCAAAGGCCACGAGCGTGGAATTTTTCAGCCTGGCTTTGCGTACGGTTTTGAAAAATTCTTTGTCTTTGGGATTAGAACCCGGCCAGCCGCCCTCGATATAGTGGATCCCTATGTCAGCGAGTTTTTCGGTGATTTTGATCTTGTCGTTGACGGTAAAGGCGATGCCCTCGGTTTGAGAACCGTCTCGCAGGGTTGTATCGTATAAGGTGATTCGGGACATGTTAGACTTGTTCGAGCTTAAAGGTTTTGTGCAAAGTCCGCACCGCCATGTCGGCGGATTGCTGATCGATGATACAGGAAATGCTGATCTCGGAAGTGGTGATCATCTCGATATTGATTTTATTTTCCGCCAGGGCCTGGAACATTTTAGCGGCAATCCCGTGATGGGAACGCATGCCAGTCCCGACGATAGAGACGCGGGCAATATTTTTGTCGTGCAGGACTTCTCCCGCACCGATCTTCTTGGCAATGGTTTGGGTCGTGGCCAATGCTTGAGTCAAAGAATTTTTGGGCACTGTAAAAGAAATGTCCGTCAGACGCGTGTGACTGACATTTTGCACGATCGTGTCGACATTAACTCCCGCTTTGGAAATCTCCGTAAAGATCCGCGCCGCCACACCCGGTTTATCGGGAACGGCACAAATGGTGATCTTGGCTTCCTGTTTGTTGCAGGCAACCCCCCGAACGACCACTTCTTCCATTTTATCGGTTTCTTTGACGATCATGGTTCCATCCTCCTCACAAAAACTTGATCGGACGTGTAACGGGATATTGTATTTTCTGGCGACTTCAATGGAACGCGACTGCATGACCTGTGCTCCCAGGGAAGTCATTTCCAGCATTTCATCGAAGGTGATTTGCCGAATCTTGCGCGCTTCTTTGACGATGCGCGGATCGGTTGTGTAAATTCCTTCCACATCCGTGTAGATTTCACAAACACAAGCGCCCAGCGCCTTCGAAAGGGCCACGGCGGTTAAATCCGATCCACCGCGCCCCAAGGTGGTGATTTCGTCATCATGCGTTACTCCCTGGAATCCGGCGACAATCACAATTTGGTTTTTCGTCAGTGCCTTGCGGATCCGACGGGTTTCAATTTTTTGGATCCGGGCCCGCGTGTGATCTCGGTTGGTTTTGATCCCGACCTGCGCACCGGTCAAAGAAATCGCATCGTGGCCCTTGGATTTGATGGCCATCGCCAATAACGCACAGGAGATCTGTTCTCCGGTCGCCATGAGCATGTCCATTTCCCGCTTGGGAGGATCGTCGGTGATTTGGGCTGACAGTTCGATCAATTCATCCGTCGTATCTCCGAGCGCGGAGACAACGACCACCAAATCGCATTTATGATTTTTGTAGCCGATGACCCGTTCGGCGACAGCCTTGATCCGTTCGGGATTGGCCACGGAAGAACCGCCGAATTTTTGCACAATGGTGTCCTTATCCACGGAAAGTTCTCACCCCCATCAACTACGCATGAAAAATTGAATCAATTCCTGCCCGCTTTGAAATTTTAATCCCTTGGCCCGGGTGAGAGTTTCCGTAAATCTCTCGGTACCTTCGGGGGGAATCCCTTTGCCGAACATACAAAATCCTACCGGGTCGCGGGTGTGGGCGCGCTTTCCCACCGGCGTCGGATGATCCGACGAAATAAGGACACGCACGTCGGATTTTCCGCGGAAATGATTCAGTATAGTCCCTACAATGTCCTTGTCAATATGTTCAATGGCAGCGATCTTCTGGCGTACATCGCCGTTATGTCCGGCCTCATCCGGCGCCTCAATGTGGATGTACACGAAATCATTTTCCCTAAGCGATTCGAGGGCATAGTCGGCTTTTCCCCGGTAATTCGTGTCGAAATAACCGGTTGCGCCGGGAACGTCGATGACGTTCAGTCCAATGAGCTTTCCAATCCCCGTGACCAAATCCACTGCGGAGATAATACTGCCTTTGACTCCGAACCGTTCGGAAAAGGCCGGCAGTTGGGGCTTGATCCCTTGTCCCCACAGCCAAATCATGGTCGCTGGATTTTCTTTCAGATCAATCCGAACCTGATTCACCGGATGATTGGCAAAGAGTTTTTCTGACATCTCCATCAGCTGCCGGATAAGGGTGGCTGATTCTCCCGCGGGCAAATGTTTTTGAATGTCCTGATCCTGGATATCGTGGGGAGGAGTCGTTTTCATTTTAAAGACCTCCTCTTTATTGCGGGTCTTCATGACCATCAAGTGCCGGTAGCTTTTCCCAGTATAAAATTTGATCCCGTCTTTCTTGACTTGCTTGTTAAGATCCGCAATAAAAACCGCTGATTCTTTCGTGGAAATATGGCCGGCGCTGTAATCCATCATTTTGCCGTCGACCACGGTCACCATGTTGCAACGAAAGGCGACTTCGTCATCCGCGAGCAGGATCCCCTGGCTCGCTGCCTCGAGAGGCGCGCGGCCAAAGGAACATTGTTGTGGATCATAACCCAATAGCGACAGATTGCCGATATCGGAGCCAGGCGGCATGCCCTCAGGAATGGTTTTCACTAATCCGGAAATGCCGTGGGACGCGACATAATCCATATTCGGCGTATGCGCCGCCTCCAAAGGAGTTTTATCGCCAAGGATTTCGACCGGTTCATCGGCCATGCCATCGGGGACAATGATCACGTATTTCATAAATTTTTTTTCAATTGTTGAATCAATTTTTGTGCCAGCTGACTGCGGCTATGGGCCTGCGCTAAAATTCGATCGTCTCGAATTATCCAAGCATTGTAACTTTTGTTTGTGACCGAATTGGCGACGACGAGATTGCATTTGGCCTTTTTAAAAAGTTCTTTGGCTGCCCTCAGGGCCTTTGTCCGGTTCAAACCCGGTTCCAGTTTAAATCCCACCAGAAAAATCTTTGGGGCTAACCGGCGAATGGAGTTGATCAGCTTCTCTGTGGGCACGAGTTTTAGCCGGACGCTTCTTGTAGAATCCATCTTCTGAGATTTTTTTTGCGGCAATTGGAAATCGGCTACGGCCGCCGTGTGCAACAGTCCAACAAACTGTCCGGATAACAATTCTGCCTTCAGGAGCTCTTGTAATTCTGAAAAAAATCGAAACTTTCGAATCCGGATTTCCCGGTGTTTTAAAGGCTGAACCACCGGACCTTCCAAAAGCGTAATCCTGGTTCCGAGGCTCGATAATTTTTTCGCTAACGTTTGTCCCAGCGCTCCCGTCGATATATTACTGAACACCCGCACCGGATCAATGGCGACCCAGGTTGGACCGCAGGTGATCAAAATTCTTTTGCCTTTCAAGGAGCCTTTATTAGTAGCCAATCGTTTTCAGGATCGATTTGAGTTCTGCCTTGACGGTCGCCGGTTTCCCTATGTTTTGAATGGCAATGTTAGGATCTTTCAGCCCGTGACCCGTTAAGGTGCAAACGACCCGGCCTTTTTGCTGTTTAAAATAACCGTTTTTATGGAGCTTCAGAAGTCCCGCGACCGACGCGGCAGAGGCTGGTTCGGCAAAAATTCCTTCTGCCGCCAGGAATTTGTAGGCGGCCAGAATTTCTTGATCGGTCACCGCCTCAATGAGCCCGCCGGACTCATCGCGGGCGGCTTGCGCCATTTTCCAGCTGGCGGGATTGCCGATTTTAATCGCGGTTGCGATCGTTTGCGGGTCCTTGATGATTTTCCCTTTGACGATGGGGGCGGCCTTGGCAGCCTGAAATCCGAGCATGACCGGTGTTTGTTTGCTTCGACCGGTTTTTTTATATTCTTTATAACCTTTCCAATAGGCGGTGATATTGCCCGCATTGCCGACGGGGATCGCGTGGAATTCCGGCGCATTGCCCAGGGAGTCGCAGACTTCAAACGCGGCGGTTTTTTGTCCTTCGATGCGAAAAGGGTTAATGGAATTGACTAAAGCCACCGGATATTTTGCGGTGATCTCTTTCACCAACCCTAAGGCCACATCGAAATTTCCTTTAATCTCGATCACCTTCGCGCCGTGGATCATCGCCTGAGCGAGTTTGCCCAAGGCAATATTCCCCTCCGGGATGATCACGATGCATTCCATTCCGCAGCGGGCCGCATAGGCAGCAGCGGACGCCGAGGTATTGCCCGTGGAGGCGCACATGACAGTTTGCATCCCCGCCTCTTTAGCCTTGGTGATGGCTAACGTCATTCCCCGATCTTTGAAGGAGCCCGTCGGATTAAGTCCTTCATATTTCAAATAGACATCGAGCCCCAGGATTCCCGAAAGCCTGCAGGAAAAAATAAGCGGGGTGTTGCCTTCGTTGAGTGTGACAACCGGAGTTTGATCGGCAATAGGAAGAAATTCCCGGTAATGGGAGATGATGCCGGGCCAGCTCATCAAAGTTTCTCCCGGCGGATGGCCACGGGTTTGCTTTTGACGACCGACAGGTTATAAATTTTATCGAGGGCGAGGCGAAGCATTTTCTCTTGAGCGTAATCCGTCAGGATGATGACCGGAACAACCGAAGAATTACTCTGACTTTTCTGAGTGACGGATTCGATACTGATGCCATGTTTGCCCAGGATTCCGGAAATCGTCGCGAGGACCCCGGGTTTATCCACCGCCATGAAGCGAAGATAATATTTCGTGTAAATTTTTTCAATCTTGCGCAATTTAAAGGTTGCAATATCCTGAAAAAGATTTCCTACCGTCATCGCTGAGAAGACGTCATGACGCGCGGCCAGATTGATCAGATCGCTGATGACACCGGAGGCAGCGGTCATCTGTCCAGCCCCCTGCCCGTAAAGCAAGATATCGCCCAAGGGATCCGTGTCTAAAAATATCGCATTAAAAATCCCGTTGACGGACGCCAGTGGATGCTCTTTGGCAATGAGCGTCGGCTGGACCCGGACTTCAATTTCATTCTTGACCCGTTTGGCGATCGCCAATAATTTAATCGTCAGGTCCAGGCTTTCAGCGTAATCGATATCGATGTGGGAAATGTGCGTAATCCCCTCGACGTGCATGTCGGAAATTTTGATCGATTTTCCCAAGGCCAGAAAGACCAGGATGGCCAATTTATAGGCGGAATCCATGCCGCTGACGTCGAGATGCGGATTACTTTCTGCGTATCCCTTTTTCTGGGCTTGCTTGAGGGCTTGGGAAAATGTTAGATGATTTTTGCTCATCTCGGAAAGGATGTAATTGCAGGTGCCGTTGATGATGCCGTAAAATCCGTTGAATTTGTTGCCGGCGACCCCCTCCGTGATCAATTTGATGATGGGTGTCCCTGCTCCGACGGAGGATTCAAAATAAATATTGCGGTCCTTGGCCTTCGCGATTCGGAACAATTGTTCGCCGTGTTGCGCCAGAAGCGCTTTATTGGCCGTGATCACATGCTTGCCAGAATGAAGCGCCGACTCGATGATCTCCTTGGCGGGATGGATGCCGCCGATCAGTTCAATCACGACATCAATGTCGCCGCGATTTAAAACATCTTCGAATTTCGTCGTCAGGACAGTTTTGCGCAACCCGCGAGTATTTTTTTCGTGAATGCTACGATCACAAATAATCTTGAGATCGAATTCGGCATTAAACTTGTTGCGAAGAAAATTCTCGCGATTGAGGAGAAATTTTACGACTCCGGATCCGACGACGCCAAACCCAATAAGACCAATGTTTAACCGATTCATGAGTCCTTCCGATCCTTGTAATAGTCAATAATTTTTTGCAAAACAAATTCCGCTTGCGGGGCTAATTGATCGAAAACCAGCCGAGTTTCATAGACAATCCCGGGCAGGCGCTCGATGCATCCGAGCACCTTCCCTTCAATGTGGACGGTCCCGGTTAAGTAAGGGGTTTTCATATCCATACTGATGAACGATCCAGGTTTAAAATATTGCGAGGTCAAAAAACAGACACCTCCCATTCCAAGATTTTTGAGCTGGCTGGCGTCAAAACGCTTCTGGGGGTTGTCTTTGTCATAGTAGGAAAGAATGAAATGCTTTTTGATGCGCAGGAATTTCCGGCGATCCACTTTGTTCCATTCACCGACCATGAGTCACCTCGCTTTGATTGTCCTTTAAAATTTTTTTGGGCCAATTTCTAGGAAAATTTTACGTGGTCGGGGCGGACGGATTTGAACCGTCGACCTCTTGAACCCCATTCAAGTGCGCTAGCCAAGCTGCGCTACGCCCCGCAATTCCATCAATCACTCCGGCCGAGTTTGCCGGGCCAGCAAATCCGCCATGGCCTTTTGTGGCCGTTTACTTTGGTAAATGATCCGATAAACTTCTTGCGTGATCGGCATGGGCACGTTTTTCCGACGGGACAGCTCATAAATTCCGCGCACAGTTTCGACCCCTTCCGCCACCATATCCATCGATCCGATAATCTGCCGGATCGATTTGCCGCGGCCTAATTCTTCTCCGACAAAGCGGTTGCGGCTCTGCGCGCTCATGCAGGTGGTCATCAAATCACCCAAGCCGGTTAATCCATAAAAAGTTTGAGCCTTCGCTCCTAAGGCAACCCCAAGTCTTGTCATCTCGGCTAATCCCCGGGTCAGCATGGCGGCTTTGGTATTGGTTCCTAACCCCAGGCCATCACAGATCCCGCTGGCGATGGCGATAATATTTTTCACGCTGCCGCCCAACTCGACCCCAATCATATCTGAATTTGTATAAATCCGAAAATGCTCGGTGTGAAAAATTCTTTGCAGATCTTTACTCACCTTTTCATCCCGGCTGGCAATGACCGCAGTCGTCGGAATCTTGTGTGCGACCTCCATGGCAATGGTGGGCCCGGACAAAACGGCCACTGGAACCTTGCCTAATTCCTTCTCAATGACCTGTGACATCCGCAGACCCGAGGGAAAGTCGATCCCTTTGATTACGCTAAGTACCACTTTTCCGGAAATACCGGATGTTTTTAATTTTTGTAATACCCCAGTCAAATATTGAGAAGGCACGGCCAAAACAACCAAGCGGGCTTTATTCAGAGCTTCCGTTAAATTATCGGTTAAATGAACCGGTGAGGGAATTCTAATCCCAGGAAGGAATTTTTTGTTGATCCGGGATTTCTTGACTTGCGCAATGTGCGCAGGAAAAGCGCCCCAAAGCCAAACACTAAATCCTTTTTGCGCCAGGTGGATGCTCAAGGTTGTGCCCCATCCTCCGTCCCCAATGACGGCTATTTTGTAAAATCTTTTGAGCACACGCGACTCGATGGTCCACCGGTTAAAAGTGATTTGACGAAAAACCGTCCGAGCTTAACCTCTTAGTATTATGAATAAAAAGTATTATATATGATCACCTCTTCGGTTCAAGAAAAATTCTTCTCGAGAAAACGCTCCACTAAAGCTTTGGAAAAGGCTGAGAATTACGGGGCGGCCGCAACCTGACAAAAAGACTCCGGTTGCGGCCGCCCGCGATCAATCGGAAACAGGGCACAAATTCTTGCTTTTTTATCCAAGTCGGCGAGCCTTGCCCGCCATCAATCCTGGGTAGGATTGGCAAGGACACGATAAAGGGAGAAATACTCGTTGTCGTACATTTTTTGCAATCCTGCAACGCTTGCGGGAGGTGCGTAATAGTGCATAAAGACAATATAGTTCACCTTATAAACCTGCAAAGCAAAATAAAGCGCCCTCTCCAGATGTGCCCCATGATCAAGAAGAACCTTGAAGGGTTCAACGTCCGAGAGCCGTTTCTGCCATTGCACGGCTGCTTGATAATCGAAGCCAATAATGCCGCAGTCCCGGTAGCAGACGAGCACCTTTCGCTCTGAAAGAATACGGAACCCGCCCATTTCCATGTCATTGGGCACAAGGAAAAAAGAATTCTTTGGGGTGTGATCCCGGACATAATATTGCATATCCTCCCACGCATTTTGTAAGCCCCAAAAATTCTGGTTCTGTTTGACGGCTTGGTAATGATGCCAATGGATTTGAATCATGCCGTACGTCGCGACCAGGATCGGAAAAAACGGGTAGAGAATCGTTCTGGTTAAAGGGGCATAGCGGTTTCTGCCAAACCAACCCACAATGCCCCAAAGGCTCAAAGCCCCTAAGGTTAGGCCAAATTTTTGTAGGATTAAGAATCCGGGGTGAAAGATCCGGTAAAAATAGACGAACGAAAAAACGAGGCCCGCTAATGAAATGCATACGATCCCTAAGAGGATTTTTTTCCTTAACGAAGCAGACCAAGTTCTAATTTCCGGAATGAAAAGTAAAGCGAACAGGAATAATCCAACGATGATTTTGAGGAGAGGATCCAAGTTCAGCAGGCTCAACATGGCGACAAAGACCAATGCAATGAGCCAATGGTTCTTGTGGCAAACCTGGAATGCCAAAAGCACCGTATAGCCCATCAAAAAGTACGAGAGAAATTGCGTGTTGCGGACAAGGTTCAAGTCAACCACAAATCGGATGGGATGCATATAAGTGAAAAAAAATGAGACGATCAACATAACAAGGGTGGCGAAAGCGATGGACTGGATTTTTCGATCCCGTTTGAAAGAATGATGGTGAAAAAAGACGAGCAGATAAAACACAACGAGAAAAAGGTAAGGTTTCAAAGCGAGGGTCGCGACTTTGAGATTTTTTCCGATGAGTTCTAAAGGGATGTCATTAAAAAGGAAATTTTGCGGACAGGCCAATAAAGCCAGCGGAATCCATTCGTTGGCCGGAGGATGGACCGCCTGGGCCCCGTGGGAATACTTGCCCAGATTCCAGATGATAAAAGGAGAAGCCAGTGCCACAAACAGAATTCCGGCTATAAAAAATTTCCGCCAGCCATATGTTCGAAAATTCCAGGCCAAATCAACCAGCATATAAATCATGGGAAAAAGGCTATAGAGGCCGTGAATGTTGGCGGCGAATCCTAAGGTCATCGCCGCGGCAAAGATCCTCTCGCGGTAAAAGAGATACAACCCCGCAAAAATGATCCAGAGGCTAAACTCTTGATGGGAAAAGGTTCGATAAAGGAATTCCGGTGAGCGCAAAAGCACAATCGAAGCCGCAACGCAGCCAAAGGCCTCCATTCGATTGCGGGCAATGATATTCCATAATTTGAAGGAAAAGAAAAAAAGCAGGTAACGTGAAATCAGGTATAAAGAGAAATAAACGGCCGGAATCTGGTCAATCGTGATGAAGTGTGCGAGGACAGGATAAAAAAACGAGGTGAAGTTTTTTTTAAGGCTTTCGACGTAATAGTCGCCAACATAGAGTTGGGGATCGATGAGACTTTTTAAGAGGGGGATTTCGAGATGCTGGTCGTCCCAGGCATATTGATAGCCGTGGGTCAGTAAAAATAATCCCAACAATACCAGCGCCATCAGGCCGTCTCGAACCAAAGGGTTTTTGACGCGTAGGGCTGGCATACTCACTTCCAGAAAAAGATTTCGCGCCAGACCTCAAACATGTAGGCCGCACCCCAGCGCAGGACCTGCAGCTTTCTTTCTCCTCCCTCCCGGGCCGGTTCATCTCCGGGGATTTCGGCGACGTTGAGTTTGCGTTTGGCGGCACGGATGGATAGTAAGGGTTCCCAGCTGATGTTGGTTTTAAACAATCGTTCTTCGGTTATAAAGCTTTCATCCTTGTCAAGATCTAGATCGTGGATGAGATTCCTTTTGTAGGCGCGGTAAATCACCATAGAGTCGGTATAATGACCGCCATGGAATAAATTAATGAGGGTGGTAAAAAGCTTGTTGCCAAATCCCGTCACCGCATCGTCATCATAGCTTTTCGCCCCCTTAGCGTAACGCGATACGATGACCATATCGTATCCTTCTTTGAGTTTGGCGATGCACTCGGGGATGAGTTCCGGAATAGAATTCCCATCGGGACTAAAAGTGAGAATCGCATCGGTCTTAATGTGAGGCAAGGCCTCCATGTAGGCGTGGCGCATGCCCTTTTTTTGTTGAATCACGACGGGGTACCCCATTTGCCGGCAATACTCGATCGTGCCGTCCTTCGACTGTCCATCGACAATCAATAGTTGGTCATACCACTCGTTTTTGATCTTGGGCATGATCGTTTTCATGCCGTCGATTTCGTTGAGGGTGGGAACAAGAAGGGTGACCGTCATTTTGGAATAGCTCCTATTTTTTCATGATGCGGTATTATACATTTTGCCATGACTGTGTGAATGGAATTTTTCCGAATTTCACTGTTACGGTGGGATGAGAAGGATTGGCGAAACAAAGTTGGGAGCGGGCGATGAGAATCGAACTCACGTTACCAGCTTGGAAGGCTGGAGTTCTACCATTGAACTACGCCCGCTTATTGTGTGTTAAATGTCAGGTGTTAAGGTCCAACGCGAACTCTGGATACTATTGAATTTTTGTGGCTTGACACATGACACCTAACGCTTAACGCAATATTATGGGCAGAGAAGGATTCGAACCTCCGAAGCTTAGCGCAGCAGATTTACAGTCTGCCCCCGTTGACCACTTGGGTATCTGCCCAAATCTACCATATAAAAATGTTTTATAAAATAAGTCCCCCCTGCTTAAAATTTAACGTAAATTTTTAAAGTTTTATTGGCAAGCGCTCTCCTTGATGCTATCTATTCTTTTTTGTCGTCGTCTCCATTCAGATATCAATATCAAACCAAATCCAACAAACATAAATCCCCAACCCAATATATTAAACCACATTATTTTGGGATGTATTCCTGTATCCCATAAAGTTAACTGAGGCTGGAATGCCAGGATAACAACGCCAATCATGTCAAAAATTAACCCTATTATACTCATTTTGCCCATAAACTTCCGTATTAGAGCGTCGTACCCTTAAGATTAGCGCGGTATACCTCTCGGCGCAAATCCCGAGGCCGCCTCGACAATCGATTATATGAGCCGATGACAGGCTTCGAACCTGCGACCCGCGGTTTACAAAACCGCTGCTCTACCATCTGAGCTACATCGGCATAAATTCTTCCCGGCCGAGGGATACCGCGCCTTCTTTTATTAATATCTGTGGAAGGCGGGTATGCCTCTCGGGCGCGGAATCCCGATGGATTTTATTATTTATCCAATGGCCCGAGGGACAAAACCGGCTTCGCCCTGATAAAACGCCTGACTTATCTTAACTTGAGTTTGGCAAAATCAGACGCTGATCCGAGCCAGCGATTGTAAATCATTTAATGACACCTTGCGACGGAAGCAGTCAATGTTACGTCGGAAACTTTGAGAATCGGCAGCGGACA
>JAHFFW010000031.1 GCA_023247725.1 Candidatus Omnitrophota bacterium | reverse complement strand
TGCTTCAACAACTTTATCGCCAGATGTCTTCGCTTCGCTATCTCTTCTTGGCTTCCATTTGGTCTCATACATATTACGATATCCTACTAAATCAATCGTTGGAAGAGAAAATTTCAATAAGGCGTGTTTATATAGCTAGAATTACTCACAAACACTCGGAAGAACCAAAAAAAAAATATACAAGCTCCTCGTGCCCAGCACCAAGCGCCAAGCTTTAACTGGAAGCTAGGTACCAAATGCCATAAATCAAAATAATCTATGCGATTCTACTCCCTCCAAACCATAGGAACCTCTGCCCGGCAGACCCTCAACCGTTTTCCTTTATCTTTGCTATCGGCGATCGTCGCTACCTTGGCGGTTATCTGTATAACGGCTCTCGATTACTCCCATCGTGACGAACAGGTTGTCTTGTGGAAAATGGTCATGGCGGGAACCCTGGGAATAACCTTATTTCTGGCAAAGACGGTTTTTATCGAGGAGCGCAAACTTCTTGGATTACCCAATCGGATCTTACAGGCGAGTGACGTGCTCGTCCTTGCGGGTTATTTTTTTCTTTTGCCCGAACCGATCCGCGGTGCCGATACGTATCGTTACTTTGTTTTCCTGGCCATTTTGCATCTGTGGGTCGCGATTTCCCCCTTTGTTTTTGCCAAAGGGTACACGAATGCCTTTTGGCAATACAATAAAACCTTGTTTTTGCGCATCTGCACGGCGTTATTGTATTCTTTGACCCTGTATGCGGGTCTCGCCATTGCGTTATCCGTCACGGATCATCTGTTTGCCTTAAAACTCGACGGCAAGATTTATTTGTACCTTTGGTATCTCATCCTGGGAATCTTCAATACCTGGTTCTTTCTGGCCGGCGTGCCGCGCAATATTCGCGGACTGGAGGAAAGCACCGATTATCCGCGAGGGTTAAAACTCTTCACGCAGTTTGTCCTCATTCCGTTAGTCACGATTTATTTTCTAATTCTGTATGTTTATCTCACCAAAATCGTTTTGACCTGGAATCTTCCCATCGGCTGGGTCGCGACCTTTGTGATCTGCGCGTCCACATTCGGAATCCTCGCCTTGTTATTGGTCTATCCCATCCGCGAACAGTCGGAAAACACCTGGATCCGGATTTACTCCAAATATTTCTATCTCGCGCTTTTTCCATTGATTGGTTTGTTAGGCGTAGCGATCGGCCGAAGGATCCTTGATTATGGAATCACGGAAGAACGATATCTTGTCCTTGTCTTTGCTCTGTGGCTTTCCATCGTGGCGCTGCGGTTTACTCTCAATAAAAGAGCGGATATCCGGTTTATCCCGACGTCCTTGCTCATTCTGTTTTTGTTGACGAGCTGGGGCCCTTTAAGCGCAGGCTCGGTTTCCTGGCGCAGCCAGATCGGTTGCCTCAAGGTTGAATTAACCAAGGCCGGAATATTGGCCAAGGGGAAGTTGACGCCACTTTCAACCCCGGCGAAGATTTCCTTCCAGCAAAAAAAAGCTATCAGTTCGATCCTGCTTTATCTGGATAAAAATCACGGCATCTCTCGGGTTCATCAGGCCCTGACCGGTAAATCCTTGACGGTGAATTTGGTTCCTCATCACATGACCGCGGCTGATTTTATTCACAAATTTTTAGGTTTTGATATGGTCTTTGATTACCAACGGGAAGGGGAAGGCGCCGAATGGTTCAGTTTTTCCTCACCTTATGTGCCCTCATGGAATATTGCTGGATATGATTATTTGTTTATCGTTGATGCTTATGAAGGGGCCCAGGACCATTTGAATACTTTCAAAACCGAACGAGGGCAGGTGACCGTCGCTTTCGATAACAAACAGGCTAAGCTTGGGGTCACAATGGAAGGGGCAGCGCCGGTTCAATTCGCCTTCAAAGACCTGATCCGCCAGTTCTACAAAGATTATGGCAATAACAAAAATGATTTATCGCTTGAGAAAATGACGCAGGAAGGCGAAAATGAATTGCTCCAATGCCGGCTTTTGGTGAATTCGCTCTATGGTTCCATTACCAACGACGAGCCAACCTTTCAGCTGATTCAAGCCAAGCTCTTATTGAAATTCAAATGAAAACTTTAAAGAAGGGCCGTTACCGACATTATAAAGGAAAGCACTACAAAGTAATTGGATTGGCGCGGCACTCGGAGACAATGGAAGAGCTGGTCGTTTACCAAGCGCTTTATCGCACGGAGTTTGGTAAGGATGGCCTTTGGGTCCGGCCGAAAGAAATGTTTTTGGAAAACGTTTCGCTCAATGGGAAATCCGTCCCACGATTTAAGTACGCAGGTCCGTCGAGGAAAGGAGTCAGGTAAATGAAAAAAATGGCATGGGTAGGAATGGTCGTTTGTTTGTATGGGTGTGTGTCCATTCATCCGCCAGCGCAAAGCCGGTTGTTTGCCGTTCAAGGTGCCGAATTGACCCAGGCCTTTCCGCAAACCAATTATCTCCGGTATTTTGTCGCCCTCAATGTCAAAAGGCCGTCCAAGGATCCCATCTACATCGACGCCTGGTGGGAAAATCCCTGCGACCGGAAAAACCCCTTGTTGACAAATGTGGTTTTAAATCCCAATCAAACAAAACTCCTTTTGGAATCTCCGGCGCTTCAATGTGTCGAAAAGAATCGGTATTATACGATGAGTCTCAAGGCCTTTGATTCCCTCGATAAGAAAAAACCCGTGGACCGTTTAAGTCAGAAGATTTTTGCTACCCTGGGTTCGTTTACACTGGAAAAAAATTTGCGCCCTCAAGAAAAAAAGGAATGATGCCGCAGGTGATCTCCTTTCATTACACCCTGACCGATAAACGGGGTCAATTGATCGATACCTCCCGCAACGGGAAACCGCTGATTTTTTTGGAAGGCGCCGGACAGATCATCCCGGGACTAGAGGCCATCCTCATTCTTTTAAAAACCGGCGACAAAAAAGTGACGACCGTTCCTTATCAGGAGGCCTACGGTCCCTATGATCAGTCGCTCATCTATAAAGTCGAGCGCAGCCAAATGCCGGCACAGCCGGTGAAGCTCGGTGATCTTTATCAGATTGGCAAGGAAGGCAGTCAAAGGCTCGTGACCGTTGTGGAGGTGACCGAATCCCAAGTGATTTTGGATGCGAATCACCCTCTGGCCGGACAAGACCTTACCTTTGACGTCGAGGTCATGAATGTTCGGCTCGCAACGCAGCAGGAGATTGATCACGGCCATGTGCACGGCGCGCAAGGGCATGATCATGAGAAATGACGGGAAGCACCAAAAACCAATGACCAAACAAATTCCAATACCGAAATCCGAATATCCAAACGTTGGGTTATTGGAAATTTGAATTTTGGATTTGTTTGGAATTTGGTTATTATTAAAAATTAACCCCCAATGAGGTCCCTATGATCGAACCAAAGACAAGAACCATGGAAGAACGTCTCAAGAAAATTCGGGCGGAGGACATCATGTCCAAATTCGCCATCACCACAACCGAAGACACCCGCATCTCGGATCTGGCCCATCTGATGATGCGCTTTAAGATCAGCGGCATTCCGGTCATCAAAGACGGGAAGATTTGCGGGATTGTGTCAGCGACCGACCTGTTTAACCTGATGGGGAAAATCATCAAGGAAATCGGAAGAGGCAGGGCCCCGGACGATTATTATGCGACACCGGTCAAGGAGCTCATGACCTCGAATGTGATCTCGGTCCAAAAGGACATGAATCTGACCGAGATCATGAAGATCATGACCGGCTACAATATCCACACCTTGCCCGTCATGGAAAGCGATAAAATTATTGGGATCATTGGCCGCCGGGATGTCATCAATGCCTGCTTCTTTGAAGCGTTCGAAGAAAGCAAAGTCAAAGATGAAAGGAAAGCGAATGCCAAATAAGGTCAGAAAACAAATCGCAGCCGGGGTTTTAATGCTTATCGCCGTCGGGACTATGGCCGGTTGTTGTCACTACCGAAGCCCCGCAGGAGAAGGGGGTCTGATTGGTTCCTGGAAATTTAAGGACAGCTACCAGGGCAATCAGGTCCTCACATTCCGTTCCGGGGGAAATTATCAGGTGGATTTCGACGGAGACGGGCAGAAAGATAGCTGGGGGACGTATCATCTCAATTGGAATGAAATCACCTTTCTCCAAAAAGGCGGGAAGATTGGAGAGGCTTGCGAGGCGGAAGGCCGGTACAATTTTACGCTAGCCGGAGGCGAATTGAACTTTCGGCTCATCTCGGATGCGTGCACGTCCCGGGTCAAGGCCTTCACTATGCTCTGGGTGCGGGGATGAACGGCGATTTGAAAATGACTTTGCAAAGACAGCTCTTGGCGGTCAACTGGATTTGTTACGCGCTCATCTTCTCTAATATCATTTATGGTTTGGCCGTCTTTGCGATCTTGCAAAAATTGCCGCCGCTTCACGAGCCGGCCCTTGATCTGGGATGGATTAGACCCCTGTTTTATGGTGTCGCCTTTGTCAGTGTGGGAGCGTCCTTCATCTTGAAAAACTTTTGGTTGAAGAATGCAATGAGCCAGTCCATCCCACATCAACCCCCCTCAGCGCCGGAACGATTGAACAAATTGCAATCGGCAACGATTGTCGCGTTTGCCTTTTGTGAAAGCTCGGCCTTTATCGGGGTTGTGTTCACGCTCGTATCCCGGCAGGCCCAGGATTTTATTTTTCTTGGGATGCTTTCGCTCGTGGGAATGCTCGCTCACTGGCCCCGCTTGGAACAATGGGAAGAGTTTATTCGGATGCAGACCCACGCCGTTTAAGGAGCACGTTATGCCCAAAAAAGTGATAAATCCCAAAACCGCGCCGACGCCCATTGGACCGTACAATCAAGCGGTCACGATCGACAATCTCGTCTATACCGCCGGCCAGATCGCGATTGATCCAAAGAGCGGACAATTGGTCGGCGGCGATGTTTCGACGCAGGCCCGTCAGGTCTTGACGAATTTAAAAAATCTTTTGGAAGGAGCTGGCAGTTCTCTCGAAAAGGTCGTCAAGACAACCGTCTTCCTAAAAGATTTAAATGATTTCAACGCGATGAATACCGTCTACGCAGAATTCTTCAAAGGCGACCAGGCGCCGGCGAGATCCACGGTCCAGGTGGCAAGGCTTCCCAAAGATGCCTTGATCGAAATTGATGCGGTGGCGTTTTTGTCGGACTAATTTTACTGCAATTGCATAATCAAGTACCACATCCCAAGATGTAATCAGCAAAAAATAACCTTCCATTTGCACCGCCAGCAATTTTTCCAGGGCCAGCGGCCTTTACTCATACGGCTTGAAACCACCTACCGATAATATGGCCCTTCTCTCACCCCCGGGGTGAGAGGCCGGGGAGCTTTGCAAACTTCGTAGGGTTGACTTTTCAGAGAGAATCTTCCTTGTTACAATAAGCCGCTTAGCCCGGGCGGTGGGGACACCCTTTTATCCGATTCCAGAAGGGTGTCCCCACCGCCCGTGAACCCATTTGCCCGCGTTAAAGTTTTCAAAATTCAGGTGGATCGTGATTACCTTTAATTCGAACCGGACAGAGTCAAATCCGCCCGCCCGATTTCCGGGTCTTTGGCAGCGAATCCAGAAAAAAGAATTCCTCTACCGCCAGGCCCTAGTCCCGGTCCCGCAGGAACCCAACGAACTGAATCACTATGGGAAAGTTTTGGAAGAACGATTCTCTTCTTTAGTCTTTTCCCTCAATCGATTAAGAGACGCTGCTGATACAAAGTTTGGCCCTTTCCAAAAAGTTCTCGACGAATATGAACGAGAAATCCGCGAGATTCATGCCCAGAACCAATTCTGGTCCAAAGTTTACTTAAGCTTTCAATGGCCTGCACAACAAAAACGTCCCAAAGGCTTACCATCTTTTGCCGTCGTTCTGGGTCAAGCGCTCGTATCAAAAGATGAACATCGCGTTTTCCTCGATGAACTCATGCCGCTCGTGCGCCAATGGCAGACCCTGCCAACCGATTCCTACCGGAGTAGACGCTGGCAGATGAGGATCGCGCGAGAATTATTTCAAAAGACCTCGGCGCAGATTCACGAGAATTCCGAGCGTTTGAAAAAATGTTTCGACAGCACTGTGTTTACTCATTATTTGGAAATGCCCTCGGCATCTTCAGCCGGGCCGATGCTGGATGTGTTCAGTGTTCGTCCCTCAAAGACGCAAGGAAGGACTTTCATTCGGAAGCGGCTGGCTGATTGGCTGCGCGGTTATGCGCCTTTGTCGAAAATTGAGGAGCAGCCTCTCGTGAACCTGGTTCAAACGAAGGCCGCCGAAGATTTTGGAAAAATCGCCAGAATTCTCCGAGGAAGACGAATCATCCTCGGGGTGACCCTGACCGTCGGTTTACTTTTTTGTGTGTGGCTCGGCGTGCGGACCGATGTTCCGGATCGAATGCGTTTCGCGATTAAAGCACAGTTGGATGCCATCTGGAAATTCGTTTGGGCTCCGCAGGCCGCCGATCCCAAGACCAATTATTTCCAGGAACAGATTGTCCGGATCGACCAAGATTACCGCCGCGAGGATTTTCTGGCGAAGGCTCGGGAATTCGTGGAGAAAAAACTTTACGCCACGCCGCATGCGCATTGGGTATTTTCGGATTTGATCCTGAAGGGCTATCTTCTTTTATTGGCGAAAGGTGATGCTGATGCCGAGTTTCAAGAAGCCACTCTCGCGGCGGCCCGCGCCCTTGATCCTATGATCGAACATTCCTTGGAAGCCTTGAACCATTTGTATACCCAGCCCAATATTCTGGAATCGGAGTTACGAACGACGTTGTTTCGCCTGCGGCGGCAGATGAATCAGCACGACGTATTCTTATTTTTTTTCCTCGTCTTGAATGAAGACACGCCATTCATTTTTGTTTATCCAGAGGAAATCAATCTGCGGCTCATCCTAACCAAAGCGGATCTTTTGCCGCTGGGCCTCAATGCGGCGCTTTATCCCAATGAAGATCTCCTCCAAGCCGAGGTTGATTTTGTTCCGGGCAAATATTATCCTTTCAAGAATGCGGCTGGATTCTTTGAAGGGGAATATGCCGTGGTTCTGGAATCGGTCGCGGGTCATCCGGATTGGACGGCCCTCCATGAAGTCGGGCATGTGGTGGAAAATCGGCGCATCGCCTATGAAAAAATCCTTCCGGCACAAAATATAGAACTCTATGCCGTGCTATTTCCCTTGATCTTTGCTCCCGACAATAAGGTTTATGCCCTGGAACATCTTGTCCCCCTGGCGCAGAACGGCCGGGCGGAAGATTGTTATGCGCAAGCGGCCAAAGGCATCTTGAATGGGTTTCTTCTCTATGACGGACAGAGGAGGTCTGGTCAGGCGACGCTCATTTCGAATCGTTTTGAACCGGAACGCCTTGAAAAGGCGAGGGGAATTCTCTCTGCGTTATCGCCTCAAGAAATTTCTCAAATCAGTTTGCTCTTCTACTGGCATTCGGATTGGTATTTAAGGACGGCGCAAAAAGGCCGCTACCTTCCTTTAAAAACAAACGCCGAAGAATTGATTTATGGTTCGCATAGTTCTGTGCAACAGGAAATTGTGCGCACCGAGTTTTCCCTATTCGGACCCTTAGGACCGCATCACGCGAAGCTCCTGCGCGATCGGCAGGCCGGACCCATCAGCCAACCGGCCCACCTCGCGGCCCTATGGGCGGCGATCCTGGTTTTTATTTTGGTCGAGGCCTGGGCGCTTTTGCTTCATGCGGTCAGCCGCATCGTGCGCGAACGCAAATTTTTTGGCCGCTCCATGAAAGAACTTGCCCACCGGATGTTTCATCCTTCCCAAGAGAAAAACGAAAAAGTCGCTGGGCCAAAAACAAAAAACTTGCTTGTGCGGATTTTAAAGGCCGGCGGGAATATTTCCGACGATCTCAGGCAAGAGGTGGCGGATTTTTTTATGCAGGCTTCCTCCAGCGAGCGGATTCGATTCAATTTAGGTCTAGCCTTGGCCCCTTTTCTGCCGCAACGCTCGCGCATCTTTAATCAAGGCCACCTCCTGTTGTTTTATTTACCCTTCGTTGGGCCATACCTCGCCCGATCCAAATGGATTTGGTCCAAACAGAAGGATTTCGATGACCGGGAAGTTTATAATCGCAGGCTATCTCTCTTTGTTGCGGATTGGCAAGAAAAAAGGGGACTCGCACCGCTCCGGGAAGAATTTGCCCAGATCGTTTCGAGTTATGAAGAGAAAAGAATTTCTCCGACACAGATCGTTGCCTTGATTCACAAGCTCAATACGAATGAATTGGAATCGTACGTCAATGAGTATTTGAAAGACGAAAACAGAATGCGGCCTTCGTTACAATTAGGAACAGCCGTTTCGGCCTTTGGAAATTTGGGTCTTGGGATGAATCGGCGGGCCGGCGGAACGGACTTCGACCGTTTGGAGCGTTATACCCCGCAAGAGGACGTGCGCGATATTGATTGGAAGCGCACCGCCCGTTCGGTGGAGGGCGAACCCATGGTGCGTAAACGGCTTCTCGAAGAAGAGGGGCGGGTGAGTTTACTCCTCGATTTGTCGGCGCTGCAGCAACCGGAACTGCACCGCTGGTGGGCCCAGGAATTGGCGAAATCGATTAAGGTTCTTAGCCATCAGCAAAGTCTGGAAAGTTTAATCTTCTTTTTGCCGGGCGGTCAGGTGGAGAAACAATTGATCCAGTGGAATAGCCGAGGCGGACACGCATTTCTGGCGCAAAAAATTTTGCACAAGGTGGTGGAAAAATATCAGGAGGGCTGGTCGCCATATGATCAGCTTCCGGCGGGGTTGAAATTTTATACGCCGGAAGAAAATGAACGGTATCGACGGCAAGTGAGCCTGGCCGACTGGCATCTGTCCGCGAGGGTGCCGACCGTTGGCCCGCTTAATTTGAAGGATCGGTATATCCTTTTGGTCGGAGTGAGGCCGCAAAAGCGCCGTTACGTTGCAAAATTGTTGGGAAAAAGGAATAAGGGATTTTATTGGGTGGGAACAAGGGCCGTCAAGCTTTCGTAATCGGTGAGAGCTGGCGATGAACGAGCGGGGGGCGGCCAGGCTTTCCTTAAGTTCTTTTTCAAAAAGCCTGGCCGCCCCCCGCGAATCCGTTGATTTTTTTAAAGGAGGTGCTTATGCAACTGAATCAAACCATCATCACGAATATCGCGATCGGAATCGTTTTGCTTTTTCTGGGACGAAAACTCTTTTGGTTTTATGTCGGCGCGCTCGGGTTTATCATTGGCTTCGATGTGGTGAATAAAGTCCTGGCCGGTCAATCGGCGATGATGATCCTGGCGGTTGCCATTGCGATTGGTCTCTTCGGGATTTTATTGGCGATTTTTTTCCAAAAGCTCGCGATTGGGGCCTCGGGATTTTTTGCGGGAGGATACCTCGCCTTCACCTTCCTGGGACCGATGAACCTGGTGAGCCAGGAATTGGCCTGGATCATCTTTTTTATTGGCGGCCTCATCGGCGGCTTTTTGGCGATTCTGTTATTTGACTGGGCGATTATTATTCTCTCGTCGCTCATGGGATCCTTGCTGATCTTGCAAGCCGCCGGGCTCAAAGATTCTTTGCTGACCGTCTGCTGGCTCGTTCTGGCCGCGGTCGGCATGGCGATCCAGGCACGGCTGTTGGCGATGACACACCCGGTGGCGTGATCGTTTCGATCCCGCGACTCGCAGTTCTCGGCCGCTCTTCAACAGGTTCAGGGCCTTTCTGAAAATCGAATGACAATTGAATATATAATTTAATTGACAATTGTACGACAATCTATTATCCTTTGTTCTGGAGGTGGCATATGATTACCGTCAAGGAAGACACCACGATGGTCGGTGTTTCAGAACTTCGAACTCATATTGAAGAGATCCTGGAACACAGCCGAAAGTATAAGGTCCTCATTGGCAAACGCAATAAGCCCATTGCCGTTCTTTTGGACATGGAAAAATTCAACCGCATGGAACATACGTTGGATTTATTAGAAGATTTTGCCCTCGCATTCTTGGCCAAGGAGCGCGATACCAAGACCAAACCCACCGATTATCTCGGCATCGAGAAGATCCTCAAACAGCTCAAAGACAAATAATGTGGCAGATCAAGCTCCATCCCCTCGTCCTTCGGGAAGATCTCAAATCCATTGATCCGCATGAGCAGAAAATTATCCTTAAGGCAATCCATAAAAAGCTTTCCCATGATCCCGAGGCTTACGGGAAGGCGTTAGGCGGTGGATTTGCCGGTTATTGGCGGCTAAGAGTCGAGGATTATCGGGTGATCTATAGGATCGTTAAAGACGAGGTCGTGGTTTTGGCTGTGAAGGTCGGCATCCGAAAGGATGATCGGATCTATCAGGAATTCTTTGCGAGATTAAGAAAATTGGAATAAATGTTTTCTTGCACGTTGATGGCATCATTCTTCGAACCCCAAAAGTTTAAGAAAACAGCCAGGATGATCGTCGGCAAAAGGGCCAAGAGAATGCGATGCCACGTGACCTGCAGCCACCAGGTGATTTCGAAATACGTATTGAGTTCATAATAGAAGAGGACGACCGCGAGATAAGCGATCACAAATGCCGTGACGATCCAGAGGTCTCGGCTGAAAATTTTCTTTATCCCCAACAGCATTCCCCACAAAAGCAAGATCCATATCCCCCGCCATTGAGGGCTCACCAATTCCATCAACGTAAAGACCCCGATCATCTTGAGCCGATTCGCGTCGCTGGGATGTTCCAAAGACTTTAGACCATTAATGAAGGTTAAGTTCGGCGGCGCGTACACGAATTGAAACACCAGAGTCACTAACCCTGTAATCAATAATCCTCCCAGAAATAATAGGATAGCGCGGACATAGTCTTTGGAATCGACTTTATGCTGCCAAAGATAAATGAAACAAAGGCCCGTCAAGAGTCCGGCAGACACAAAGCCTTCGGGCTTGGTGAAACTGCAAAAGCCGTTGAGGATTCCGGCGAGGAAAATCATCCTGTATGCTTTCGTGTGCGCGAATTCTAACAAACAATAGAAGCTTCCTAAAAGATAATAGGCCAAAACAATATCGCAGTATTGGCTGGTGGCAAGCGTGGCAAAAAGCGGTAAAGAAAAAAGCCATAGAACCCCCAGAATTCCCGTCCAGCGTCCAGTTAAGGATTTGATCGCGCCAAATAAAAGACCGCCCGTCGACATCGTGAATAAAAAAGAAAGCAATAACGGAACGTGATAATCCGGATTTTTCACGAAAAGCCAGCCCCAGACCGTCATGAGTGGCAAGAGAAGCGGATAATGCGGGCTGGAGCGCCACAACGTCGGGTCAAACAGATTTTTCCAATCCGTATCTCCTAAAAAAATGAATTTGGCCTTGAGATTCCAGGCCGACCAGGCATCCCATCCACCCAAGGGATAAAGGTTGGCCTGTAACCATAACGGCCAGCCCGCAAAGACTAAACCCGCGAGGGCCAGAACATCATAAGCACTATAGGAACGAAGATCCCAATGCAAAAAACTCTGTTTGTTTTTGACGGTCGACCAGATATTAACCAGCGCCATTAAGAGAAGCAAGGACAAACTTAAGAACAATGTCCAGGCGGGGCTGAACCGGTCGAAGATGAGTAAAGGAAAGAAAACGAGATAGGCATGAAATCCCAATCCGACCCCCAAACTTAAGAAAATATGAATGCAGGGATCGAGCGACTGTTTTGTGAAAAGCCAGTTGAGAAAAAGAAATCCCGTGAGGAAGGACAATATAAAAGGCCAGATGATCATGGGCCCTTCCTGGCCAGAATGACCCCAAATTTGTTTTTTCGCAACGGCCGTGCTCCTAATTCTCTGATTTTTTCCATCGCTTTTTTTTCCGACGTGCAATTGAAGAGGATGTACTCATGACTTACATAACCTAAGTCGAGGATAACGGGGGCCAACATATATTGGGCCTGGGAGAATGCACCGGCGGTCGACTTATTGGAGAAATCCGCGTCGGTGTAATAGCCGATGGTTTGAACGTTTTTTAAAATATCCTGCAAGCCATTGAATTTAAGACCTTGAAAATAAAAAGGCAGGATTTTTCTCAAACGCACAGAATCCCGCAGTTTGAATCCGAAGAAGACGCTATTAAAGAGAATGAGGCCAAGCAACGGCAGCCAAAAGAGCCAGAGGTAATATGGGCGCAGAAGAGAAAACGGGCTTGTCGCTTTGTTCATTTTTTGCATAGGAGTTGTCTTTATAAAGATCGCAACGGATGTGAGACCCACAAAGCCGCAACTCACCGTAAATTTGTGACGGGCAATCTGTGACGATGTGTGACTGCTATTTTACTATAGCCCCTGACAATCCTGAACCACTTCTCCGAGTTTTCTTGGCGCGGCATGTCGGGGCGCCGGAGCCCCTCGTACTGTTCCGGGCTCCGGCGCCCCGCGCCTGCAAACGAAATCCAAATAACCCTTTCGTAGGAATAAAGCTATGGATATAATGATACCACTTTGTCAGTTCGACGGTCTTCGCCGGCGCGCCCTCTCACCCCGGGGGTGAGAGGAGGGCGGAAAGATCCTCTCACCCCCGGGGTGAGAGGGACCCATCGATCAAAGGAAACAGGACCTTGATTAAAGTCGGTGTTATCGGTTGCGGACATTGGGGTCCCAACCATATTCGGATTTTTTCTTCCCTTCCCAATACGCAGGCCGCCATCTGTGCTGATATCAGCGACGAGCGCCTGGCTGCCATCAAGGCGCTTTATCCTTCCATCATAACGACCAAAGATTATCAGCAAATTTTACGCAGCCCAGAAGTGGATGCGATTTGCATCGCCGTTCCCACCAATGCACATTTTGAATTCACCAAACAAGCGCTCGAGCACGGTAAGCACGTCCTGTGCGAGAAGCCTTTGGCCATGACTCCACAAGAGTGCGAATACTTACAAGATCTTTCCCAAACCGTCAAAAAAATTTTGATGGTTGGTCATGTTTTTGTATTTAATCCCGGTATTGTGGAAATGAAACGATATCTTAAGGAAGGGGAGCTGGGTCAAATCCATTACGCTCATTCGGAGAGAACAAACCTCGGGCCATTCCGTTATGACGTCAATGCCCTTTGGGATCTGGCGCCTCACGACATTTCCATTTTTAATTATTTGTTCGATCGATGCCCGCTGGGTGTATCGGCGCGCGGCCAGAAATGTTTGGGCACCTCCCTCGATGATCTGGCTTTTGCCACGCTGCAATATCCAGAAGATATTCTCGTCAATGTCCACGTCAGCTGGCTGGATCCTAAAAAAGTCCGGCAGATCACGATTGTCGGCGACAAAAAAATGATCTCGTGGGATGATCTCGACAATCTGGGGCCGGTTCGGGTTTATGACAAGCATGTGGAAAGGACTTCCCTCTATTATGAGACCTACGGCGAATTCCAGCTCTTGAGCCGCGAAGGGGCAATCACCATCCCCAAAGTCAGTTTTGCTGAACCTTTAAAGCTGCAAAACCAATACTTCATTGATTGCATTCTGAACACAAAACCTCCCGAGCTGGCTGACGCGCAAAAAGGACGGGATGTGGTCAAAACCTTGTGTGCGATCCAAGAATCCATGAACCAACGCGGGATGCCAGTTGAGGTCCAATGAAGCTAGGCCGAACGAAATTTTTTCAACATCCTAAAGCCCTGGTTTCCCGACGGGCCCAAATCGGTCGGGGGACGCGCATTTGGGCCTTCACCAATATTTTGGAAGGGGCCAGGATCGGCGAGTCTTGCAATATTTGCGATGGGTGCTTTATTGAAGGGGGGGCGGTCGTCGGTGACCATGTCACCCTCAAAAATGGTGTTTGTGTTTTTGAAGGGATCACCTTGGAAGACGATGTCTTTGTCGGAGCGAATGTAGCCTTCATCAATGATCGGTATCCCCGCAGCCATCGGCAAAAACCCTGGATCTTAGAAAGGACGCTCGTAAAAACCGGAGCGACCTTGGGGGCCAATTCCACTATCCTGTGCGGACTGACAATCGGGCAGTACGCCGTGGTCGGGGCCGGCAGCGTCGTCACCAAAGCAGTACTTGATCACGCCATTGTTCTCGGCCATCCGGCGAGATTCAAAGGGTATGCCTGCCGCTGTGGCAAAAAATTGGACCGGCGCCTGCGCTGCGTCTGCGGTCAGAAGTATGTTTCCAGTCGTCAAGGACTAAAAATAGCGGTATGAAAATTCAGGTCTCCCCGGTTGCCTTCAACGAATATGTTAAGCTCAACAATGTCATCGAACGTTTTTTAAAGACAGGGCTTAACGGAAACGTTGACTACGTGATCATTGACGATGCTTCCACCGACGGTACAACCGAGATGATGGCCGGCTACCGATCAGCCGGAGTCCTTTCGATCAAACATCCGATTCGAATGGGCGTAGGGGCCGCCATCCGCACCGCCATTCGTCATGCCCAGAAAAATCATTGCGACATTTTGGTCATCATGGCGGGCAACGACAAGGATAATCCAGAAGAAATTCCTTTCCTGCTCGATGCCATCAAGGAAGGTTGCGATTTGGTGCAGGGATCGCGGTATCTAGGTCATGATGGCACCGGCGGAGATATGCCCCTGTATCGAAAATTCGCCACGCGCCTTCATCCCTGGATCATGTCAATGGTCACCGGCAAAAAAGTCACCGACAGCACGAACGGTTTTCGCGCCTTTCGCTTGTCCATGCTCAATGACCCACGAATCAATCTGGACCAGCAATGGCTTAATACTTATGAATTGGAACCCTATCTTCTCTATAAAGCGCTGACGCTTGGTTTTAAAGTCAAAGAAGTGCCCGTGACAAAGATTTACCCGACCCGGAAACTCGGCTATACTAAGATGCGTCCGATCACCGGCTGGTGGAGCATTTTGAAACCGTTGTTTTATTTGCGGCTGGGGATTAGGAAATAGAAGGTTTAAAGAATGACCAAATCTCAAAGCGCCAAAAAAGGAGGATCAACGATGAAACGGCAACGAACAGCCATGGGAATCATAACTTTTTTGGGAATGGGCCTTATTCTCAGCGCCCCGAAGGTTTATGCCACAGATCAAACCAATGCCTCCGCTGCCAAAGAGTATAGGGAAGTTTATAAGAAGCAGCAGGAAATTGCTGACAAGCAATGGAAAGAATATTTCCAGCAGCAGGAAGAATCGAAGAAACAGATGCAGGAGCAGACAGAATTACAAAAGGAAGCTCGACGCCAGTTTGAAGAGTCCGCCAAGATGATGGAGATGCAGAAAAAAATTTATGAAGATTACCAAGAAAACATCAAGGCATATTCCACCCATCTGGAACAAAATCGAGCCATGCTTAAAAAAGCCGAGGAGCAATTAAGGCAGTATGATGATATTCTGGCGACCTGGCGCAAGCAACAGCAACAATATCAAAAATACCTCGATTCTTTGGATAGAAAATAGAAAGGACAATTCCATGAACACGCTTGTGGCTTTATTTTTAATTGTGTTTTTCGCCGGTTGCCGGTCAACGGGAGATATCAAACAGGATATCAAGAACATTGTAACGGATCCGGGTTCGGTCTCCCATCAGGAAAAACTTGATGATCTGGAGCGCCAATACCTCCGCGGCAAATTGACTTATGCCGAGTTTCAGGAAGCCAAGAAAAAGGAAGAAGAGCACTACAATAAAGAAGTCCAAGAGCGGGAAAAGATCATTAAGGGGGATGATGCAACGGCCCCGATGCCGACGACACCCTAAAACTCTTATGAAGATTTACGGCAAGAACCCGGTTTTGGAACGGTTGAAATCGAATCCCCGTAGCATTCGAAAAATCTTTATCGCAGAAGGCCATCCCGAAGCCTCTTACATCCGCGGCAAATCCCAGAAATGGGGAATTCCTATCCTGACGGTCCCGCATTCCAAATTGTTGAAATTGGGACGCAGCCTCAACACGCAGGGATTATTGATGGAAGTTGAGGATTTCGGATACACGCCTTATCCGGATCTTTTGGAGCAGGCCAAGGCCAAAGGTCAAACTCTGTTGTTGCTTGATCATTTGACCGACCCGCAGAATCTGGGCGGGATCATCCGTTCGGCGGCCTGTCTGGGGAATTTCGCGATTGTTTTGCCGATTCACGAATCAGTGGAGGTGACCGAAACCGTTTTGCGTGTGGCCTGCGGCGGTGAGAATTTTATTCCGATCGCCCGGGTTTCCAATCTGGGTCAAGCGATCAAGGAAGCCAAGAAAAGTGAATTTTGGATCGCCGGTGCGGTTGTCAAAGACGGGAAAAATCTGTACGAAGTGCAATGGCCTTTCCCGCTCGCGTTAGTCGTGGGTTCCGAACAAAAAGGGATTCGCGACATCCTGCGCAAACAGCTGGATCTCGAAGTCACGATCCCCATGGCTTTCCCGAGACTCTCGTTAAATGCGGCCCATGCCTTAACCGCCTTTTGCTATGAAATCACCAAACAGAAAAACCAAAAACAAGCCTGAGTCATCACTGACCCCCGCCCTTAATTTTTTTGCTGAGGCCGGACTTTTAAAAAAGGTCAAACGCAGCGGCTGGTGGGTGGCCGGTATCCGCGATCCAGAAAGTGTGGCCGAGCATTGTTTCCGCTGCGCGATCATGGCGCATTACATCGCGCATTTGGAAAAGGTCAATACTTACAAGGCGGTCACCATGGCCTTATTCAATGATATCCATGAATCGCGCATCAATGATTTGCATAAGATGGGACATTTTTATATTGACTTTAAACAGGCAGAACAACGCGTCTTCGCCGACCAAATCCGCCAATTGGATGGGTTGGTCAAGGCCGAACTCGAAGCGTTTCGCCGGGAATATGACTCGCAAACGAGTCCGGAAAGTCACGTCGCCCGGGATGCAGATATCTTGGAATGCCTGGTGCAGGCCAAAGAATACCATCAAGCTGGATATGTGGGCGCTAAAAAATTTTTAACGTTGGCGCCCCAGTTTTTGAAAACCCCGACGGCGAAGACCCTTTGGCGGGCCTTGAAAAAATGGGATGCCAGTCATTGGTGGCAGAAGGTGGTGAAGTTTGAGAGGTAGTTAAAAGGTCACAAAGTCACAGGCGGCAAAAGGAAAAACGTACGAAAATTTGTTAGTGTGGCAAAAAGCTGATCGGTTCAAATTAACTTGTGACGTTGTGACCTTGTGACGTGTGACATCTAATGAATCGTCCTTTCCAAATCACCCTTTGTATTTTTCTACTCACCGCTGCCGGCTGCGCCAGCCTGGGAACCTATAACGCGGCGACCGGTCGACGGGAATTCATTTTTATCCCCACCGACCAGGAAGTGGCCATGGGCCAGGATATTCATCAGCAATTGACCCGTGAGTTCAAATTTATTAATAGTGGACCACAACTGGATCGCGTGCGGCGGGTGGGTCGCAAATTGGCGCAGGTATCCGATCGGCAGGATTTCGAATACAATTTTTATCTGATCGACAAGGATGAAATGAATGCCTTCACCATTCCGGGAGGCCGCATCTACATTTTTTCCGGGCTCTTGAACAAAATGCGGAACGATGACGAGCTCGCCTCCGTTCTCGGACACGAAATCGGCCACAGCGCCGCCCGGCACACGGTCAAAAAATACCAGGCCGCCGTCACCTATCAATTCATCGGTGAGGTGGTCTTAAGCCGAATTTCCGCCGAGGAGCAGGTCCGCCGCATCGCGTCGCTCAGTTCCGATACGTTAATGAGCCTCATCTTTTCTGCGTATGGCCGGCGCGATGAATATGAAGCCGACCGCCTGGGTCTTAAATATATGTCCTTGGCCGGTTACAACCTCAATGGTATGATACAAATGTTTGAAATTCTGAATGAAAAATCTGAACAGGGAAGCGTTCCGCTGATCTTAAGGTCGCATCCTTATCTGCATGACCGGAAAACCGCCGCCAAAAAGGAGATTGAACGGATCAAGGCAGAAGATGCGATCCATTAGTTGAAAGGTCGGGTAGTTTTGTGACCCCGATGATAAAAGCTCCCCCGAGGGTTATTGAGTTACCAAATGGCAATCCGGTCATCCGGAGATCCGGGTCATCATTTCCGAATTACCAGATTGCCGGATAACCGGTAATTGGGAATCATATGGAAAGAATCGGCTTAGCGGCGAGCAAAATTGCCAAAGGGAATCTGTTCCTGTACAACGGTTATGTGATCCTTTTGTCGTTTCTATTTTCGTTTTTGATCTTTGTCCTTGCCGGTTCTTCCCTGGGGATTGCTTTGATCATCATCGGCTACATCGCCAACGGGTTCTTGCCGCAAAATTTTGAAAAGGATTGGACTTCGGTCATGCGGGTCTGTATGATATCGTTGACGGTCATGATCAGCCTTTTTAATTTATTCGCCATTCTCAAGAATATCAAATTCTCCCGGAATAAATAATTTTAGAAAGAAGGCATTTTTGCTGCCGGCTTTATGAAGAGCGCCGATTTTCAATATAAAGATCTGCTCGACAATCTGAAAATCGGAGTTTATCGCACCTCCGCTGGTTTGAAAGGTCGGATTCTTTACGCCAATCGTGCCTTCTTGGGCATGGTTGGTTTTGGTTCCGACGAAATTTCCCAAAAGTCCCCTGCCGATCTGTATTCCAATGCCCAGCAGTTCAAATCCCTCATGTCGCGGACCTTGCGTCATGGTTCCGTGAATGAAGAAGTGTTGTTAAAACGCAAGGATAAGACCTCGTTTTGGGGGTTGGTTTGGGCCACCCGGGCGAGACTTGATGGCAAGCGCGGCCAATATATTGATATCGTCATCGAGGATATCTCCGCCCGGAAGATGGCTCAGGATGCCCTTAAGGAGTCCCGCGAGCTTTTTAAAATTGTTTTCGACAATTCCGCTGCCGCCATCACCGTGACGGACAAAAATGAACGCATCATCGCCTGGAATCCTTTCGCCGAGAAGGTCCTGGAAATGCAGAAAGAAGATTTATTTAACAAATCCGTGCGGGAGCTTTATCCTGCCCACGAATGGCGAAGGATGCGCTCGTTTCGCATCCGGCGGCGCGGCATGCTCTCGGATATCGAAACGAAGGTCATTAAAAAAGACGGCAGTCTTTTGGATGTCAATCTTTCGGTTTCCATTCTGAAAGACGCCAAAGGCAACGTGACCGGCTCGATCGGGATCATGCGTGATATCACCAAGCAAAAACAAGCGGAACAAAAAATTCGTGAGTCGGAAAATAAATTTCGCATTATCCTCGACAATTCGGCGGCGGCGATCACCTTGACCGATGAAGAACAGCGCATCATTTCCTGGAATAAATTCACCGAACAGCTCTTTGGCCTGAAGAAAGAAGACCTGTACCTGCGGCCGGTGAGTTCCCTTTATCCGGCGGAAGAATGGAAAAAGATTTTGGCGGAGAATATCCGCAAAACCGGTTCCCGGCACCATCTGGAAACCAAGATCCTTCGCAAGGATCGTAAAGTGATCGACGTGGATTTATCCATCAATGTGCTCAAAGACGCCGAAGGAAAAATCACGGGGTCCGTGGGAATCTTGCAGGACATCACCGAACAAAAACGATTCCAGCAAATGCTGGTTCAGGCCAAAATGGCGGCCGAGGAAGCCAGCAGTGCCAAGAGCCTTTTTCTGGCCAACATGTCGCATGAAGTCCGCACGCCCATGAATACGATTCTGGGAATGATGGATTTGACCTTGGATACGGAACTCAACCCCGAACAGCAAGAGAATCTGCGCGTCGCCAAGGACGCCGCCGACAATTTGCTGGGGTTGATCAATGACATTTTGGATTTGTCGAGGGTGGAAGCCGGTAAAATGACTTTGGAATCAATTGAATTTGACCTGCCCAATGTCGTCAAAAGTGTTGTCAAAGGATTATCGGTTTTGGCCAACAAAAAAAATTTGGCGCTCATCAATAATATTTCTACCGATGTCCCGCAGGTTTTGATCGGCGATCCAGTCCGGTTGCGTCAGGTCCTAGTGAATTTGATCAATAATGCAATCAAATTTACGCATAAAGGCGGGATTACGACGACCGTTCATATCTCTTCGCGAACAGACCAGGAATGCGAACTCTATTTTACCGTGACCGACACGGGGATTGGGATCCCCAAAGACAAGCTGGGTTTGATTTTCGAGGCCTTTACCCAGGCCGATGTCTCGACGGCAAGGCATTATGGCGGCACGGGACTGGGGTTGGCCATTTCCCAGCGGCTCGTGGATATGATGAATGGGCGAATCTGGGTTGAGAGCACCGAAGGCAAAGGCAGCACCTTTAATTTCACCGCGAGATTTAAGATTCCCAAACGCGATCCTGACGCCGTCAAAAAATTGGAAGAGGCCATTGAGAAGGTTTCTTACAGCAAAGACATTGACCGCTTGAAAATCTTGCTCGCCGAGGATAATATTGTTAATCAGAAGATTGCGGTCAAGATGCTGGAAAAACAAGGATGGACCGTCACCGCGGTCACGAACGGTCAAGAGGTGATCACGGCCTTGAGGCAGCAGGCCTTTGATCTGGTCCTTATGGATGCGCAAATGCCCGTTCTGGATGGTTTAGAAGCAACGAAGTTGATCCGGGACGAAGAGAAAAAAACCGGAAAGCATGTCCCCATTGTGGCCTTGACGGCCCGGGTCATGGACGATGACCAAAAAAAGATGCTCGCGGTTGGGATGGATGGATTTATTGCCAAACCGATCGAGCGGGAAAAACTTTACGAGGCCATCGTCAATCAATTCAAAAAAGGGTCATGCGATGAGCGAAGCCATTGATGTCAAAGAATTCTTAGAACGCGTTCAGGACGATAAGGACTTGATGCTGGAATTGTTCGATATTTTTCAACAGGACTATCAGGAAAAACGGAGAAATCTCTCCGATGCCGTCGGCAAAAAAGATCTGGAAACCATCAAGAGTGTCGCGCACTCTTTGAAAGGTTCCTCCGGCAACATTTCCGCCAAAGCCATGCATGCCTGCTGTCTTCGGATCGAGCAGATGGCCAAGGCCGGAGACGCCAATATCCAGAATGAATTGGGGCAATTGGATATCCTGTTTGGCCAGGTGCAGGCCCATATCGAGAGAATCAAACAGGAAAGTAAAAAGTAGTTAAGGAAAAAAATGGGGCCTTGGCCGCCTCGTTTTGGGGGGGCGGCCAAGGCCCTTCGTTCGTGGGATAGAGCCCGTCAACATCTCGAATGAAAATTCATTTTAGGCCGGTCCTTTTTTTTCTTTGCATTGCCTTGGCGGCCGCGGCAGGTCTCGGCGGGGTTTTCGTCTTCAATCAACGATTTCAAAAGTTTTTACTGAATCAGACCCTCAAAAGGGTCCAACCGGCGGCCACCGTCACGGTTTTTCAATACCAGAAAAAAACGATTCACTTTCCGACCGCTCTGGACTTAGACAACGTTCACGTCAGCATACAGAAGGATCGTGAGTTATGGGACCTGCAATGTAGCTCCATCCGGATGGCTTTAAAACAACCATTTTGGAAAAGGGATTTAGACGCGGATATTGATATGGATGGTTGTGACGCCCAGTCATCCGGCATTGCTCTTGAGAGAGGGAATCTGCGTGCGATCGCCCAGCTTTCCTCCCGTCACTTCACCTCCCTCAAAGGAGATTTGCATCTGGCCAGAGTGGGTTTGGGACAGGTCTCGATGACCGATGTCCATTCCCCTTTGGAGGTCGATGCACGGGAGATTCGATTGGAAGGATGGACGGCGAACGCCTATGGTGGAACAGTGACCGGCAAAATATTCGTGGATTACACGCCCCCGGTTAATTATAGTATAGAATTAAATCTGACCCGGATTGATTTGGACTCATTGCAGCCAGCCGATACCAGCATTTATTCAAAGATGTCAGGTCAGGTGAGCGGCACTGCGAAGATCGAGGGAGGGTTGAAAAAAATTGCAACCCTGGAAAGTGATCTTGATATTCCGGAAGGAGGAAAGATCAAGGCGGCATGGTTAAAGCCAATTATGGAGTATGTCCCTTTTGATTTGCAAAAGAAAAAATTGGAGGCCCTGATCCGCACCGACGGTGTCATTCCCGTTGAAAAAGCCAGATTGACCTTTCAGAGTATCGTCCCCGAAAAGGTGGCGGGTGTATGGAATATCAAAAGCGCCAATCTGGACCTCGATCTCAATATGGATTTCACCATCAATTTTGAACCTGGGACAGGCATCAAGGACTTTTATGACCAGGTCCTGATGAGGATGCTGCCGCTCAAAGGAGGAACACATGAATAATAAATTCGCTGGGGGATTTCTTGCCGGAATTTACCTTCTTATTTTACTTGCATTAACCGGCTGCACTGTCAAGGCCGTGGGGGATCCTAACCGTCCTATCACGATCAATGCCCATGTCACTTTGGATATTAGAGGACTGAAAGATACCGCGAGTTCCATCGAGGACTATGTAAGCGGTCAAACGAATGAAGAGACCTTGAAGGCAAAGGATCAAGATCGGAGGACACGATGACCAGGAAATGGTACCACGGGATATTTTTATCGATCATTTTTTCCCTCGGATTAATGGGTTGGGGAGAGCTCGTCACACCGGTGCAAGCCGGTTATGAGATCAAGGAAATGACCCCCGAATTAAAAAGCGCCTTGGATGGCCGCAAGGCTCGGCATGATGAGCTTAATGAGCTTAAGCACCGCGGTTTCATCGGAGAGAACAATCGCGGATATGTGGAGGTTTTGACCAACGACGAATCAGCCAGAGGACTTGCGGATACGGAAAATCGGGATCGGAAAATGATTTATCAAACCATCGCCAAACAGCATAACCTGACGGATTCTTTGCCCACCATTGAAAAAGTATTTGCGCAAGAACAATTTGACCGAGCCCAGCCCGGGGACAAGATTCAGAATGAGAACGGCGAATGGATAACAAAATAGTTAAGCCGATTCTTCCCCGATGGAGAGAATCTTGCCAATCAAGGAGAAGGACAGCCTGACCGCCCCCGATTCAAAGGATATGATCCCCTGGATCATTGTTCTTTTTTTGTCCTTGACCGTCATTTGTTATGCCAACGCCGTTTTTCATCCCTTTGTTCATGACGACATTTTTTTTATTCAAACCAACCCCGCCATTCGGCAATGGCCTGGATTAAAGAGGATCTTGATTCCGGAATTTACTCCCGCCTCCCAACCGGCCCTGATCAATCCTTATTACCGACCTTTCCTCGATGTCCTTTATCGTTGGCAGTATCAGGCCTTCGGCTTAAATGCCTACGCCTATCACGCCTTTAATATCGGTGTGCATGCGTTGAATGGCATTCTCGTTTTCTTGCTGTTTCTACCTTTCAACTGGCTCCAGGCTGCCCTCATGGCTGCCTTTTTTTTGATCCATCCGGTCCAAACCGAAGCCGTGGCCTGTGTCGCCGGCATTTCCAATCTGCTGTTTGTCTTTTTCGGTTTGTTGAGTTTGCTGACTTATCGGGAATCTCTCAAGCAAGAGGATCCGCACACGGGTTTGGGGTATTATATCCTTGGTTTAATGTTGTTTGCCGCTGCGCTCTTGACCAAGGAGCAGGCCATCGTTGTGTGTCTCCTCGTGCCACTCATGGAGTACTTTCTCCCGTCGGAAAAAGAAGGCAAAAGCGGGCAGCTCCTGCGTTGGACCGGCTACGTTGTGGTGGCGCTCGGTTACCTTTGGTGGCGACAGACCGTCACGGGCTTCGCCATCGGTTCTTGGCAAAACCAAAGTGATAATCTTATTTTACGACTCCTGGCCATCCCGCGTCTGTTGTTAACTTACGTGGGACTCATTGTCTGGCCACTCGATCTGCATTACTACCGCTGTGTGAATTTATTGGAATCATGGCTGGCAGGTGGGGTGGGATTATTCGCGGTCCTCGTGATTCTTTATTTTATGATTCGCCGTTGGTCACCTATTGACCGCTCGCAGGCACTGTTCGGATTAGGCTGGTTTCTGATCGCGCTGTTACCGGCCTTAAATCTTATTTCTTTAGTCAATGAGTATTCGCTAGTTCAAGCTGCCGAACATTTCCTTTATTTTCCCTTAGTTGGATTTCTATGGTTTGCCATGGTCATGATCCGGAATCTTTTGCGGCCGGGAAATCCCAGAAACGTTACGATCTTGGGAACGGTTTTTTGCCTCATTCTGAGTTTTTCCTCCCTTGGTTTAACCATCCGGCAAAATACCATTTGGCGCGGTGAAATCCCGCTGTTCGAGCGGACGGTGCGCTTTGAGCCGGAATTCGGACGCGCCCGGATTCTGTTGGGAAAGGCATATTATTTCGCTCGTCGGTATCCGCAGGCCATCGAAGAACTGCAGCGGGCCTTAAAGATTATGGAAGGGTATGAAGCGAAAACCCGGCTGTCGCCCGCCAGGAGGGTTTACCAGGGGTTCAGGAAGGGGATTTATTTTGATTTGGCCCATTGTTATGAGGCCTTGGAAAATCTTTCCGTCGCTCAACAGATGTATGAGAAGGCGATGGTCATTGATCCACAAGACGCCGTTCTGTATAACAATTTGGGAGTGTTGTGGCTGCGTCAAGGACAAATAGGACCGGCGATGAAAAATTTTGAAGAAGCATTCCAGCTAAATCCGTTCGATCCAAAAGCTGCAACGAATCTTGCACTCTGTTATATCCAGATTCAACAACCCAAAAAAGCCTTACAAATCTTGCAGCGGGTCCTGGAAAAAAATTCTGACTTTGCCCCGGCCCGGCAGAATCTGGAGCGGTTGTTGCAGGAAGAGGGAAAATAGGATAATCTTAACGTCGAACGGGGTAAGCTCTTTAGCTCCGGTGCTCCTAAGCTGCTGGTTCAAGCTTGGTTGAGATAAGGAGCCCAGCCGCTCATGAGCTTAAAAGCTAAATAAGGAACAATGTCGGCTTTTTCTTTCTTAATTGCACTGGTCGTTTTTTTAACCGCGGTTACTCTGGGTGTCCTCTTTTGGTTCCCCGGTGATAGCAAAAAATCTCGCCGGAGAGAACGAAAGGTAGCGCCCACCGAAGATGACCAGCAGTGGGAATTGACGGTGAGTCGTCTGGAAAAGCATATCGTCACCCTGCGCAACCAAATTGCCGATTCCGAGCGCCGGGAAAAACAGGGCGCCAAGGACCTCCAGCAGGAAAAACAGCGCAATCGGCAGCTTCAGGAAAAACTGGCGCAAGAGAAAAGCTGGAGAGAAAAGGAGCAGAGTTCCGTCGACAAAACCCTGGCTGAAGAAGAACAGCTGAAAAAAGATCTCCTTAAGTCGGAAAGGGAATTGGAAGAAGAACACGCCCTGCGCTTACGGCAGGAGCGCGAGCTCACCGAACTTAAGTGGGAACACGATTCACTCAATAGCGAAAAAAAATCGTTTTTAGCCAAATTGGCCAATCTGGAAGCCACGCTGGAGCAGTATAAAAAGGAAGTTTCCGAATTAAGAAAAGCCAATGCCCAATTGAGCAAGGAAACAAAAGAAATCAATTGGATCGCCAAAAGCGAATACGACAAGTTGGAAATGCTTTTTAAACAGAAAGAGAAGGAATTGGAACGCATGAAGCGTGAGGTGCAAGAGACTTAATCATTTGGAGTTTTGATTGAGGCTATAACGAAAGCCGGAGATTGACAGATTCTTGGATCGTGATATCATTCTGATATCATAAGCCGAGAGGAGGAATGAATGTACACGATACTTGTCAGAGATCTCGATGCCCAGCTCGTCAAAAGATTAAAAGTGATTGCCAAACGGCATGGGCGATCCTTGCAAGGGGAAATCAAGGCCATCTTGTCAGAGGCGACGGCATTTTTGGCCACAGAAGCGGCTTCCATTTCGGCCCGATGGAGGAAAGATCTGGGTGGCCGGAAGTTAAAGGATAGCGCTGAGCTCATCCGTGAGGATCGGAATCGTTGACTGCCTTGGTTGTTGATGCCAGCGTTGCGGTGAAGTGGTTCCTGCCAGAAATCCATTCGCAAGCTGCCGAAAGGGTACTGATATGTGGGGAGAAACTTTCGGCTCCGGACCCCATCTGGGCCGAGGTTGGCAATGCCCTTTACAAAAGGGTCATCCGTAAGGAAATCACTCTCGAAGAAGCCAGCGCCATCCTTAAGGATTTCTTGCGTTTTCCACTTTTAACCTACGCATCCAAATCCTTGCTTGATGCTGCCTGGGCTTTTGCCGGTCGTTTCAGCCTCAGCGTTTATGATAGCCTATACCTGGCGTTAGCGGCTGGCCTAAATTGCTCGCTGGTTACCGCCGATAAGAAATTTTACGACGCCATGCAAAAAAAATCGCTTGGCCCCAAATTGGTCTGGGTGGAAGATGTGAAGTGAAAAAATGCACTCAAAATATCATTCAATGGAAGCCGGAAGTGACCGTCACTTCCGGAAAAGGCAGAGGGAACAGAATTTCGGGAATTCTTTTAGTACGGTGTTTTGGTTAGGAAAGGAGTCGTCATGCTATCAAAGAAGATCGAGACCGCCTTGAACGAACAAATCGCCAAAGAGGCGTACGCTTCGAATCATTACCTGGCCATGGCTTCCTGGTGCGAGAAAGAAGGGTTGCGGCATTCCGCTGCGTTTCATTACACCCAATCAGAGGAAGAGACCCAACATATGCGGAAGCTCCTGCACTATGTCAACGCGGCGGGCGGACACGGCCTTGTTTCGGAAGTCAAAGAACCGCCGAATGATTTCAAATCCATTTTTGAAATTTTTGAACTTGCGTTGGAACATGAAATCAAAGTCACCAAATCGATCAACAGTTTGGTTGACCTGTGCCTGAAGGAAAAAGACTATTCCACCTTCAATTTCCTGCAGTGGTATGTCTCTGAACAGCACGAGGAAGAAAAGCTCTTTAATTCCATCCTGGATTTGACCCGCATCACGGGAACTGATCCACGCGGTGTCTTCTTTTTCGACAGTGAAATCAGTAAGCTCCGCGCGGAAGAGGCCAATGAAAAATGAAGCAAGGAAGCAAGAAGCAGAGAAGTAAGAGGCAGGATTTTAAAGCACATCCAAGAAACATTTTTATCCTCTGCATCCTGCTTCTAGTACATTGTTAAGTTAGTTGTTAATGGTTTATAATTTCATGGTATTATCTTCCGAGAGGAGATAACCCATGAGCCAAAAAAGCCATTGTGTAAAACTGAAGAAGCAAGCTCGTC